>BEIA01000038.1 GCA_002898715.1 bacterium HR24 | reverse complement strand
GGCTGGCGGCTCCGCCACCTGCCCCTGGTGGTAGGCGACCCCCCCAGCGAGTCCAGCGTATATGTGACCGAAGAGGGCTCGCCTGCCCCGCGGGGCTTCGCGCCTCTGGGCCCTGCCCGGGCCGTGGCCCAGAACTGGCGCTGGCGCGGCATCGACGGCCTCGGTGTCTGGCGGTGGCTGCTTTTGCGGGAGCCGTATGGCCCGGCTGACACCTGGGAAGTGCAGGTGATGGTGCGGACATGATGAGGCAGGAGACTGCCACTGCTCCGGCGACGGTCCCGCTGCTGGAGCGGGCCCTTTCGGCCCGCGTCACCGTTACGCCCGAGTTATTGGCCTGGCTGGCCGTGCTGGCGGCAGGTGCCGGGCTACGCTTCTGGGACTTGGGCTCTCGCGCCCTCCATCACGACGAGACCCTGCACGCCTTCTTCTCGTACCTTCTCTATCACGACGGCACCTACGAGCACCTGCCCATGATGCACGGCCCCCTCAAGTTCTTCCTCACCGCCCTCACCTATCTCCTGCTGGGCGCTAGCGACTTCACGGCGCGGGTGCCGACGGCCGTGGCTGGCTCGCTGCTGGTCCTGCTGCCTTACGCCCTGCGGGGACGCCTGGGGAGTACGGGCGCCCTGGCCGCGGGAGCGCTCATCGCCCTCTCTCCGGTGCTGGTGTATTTCAGCCGCTTCAATCGCGACGACATGCTGATCGCCTTCCTCACCCTGGCGCTGGTGGTGTGCATGTGGCGGTATGTGGACGGGGGAAGCGCCATCTACCTGACGCTGGCTGCCCTGGCGCTGGGGCTGGGCTTTGCCACCATGGAGACGACCTACATCCACCTGGCCATCTTCTTGCTGTTCCTGGAGCTCTGGCTGGCGCAGCACTTCTGGGACCAGGTGGTGGAGCGCCGTCAGCTCAACGGCCTCGGCTCGGCCGTGGTGCTGGCCTTTTTCGTCGCCTTCGCCTGGGCGGTGGCAGCGCTGTGGCCTTTCACTCGCCGGCTCCGGGAGAGGTGGGGCCTCGCCTCCTGGCACCGTGCTGCCGACCTCATGGTGGTGCTCGGTACCCTGTCCGCGCCGCAGTTCGCCCCGGCAGTGCAGATGCCCCTCTCGGCCCTCGGCCTGGACGACGCTCGGCTATCGCAGGTAGTCTGGGAGCGGTTCCTCTGGTTCCGGGGCGTGGCCCTGGAGTACGTCATCGCCACGGTTACGGTAGCAGCGCTGCTGGTGGCCACGGTGGCCGTGGGCCTGGCTTGGGACCGCCGACGCTGGCTGCTGGCCGCCGCCGCCTTCTATCTCCCCTACGTGCTCCTGTACACCACCTTCTTTACCAACAGCGACGGCTTCGGCTCGGGCATCTGGGGCTCGCTGGACTACTGGATCGCCCAGCACAGCTTCCGTCGAGGCAACCAGCCCGATTACTACTACCTGGTGGTGTTGCCCGCCTACGAGTACCTGCCGCTGCTGGTGGGTGGACTGGCCCTGCTGTACTACTGCCTGCGGGGTGGCGCGACGTCGTGGCTGCTGACGGCCATAGCTGCCTTCTCTCTGCTGGCCTTCTTCGGGGCCAAAGGCTACGACCCGTCGCTGGGGCACGACCGTTTGGCCTTTCTGGTTCCCATCGCTGGCCTGGCCCTGTATACGACGGTCCAGGGCGACCAGTTCGAACGCTTCCTGTGCTTCTGGGTGGGCGGGGCCCTGTTCGCCTACTCGCTCATGGGAGAGAAGATGCCGTGGCTCACTACCCACCTGGCCCTGCCCCTGTGCCTGCTGGCGGGCTATGCCCTCGGGCGCCTGCTGCCGCGCGCCTGGCGGGACGGAGCGAGGGGCCGCCTGCTGTGGGGCGCGGGGACAATGGCCCTGGGGGCGGGTCTGGCCGTCTACGCGCCTTGGGCCCTGGAAGCGAAAGGCATCCTTATGGCCGCTACGGCTGCGGTCGCGCTGCTCCCCCTCTTCGCCTCGCGGGCATATGCTGCCGCGGCCCTGGCGACGGTGGCGCCGTTGGTGCTCTTCGGCATCAAGACCGGCGTCACTGCCTCCTTCCAGTACGGCGACGTGCCCCGGGAGATGCTCGTCTATACCCAGACGTCGCCGGCAGTGCCGGACGTAGCCGCCCGCATCGCACAGCTGGCCGAGCAGTCGGGGCAGGGACGCGACCTGCCCCTGGTGGTGGACACGGCCTACGCCTGGCCGTGGCAGTGGTACCTGCGCGAGTACCGCAACCTGCGCTACGTCACCCCCGGGCAGGGGTTCCAGGCCCCGCCGCAGGGGGCGGTGGTGATCCTGGCATACGAGAGCGCTTCGGCCATGCAGGCATACCAGGACTCCTACCAGCCGCCCTATCACTATCCGCTGCGGTGGTGGTTCCCGGAGGTCTACCGGGACATCGCCCGGCCTAAGCTCGGGGACGCCATCGCCGACTTCCTGCGCAGCCTGGGACGGCCGCAGACGTGGGAGAACTGGGGCCGCTACCTGCGCGACCGCGTGCCGCCGGCCCCCATGAACCGCCAGGATGACGTCTGGGCCCGCTGCCCCTGGTGCGGATCGGTGGACGAGGTGGTCTTCTTCCCGCGGACGGTGCCGCCGCCCGGCCCTAGATGACATAGGCCGAGACCGACGCCAGGTCCTGGGCCACCAGCGAGGCCACCTGCTCGCCCAGACGGATGCTGTAGTTCTGACCCCTGTCTTCGGGGAAGATCTGCGACATGTTGGCCAGATACAGGCCGGTGATGGGCGTGCGATGGGGCGGCACCTTGCCTGCGTTCTCCACCGTGAACACGGGCTGGGCATCGGGCCCCCTGAAGACCCAGCGCCCCACCACCCAGGAGTCGTCAAACTCGGGGTTGATTAGGGCCAGGTACGGCCGGTACTCGGCCCATAACTCCTCCTCGCTCATGGCGAAGTAGGGGTGTCCCTTCTCCAGGTAGTTGGAGATGTAGAGGACGTGGTGCCCCCCGTAGTTCTCCGGCCCGATGAAGTTGGTGTGCTCCACCAGGGCCAGGAAGGGGAAGCTGCGGTCGCTGATGTTCAGCCAGTAGAAGCGGCTCAGCGGGCGGCGCAGGGCCAGCACCATGCAGAGGGCGTCCTGGTAGGGGATGCCCTGGCAGAGGGCGGCGTAGTCCTCCGGCAGCTCCGGCACCAGGCGCAGGAAGATGCGGTTGGCCACTGTGGCCACCACCGCGTCGCAGGGCACGAAGGTGCCGCTGGCCAGGCGCAGGCCAGTGGCGCGGCCGTCGTCCACTGCCACCCGCTCGACGGGCGTGGACGCATGCAGGTGCCCGCCCAGGGCGCGCACTCGGGCCACCAGCTCGTCCACCATGAGGCCGAACGAGCCCAGCAGGTATCCGAGGACCTCCTTTTGCAGCGGGCCGCCGCGGCGGGACGAGAAACGCAGGCGGACCTTGTTCCAGAGCCAGATCATGCTCACCTGGTCGCCCATGTCGCCGAACTTGCCGCGAAAGAGCGGGCCCCACACCACCTGCCAGTTGCGCTCGCCGGCGAAGCGCGACACCCACTCGCGGGCGGTGACGCTCTGGAAGCGCTGGCCATCGCTCTGCCGCCTGAGGTAGAGGCCCATGAGCCCCAGACGCACCCGGTCTACCAGGCCCACGGGCGTGAAGCGCAGGAGGTCGATGGGCGTCACGAAGGGGTACAGGCGACCCTGGTAGTAGATGCCCACCTTCGAGTCCCGCCACACCAGGCGCGGCGAAAGGCCCAGCTCGCGCAGCAAGGCCACGATGGTGGTGTCGGTGGTGAAGATGTGGTGGTAGAAGCACTCCAGGCGCCCGCCGCCCACGTCGAACGTCCGCACCAGGCCTCCCCAGCTATCGCCGGCCTCGAACACGTGCACCTCGTGGCCGCGCTGGAGCAGTCGGTAGGCGGCGGTGAGCCCCGCCACCCCGCCGCCAATGATGCCGACGCGTCGTGGCGCCTGGCTCACTCCCTCACCTCCATGGTCACTTCTCGGGCCGGCGCCAGCACTCTGGCCGGCGACAGCTGGACTGCCCACAGGAACACCAGCCCCGCCACGATGACAGGCACCAGCAACAGGCCGTGCAGCGCCAGGGCATAGGCCGAGGCGGCGCCGCTGGCCACCCCGGCTGCCACCAGTACCTCCCGCGAGGCCCACTCGAAAGGCCCGATTCCTCCGGACGTGGACGGCACGGTAATGGCCAGGTTGGCCGCGCCCGCCAGCACCAGATAGATGGCGAACCCCTCTCGCAGGTCGAAGGCGCGGCCCACCAGGTAGTACATGGTCGCCTCCAGTAGCCAGGCGACGCCTCCGGTGGCGGCCACGCCGGCCAGGAGCCGGGGCGAACGCAGGGCCTGCGTCCCGGCCAGGAAAGAGTCCACTGCGCCCTGTATGCGCGCGGCAAGGGGGCCGGGCAGGGGCCGTAGCAAGAACCCCAGCGCCGTCTCCACCGCTCCCCGGTGGGACGCCGCCCAGAGGACGACGGCGAAGGCGCCCACCACCACCGCCGCCGCTAACAGGGAGAGGACGCGGAGGTGGCCTTCCAGGCCCACGAAAGCCGCAGCCGTGGCCATGAGGGCGAGCAGCACCACCGCGTCCACCAGCCTTTCGGCAGCGATGGTGCCCAGCACGGCCATCTTGCTGAGGCCGTGGCGCTGGCCCATTATGTAGGCCCGCACTACCTCGCCGAGGCGCGCGGGCAGCAGGTTGTTGGCCATATAGCCGATGACCAGCACCGGATAGAGGGCCATCGTACCCAGCTGGGCCAGGTGGCGCAGCAGCAACCCCCAGCGCAGGCTGCGGAACCAGGCCGAAACGAACCAGAGGGCTACGGCGGGCAAGGCCCAGCGGTAATCGGCGGTGCGCAGGGCGTCCCACAGCTCCCCCAGGTCGGTGCGGGCGAAAAAGAGGCCCAGGAAGAGGGCGGTGCCCACCAACCCCAGCCAGAGGCGGCCGCTGCGCAGCCAGCCCCGCGTCAGCCCGTCCACGGCGCTCACATGGCCCAGTATAGGCTGTCCGCCCCCCAGGCAGAAGGGCTGCCCCCTGCCCTTGCCCGGCGTTGGTGAAGGCAATTACAATGTTGGGGAACGGCCATGGGACTGACCTCGCGCCACTCCTCCCGCTTCACTCCCATCGACTTCATTGCCGACGACACTGGCCTCGTGGCCCGCGTGCAGGCACTGCTGGATGACGTGGAGCCCGACCGCGCCCAGATGCTGGAGGCCCTGCACCGCATCCAGCACGAGCTGGGCTACGTGCCCAAGGAGGCCATCCCCTTCCTGGCCGCTAAGTTCAAAACGACGCCAGCCATGATTTACGGCGTCTTGACCTTCTATTCGGAGATACGGACCGAGCCGCCGCCCAGGGTCGAGGTCCAGTGGTGCAGCGGCCCCGCCTGCCTGCTCAAGGGCTCCCGCAACATCCGGCTCGCCTTGGAGGCCGAGTTCGGCTGCGGCATGAACGAGTCAGCCCCGGACGGCGCCCTGGGGTTGCGGCTCGTGCAGTGCGACGGTACCTGTCATCTTGCGCCTCTGGTGCGTCTCAACGGCCGCTACATCGGTCCCCTCACTGTGACCGACGCCATCCAGCTGGCGCGACGGCTCAAGGAGGAGGCGCGGAGGGCCTAGCATGGCCGCCCCGTTGGAAGCCTATCGACGGTTGCAGGAGGCGGCCCGCCCTGTCTGGGAGGCGGTGGCCCGGCCAGAGCGTCCCCTGTTCCGCGTGGCCGTTGCTACCTGCACCCGCGCCGCTGGTGCCGACGAGACCCTGGCCGCCCTGCGCGAGGAGCTCTCGCGTCGCGGCGCCGAAGCTGACGTCCTCATAGTCGGCTGCCCCGGCCTGTGCTTCGCCGACCCGGTGGTGGACGTTCACCTGCCCGGCCTGCCCCGTGTCCTGTATGGCCGCGTCACCGCTGACCAGGTCCCCCGCCTGCTGGACGCTGTGCTGGGCGAGGCCAGGGTGCTGCCGGAGCTGGCCCTGGGCGTGGTCCTTTACGAAGAGGAGCGCATGGAGGGTTACCGCGGCACGCCGGTGGAAGGGCTGCCCGACCTGGCCCAGAGCGACTGGATGCGCCTGCAGGTGCGGCGGCTGATGGCCAACGTGGGCCACGTGGGGGCCGAGGAGATAGACCACTACATCGCCCGGGGCGGGTACGAGGGGCTGGCCAAGGCCCTGAGCATGACCCCGGAGGAAGTCATAAAGGAGGTCCTGGACTCGGGACTGTGGGGTCGCGGCGGCGCCGCCTTCCCAACCGGGCGCAAGTGGGACTTCCTGCGCCAGGCCCGGGGCTCGCCCAAGTACCTCATCTGCAACGCCGACGAGGGCGACCCTGGGGCTTTCGTCAATCGCAGCCTCATGGAGGGCGACCCGCACCTGCTCATCGAGGGAATGCTCATCGCCGCCTGGGCTACCGGCGCCTCTTACGGCTACATCTACATCCGCGACGAGTACCCGCTGCCGGTGGAGCGCATGCGCAAGGCGGTGGAGCAGGCGCGGGAGCGGGGCCTCCTGGGCGAAAACGTCCTCGGCTCCGGGCTTTCGTGCGACCTGGAGGTGGTGCGTGGCGCCGGCAGCTACGTCTGCGGCGAGGAGACAGGCCTCATATCGTCGCTGGAGGACGTGCGCGGGATGCCCAAGATCCGCCCGCCCTATCCCGCCCAGGCGGGCGTGTTTGCCAAGCCTACAAACGTCAACAACGTGGAGTCGTACGCCAATGTGCCCCTCATCCTGCGGCACGGTGCCGGCTGGTATGCCTCAGTGGGCAGCGAACGGAACAAGGGCACCAAGATGTTTAGCCTCTCTGGCCAGGTGCAGCGGGTGGGCGTGCTGGAGGTGCCACTGGGCACGCCCGTCCGCGACGTGATAATGGTGGCCGGAGGCGGCCCGCCCGAGGGGCGCAAGCTGAAGGGGCTCCAGCCCGGCGGGCCCCTTTCGGGCGTGGCCCCGGCCTCGCGCATCCTGGCCCAGGACGGGCTGCCCCTGGAGCCTGAGCCCTTCCGCGAGATCGGCATGCTCATGGGCGCGGGCGGGCTGGTGGTGCTGGACGACTCTTCGTGCGTGGTCGACCTGGCCCTTTATTTCGAGTGGTTCGCCGAGGACGAGTCCTGCGGCCGTTGCACGACATGCTTCGGTGGCACTCGGCGGTTGCAGGAGATGCTGCGGCGGATATCCGAAGGCGGCGGAAGGCCAGAGGACGTGCCTCTCATGCGCCTGCTGCCCGACGCCATGCGCAACGCCAACTGCGCCCACGGACAGGCAGCGCCCACCATCATCCTCTCGCTGCTGGACCTGTTCCAGGATGAGCTGCAGGAGCACCTGGTGCGCAAGCGGTGCCCTGCCAAGGCGTGCCGCGGTCTGGTCCGGTACGAGGTCGTGGCCCAGGACGAAGCCCTGCCGAGGGCGGCCGACATCTGCCCCACTCAGGCCATCGTGAAGGAGGACGGCTCTTACCGGATCGACCAGGCGCGTTGCATCCGCTGCAACGCCTGCAAAGAGGTGGCGCCGCAGGCCATAGCCGTCCTCGACCGGTTCGCTGAGCAAGCCTGACCCCCCACGTTCTACGAGCGACCAGCCCCCCTTCACCGAAGTGGCCAGGTTGTTGACATAACACTGCAGGTAGACGATATGAGTAGGCTCTCGCTCTCGCGCTGTATTGGGCGGGCAGTTACGGCATCAGGGGGCGAGGAGGCCGGCGCCCACCCGCCACGGCCCGAGCGCCTGGGCCACGCTCACGAAACCGGCTCCTGGCCACGAGGCCTCGCACTGCCCACCGGGGGGCAGGCCGCTGCATACGCGCCTGAGCTGCGCACCCGGAAACCCCTGCAGCCCCTGGTACAGCTCCAGGTCGGCCGTGCCCGCGCCGCGCAGGTTGCGGGCCTTGACGACAGCGTAGCCGGCGTAAGTGGAGGCGGTCATGTAAAAGTCCCAGCCGTCAGGTCCGGGCCACTGGCGTCGCACTATGCCGCCGGCGGCGACGGGCGCCGAGCAGCCGAAGGGGTTGCAGGCCTGTAGGCGGTAGTACCACGTCTCCAGATCGCGCTGGGGCACATCGATCACCGCGAAGCTGTAGGCCGAGGCGGCCATGTCCATACAGGCCACGCCGGAGTCGAAGAGAGGCGATGGGCTTCGACAGATGCGGTAAGTCGTGGCCTCGGCCGGTGCGCCCCAGGTTATCCAGGCCCGGGCGTCGTCCAGAGGGTGGATGACGGGCCCGGCCGGCGGCTGGGGCGGGCCGAAGGGCGACCCGCCGCCCATGTACACCAGGCCGTAGCCGTAGTCATTGTCGGTGCCGGGCATGCCCAGGTCGAGGGCGCGCTCCCTCAGGTACGCCCGCACCTCAGCCAGCCCCCAGGATGGGTACGCCTGCTTCACCAGGGCCACCACCGCCGCCAGGTGGGGTGCCGCCGCCGAGGTGCCGGCGAAGCCCATGGGCCCGAAGGTGGCGGTGGTAACCACGTCGGGCGCTACGAAATCCGGCTTCACCACGCCCGTCCAGGCAGGGCCACGACCGCTGTAGGGCTGGAGGTGGCCCGGGTCCCAGCTGGCGGCAGCGCCGGCAGCCAGGGCGTTGACACTATCGGCGGGCGGGGCCACGCTGCGCAGGGGCTCGCTGACCTGGAGCGGCCCGCCCCAGGCGAATAGCTCCAGTTGCCTGGGCTGCGCGCCGGGCCGCCTCCGCACGCTCACAGCGAGGGTGCCATCGGCGGAGACAGCCGTGCCCGCCGCTATCTCCACCGGCTGGGCCCCGGGGCTGCAGTCCTGCGTGCCCGCGGCAGTCACCACCTGCGGACCGTAGGTAGGGTCGTTCCAGCTCACGGCCAGGTCGTAGTCGTTGCAGGCTCCGCCCCAGGTGTCGTCCCAGCGCAGCACGATCATGAAGCCGGCGGGCTGGCGGGCGGGCACAGTCACCCGGTTCGCCTCCGTGCCGCCGGGAAAGTTGAGCACGCCGTTGCCATCGGGGTCGCTCCAGGGGCCGAGCCAGTGCTTGTTGCCGAAGTTGCCGGCGGCGTTGACCCAGACAGCGCCGGCTCGGGCCGCTTTCTCTGCCGTCGCGGCGTCGATGCCGTTCCCGTTGCTGGGCGGCGCGAAGGGCGCGTTCAGGGACATGTTGATCACCTGCACTCCCTGGGACAGTAACCAGTCCACCGCTGCTGCCACCTCGGGGACGGTGGTCGCCTCGGCCAGGTAGAGGGTGGCGCCGGGGGCGACGTCGTACACCACCTCGGCCACGGCGGTGCCGTGGCGGCTCTGGCCGGGGTTGGGCGTGAAGCTACGGTATACCAGCCGCTCCGGCGGCGGCAGCTCGCTGCCTACGAGCCGCTGGTAGTCGCCGAAGGAGTCGATGATGCCGATCTTCACCCCTGCACCGGCGCCCGGGAAGGGCGGCACCGGCTCCAGGGCGATGGTCCGGAAACCTTCGCTCACCGGCCCGGCGGGGAGCATGGGCAGCGGCCTGTCTACCCGCACCACCAACGGCAGATGCACCAGGTCCTCCAGCGCCGCCGACGGCACCACCGCCTGCAGCCAGTCGCCGCCCCCTACCTCCACCGCACCGCCGAGGCCTGCCACCGCCGCCTCGACCTGAGCGCGCGCTCCCGGCGTGGAGCGGACGACCACCCGTACCTGCTCACCGGTCTGCGCCTCCGCTGCCAGGCCGGGATCGAGTTTGGCAGGAAGGTGCGGGCTGGCGACGAGGGCGCTGCGGGCGGCCGCCAGTAGTGTGCCCAGCTCGGCCGAGTCGCCGGCGCCGCGTCCCGGCCAGGCGATGACAGCTGCTGCCGCCAGGGCCACCAAGAGCGGCGCCCAAACAGGCCGGGACAGGGGCAGGGCGACGGAACGCATGGGCTCCAGCGACTCCTCGCAGGAGGAGACATCGGGGCGGACGGGGTCGTTACAGGGCAGGGGGCGTGGCGGGCGCGGGGCACGGCGAGGCCACGTGCGCCTATACGGGGCCCGCGGCCTATAATGAACGACAAAAGGAGAGAGCGCGCGGGAGGCAGAGCCGTGGCCGAGGCGCCCATGCGGCGCCAGTACCTGGATATCAAGCGCCGCTACCCCGACGCCATCGTCCTCTTCCGCCTGGGCGACTTCTACGAGACCTTCGACGACGACGCCCAGGTTGTGGCGCGGGAGCTTGGCATCGCCCTCACCTCGCGGCCGGTAGGGAAGGGGAAGCGCGTGCCTCTGGCGGGCATCCCCTATCACTCGCTGGACTCGCACCTGGCCCGCCTCATAGGGCGGGGCTACAAGGTGGCCATTTGCGAGCAGGTGGAGTCGCCCGGGAAGGGAAAGCGGCTTCTGGCCCGCGAGGTAGTGCGCGTGGTGACCCCCGGCACGGTGGTCGAGGAGGCCCTGCTGCCCCAGCGGGAGAGCAACTATCTGGCCGCGCTGCTGGTGGAGGGTGGGGAAGCGGGCATCGCCTACGCCGATGTCTCCACCGGCGAGTTCGCCTGTTGTCAGCTTCCCGTCGAGGAAGCGGCTACGGAGCTGGAGCGCATACGCCCTGCCGAACTGCTCGGCCAGGGAGAGATGACGCCGGAGGGCGTACGCGTCTCGCCCCTGCCCGCCGACGCCCGTGATCCGGACTCGGCCCGCGAGCGGCTCCTCGCCCACTTCGGGGCGCCGGGGCTGGACGCCCTGGGCCTCGAGGGCCTGCCCCTCGCCGCTCGCGCCGCCGCGGCCGTCCTCGCCTACCTGGACGAGAACCAGCGCCCCGCCCTCTCGGGGCTGGTGCGCCTGCAGGTCTACAGCCCCAGGGCCTACATGCTGCTGGACCCCGTCGCGCGCCGCAACCTGGAGGTGTTCCGCCCCCTGAGGGACGGCGATGGCGCCTCCCTGCTCTCGGTGCTGGACCTGACCCGCACCAGCATGGGCTCGCGCCTGCTGCGCCGCTGGCTGGGCCAGCCGCTGCTGGACGTGGCGGCCATCCGCAGACGGCAGGACTGCGTGCAGATTTTCTTCGATTCGGCGCTGAGGCGGGAGCGCGCTGCCCAGGTGCTGGCGCGCCTGCCCGACCTGGAGCGTATCATGACGAGGGTGACAGCGGGCGTGGCCACGCCCCGCGACCTGGCTGCCCTGGGCCGCGGCCTCGCTCTCGTCCCTTCCCTGCGCGAGGCCCTGGACTGCGACTTAGAGCGAGTGCCCAGGGGCTCTCGCGCGCTGCTGGAAGACCTGCTCGCCCGCCTCTCCCCGTGCGCCGAGGTGGCCGACCTCATCGCCCGCGCCATCGTCGACGACCCCTCGGGCTCCTTCGGGGAGGGCGGCATAATTCGCCCGGGCTTCTCGAAGGAGCTGGACGAGTTGCGGGAGTTGCAGCGGGACGCCCGCCGCCTGCTGGCCCAACTGGAAGCGCGGGAGCGGGAGCGCACGGGCATCCGCTCCCTGAAGGTGGGCTACAACAAGGTCTTTGGCTACTACATCGAGGTGACCAGGGCCAATCTGCACCTGGTGCCCGCCGATTACGAGCGCCGCCAGACCCTCACCGAGGCGGAGCGCTTCGTGACGCCGGAGCTGAAGGATCTGGAATACCGCATCCTGCACGCCCGCGAACGGCAGGAGGCCCTGGAGCGAGACCTCTTTCGACAGGTGTGCGCCCAGGTATCCGCCTGGACAGGGCGGGTCCTATCCCTGGCCCAGGCGGTGGCCGAGGTGGACGTGTACTGCGCCCTGGCCGAGGCCGCCGCCCGTTACGGCTACGTCCGCCCCGAGGTGGACGACGGCGACGAGATCCGCATCGTCGCCGGGAGGCACCCGGTGGTCGAGCGGACGTTGCCCGAAGGGGCCTTCGTGCCCAACGACACCCACCTGTCGCGGGACGGCTGCCAGATCGTGCTGCTCACCGGCCCCAACATGGCCGGCAAGTCCACCTACCTGCGGCAGGTGGCCCTCATCGTGCTGATGGCCCAGGTGGGCAGCTTCGTTCCCGCCCGCGAGGCGCGTATCGGCGTGGTGGACCGCATCTTCACCCGCATCGGCGCCACCGACGACATCGCTGGCGGTCGCTCCACCTTCATGGTGGAGATGGTGGAGACGGCGGCCATGCTGCACGGTGCCACCCCGCGCTCGCTGCTGCTCTTCGACGAGATAGGCCGCGGCACCTCCACCTACGACGGCATGGCCATCGCCCGGGCAGTGGTCGAGTTCCTCCACAACCGGCCCGAGGTGGCGGCCAAGACCCTCTTCGCCACGCACTATCACGAGCTGGTGGACCTGGCGGCTTTCCTGCCGCGGGTGCGGAACTACCATGTGGCGGTGAGCGAGGAGGGAGGAGGCATCGTTTTCCTGCACCGCGTGCTTCCCGGCGGCGCCGACCGCTCCTACGGCGTGCAGGTGGCCGAACTGGCAGGACTGCCCCGCCCCGTCATAGCCCGCGCGCAGGAGCTGCTGCAGGAGCTGGAGGACAGGGGCCGCCAGCCGACGGCCCGACGGCGCGGCCGGGGCCAGGCGGCGGTACAGTTGCCGCTGGTGCTGGACGGGCTGGTGCTACTGGAGGAGCTGGCCTCCCTGGACGTGGACTCGCTGACCCCGCTGGAGGCCATCACCAGGCTCTACGAGTTGCGCGAACGTGCCCGCCAGGGGCTCGGCCAGACCGACGTCTCGGGGAAGCGGCCGGGCGTATAATGAAGCAAGCACTGACCGGCAGCGGCCATAGGGAGGGCGCCATGACGCGGTTGCGCATTCCCACCGGGCCTCAGGAGATCACCGCCGACTGGCTCACCCGCGCCCTGCACGAGGGCGGTGCGCTGCGCAAAGCTCGGGTCACCGGGTTCGAGGTGGAGACCATCAGCGAGGGCGTGGGCCTCGTGGGCCAGGTGGTGCGCGTCACGCCGCACTATGACCGCCCGGAAGAAGGGGCGCCCGTCTCCCTGGTGGCCAAGTTCCCTTCCGCCATCCCCGAGAACCGGTTCATCGGCCACATGTTCCGCTTCTACGAGCGCGAGGTGCGCTTCTACGAAACTATCGCGGCGGAAGTGGGCATCGCCACGCCCCGTCGCTACTACAGCGACATGGACCTGGA
Source organism: bacterium HR24 (assembly GCA_002898715.1). Taxonomy (GTDB): domain Bacteria; phylum Chloroflexota; class Dehalococcoidia; order SM23-28-2; family HRBIN24; genus HRBIN24. Next base: position 2,796 of record BEIA01000038.1, on the reverse strand, counting down.
GCGCGGGGACTACGTCCTTCTGCTGGAAGACCTGGCGCCGGGGCGTCGGCTCGGCGACCAGGTCTCGTCCTGCCCGCTGGAGGAGGCCGAGCTGGCCGTGAGAGAGGCAGCCCGGCTACATGCTGCCTGGTGGCAGTCTCCCCGTCTGGAGGAGCTGGACTGGATGCCCTACGTGGACGACCCCATCAACAAGGCGGCCCAGGTCCCGTTCCAGCAGGCGTGGGAGCCGTTCCTCCACCGCTTCGGCGACAGGCTACCATCATGGCTGCCGGAGGCCGCCCGCAAGCTGGAAGGGAACATCGGCAACATCCTGGAGCGCTTCGCCCGTCCGCCGCGCACCATCGTCCACGGCGACTACCGCCTGGACAACATGTTCTTCGGCGAAGAGCATGGGCGACCTTCCCTGGCGGTCATCGACTGGCAGATCACCTGCCGCGGTCGCGCTGTTTTCGACGTGGCGTACTTTACTTGCACGAGCCTGGATGTCGAGCTACGGCGCCGGCACGGCCTCGACTTGCTGCGCCTCTACCACCGCACCTTGGAGGAGGCGGGCGTGCAGGGCTACAGCTTCGAAGAGTGCCTGACCGAGTACCGCATGGGCGCCTTCTTCTGCCTGGTCTACGCCGTCATCACCGGCGGCACGATGGACTGGGCCAACGAGCGCGGCGCGGCCCTGGCTACGGCCATGGTCGACCGCACCGTCTCCGCCGTCGCCGAACTGGAGGCGGTGGATGCCATCTGACCGGGGCGGGCGCAGCTAGATGCCCATCCGCGTCCTCTCCAGCACAGTAGTGGCCCGTATCGCTGCCGGCGAGGTGGTGGAGCGGCCGGCCTCGGTGGTCAAGGAGCTGATCGAGAACGCCCTCGATGCCGGGGCGCGCCGCATCGCCATCGAGGTGAGGGGCGGCGGACTGGATCTGGTGCGCGTCAGCGACGATGGCTGCGGCATCCCTCCCGACGAGCTGGATCTGGCCTTTGCCCGCCACGCCACCAGCAAACTGTGGGAGCCCGATGACCTGCACCGTATCGGCACCCTGGGCTTCCGAGGCGAGGCGCTGCCTTCCATCGCTGCCGTGGCCGAGGTGGAGATGGCCTCCCGCCCCCATGGGCAGGAAGCGGGCCACTGGTTGCGGCTCGACGGCGGCCGCGTGGTGGCCCGGGGCCAGCGGGGCATGGCCCCGGGGACGGTGGTAACGGTGACGCGCCTCTTCGCTCGCCATCCGGCCCGGCGCAAGTTCCTGCGCTCCCCGGGCAGCGAGGGCGGGCTCATCGCCCAGGTGGCGACGCACTATGCGCTGGCCTACCCGGAGGTCCGCTTTCACCTGGTGATGGATGGGCGTACCGCCCTTTCCACCCCCGGCTCGGGCGAGCTGCGCGACGCGGTGGCCGCCGTCTACGGGGCCCAGGTGGCGTCGGCCATGCTGGCGCTGGAATGGGAGCAGGAGGGGCTCAGGGTCGCGGGGCTGGTAGGTCCGCCGCAGCTGGCCAGGGCCAGCCGTGCCTATCAGAGCTTCTTCGTCAACCGCCGCTGGGTCCAGAACCGCAGGCTGGCCTTCGCCCTGGAAGAGGCCTATCAGGGGCTGCTCCAGTCGGGCCGCCACCCTCTGGCGGTGGTGGATATTCGCCTGCCGCCGGAGTCGGTGGACGTGAACGTGCATCCGGCCAAGTCCGAGGTGCGCTTCCAGGACGAGAACGCCGTTCTGTCGGCGGTAGCCAGGGCCGCCAGGGCCGCCCTGCTGGAGGGCACGCCGGTGCCCAGGGCGCCGGCAGCGTCGACCGTGGCGCCCGTTGCGCCCGAACCGGTGGCGCCGCCTCCGCCCCTCTGGGTACCCGGCGAGAGCGCCCCGGCAGGCACGGTTGCCGGCACGCCGCGGCGCACCCTGCCCCTCCTCCGTGTGGTGGGTCAGGTGGCCGAGCTGTACATTGTGGCCGAGGGGCCCGACGGCATCTTCCTCATCGACCAGCACGCCGCCCATGAGCGGGTCCTGTACGAGGAGGTGCTGGCCAAAAGGGCCTCGCGCCAGGCCGTTTCCCAGGGGCTGCTAGCGCCCGTGGCGGTGGAGCTCTCGCCCGCCCAGGAGGCGCTGTTGAGGGAGGCGTGGGAGGCCCTGCGGGCCAATGGGTTCGAGCTGGAGCCCTTCGGCGAGCGGGGCTACCTGCTGCGGGCGATGCCCGCCCTGCTGCGGGCCGATGACCCGGTCCAGGCGCTCCTCGCCGTGCTGGACCGGATGGCCCAGGATCGTCCCCGCGAGGACACGGACCGGGTGGCCGCGGCGGTGGCGTGCCACGCCGCCGTGAGAGCGGGCAAGAGCCTCACCCTGGAGGAGATGCGGGAGCTGGTGCGGTTGCTGGAGGGTACCGAGGTGCCCCACACCTGTCCCCATGGTCGCCCGACGATGCTGCGGCTGAGCGCCGACGACCTGGCCAGAGGGTTCGGCCGCCGCTAGAGGGCCCGGGGCCGGTAGCGCACGCCCTCGCCCAGGTCTACCAAGAGCACATGGCCGGTGCGGGCCGGCGAGCCCGAGTAGGCGGCCACCACCCCGCCAGCGCTGACGTCGGCGTGCAGGTCCCAGTGACCCAGCGCCACGTAGTCCCGCGCCGAGCCCGCTATATGTTCGGGGAGGATGAGGTAGCTGCGGCCCAGGTCGTGCTGGCCGCGGACGTAATGGCCGTGGGCCAAGGCGACCTGCCACCGCTCGGGCCCGCGGGGCGGCAGCCCCTCCAGCGGCCGGCAGTCGCCGTAGTCCACGTGCGCCCGCCCCCACAGGGCCAGGTCCAGGTGGGGTAGGCGGACTG
>BEIA01000037.1 GCA_002898715.1 bacterium HR24 | reverse complement strand
ACCTTTTCGGCCTTGTAATGGCAGAGCATAACGATGTGGGTCACGCCCTGCGACCTGAGCCAGAGGACCTGGTACTCCAGGATGGGGCGGCCGTTGACGGGCACCATGGGCTTGGGCCGGTCCCAGGTATAGGGCCGCAGCCGCTCGCCCTCGCCACCAGCGATGATGAGGGCGTACAACACCTACCCTCACCTCCCCTCTTGCGGACGATATGGCGGGACGCTAGGCCCGCTGGGCCAGGCCAGCCGCGCGCCGAAGCTCCTCCGCCTTGTCGGTGCGCTCCCAGGGCAGGTCCAGGTCGGTGCGGCCGAAGTGGCCGTAGGCGGCGATGGGGCGGTAGATGGGACGCCGCAGGTCCAGAGCCCGGATGATACCCCGCGGGCTCAGGTCGAAATGGTCGCGCACCAGCTGCACCAGCCCGCCGTGGTCGAACTTGTGGGTGCCGAACGTCTCCACCGAGATGGCGATGGGCTGGGGATGACCGATGGCGTAGCACAGCTCCACCTCCACCCGGTCGGCCAGGCCCGCCGCCACCAGGTTCTTAGCCACCCAGCGGGCAGCGTAGGTAGCGGAGCGATCCACCTTGGAGGGGTCCTTGCCCGAGAAGGAGCCCCCGCCGTGGCGGGCGGCGGAGCCGTAGGTGTCCACCATCGTCTTCCGGCCCGAGAGGCCCGAGTCGGCCGCCGGCCCGCCCAGGACGAAGCTGCCGCTGCGGTTGACGTGGATGTCCGTCTGGTCGTCCAGCCAGTGCCCCAGCACGGGGCGGATTACGTTCTCGAGGACGTCGGCCCGGATCCGCTCCTGGGTGATGGCGCCGCGCTCGTCGCGGTCGTCGTGCTGGGCGGCAATGACCACCGCCGCCGCCCGTTTGGGCTCGCCGTAGGAGTACTCGATAGTCACCTGGGACTTGCCGTCGGGCCGCAGGTAGGGAATGACTCCCTGCCGACGGCACTGGGCCAGGCGCATGCACAGGCGGTGGGCCAGCATGATGGGCAGGGGCATCAGCTCCTCGGTCTCTCGGCAGGCGAAGCCTATCATGATGCCCTGGTCGCCGGCGCCCTCGTCCTCACCCACCGCCTCGAAGATCTCCTGCGACTGGCGCTTGATGGCCACCACGATGCCGCACGAATCGGCATCGAAGCGGTACTCGGGGCGTGTGTAGCCGATCTCGCGGATGACGCGGCGGGCCACGTCGTCGTAGTTGACGTAGTGGCGGCTGGTGATCTCGCCCAGGATGACGATGAGGCCGGTAGTGGCCGTCACCTCGCAGGCCACATGGGCCTCGGGGTCGTGGGCCAGGATCTCGTCCAGAATGCCATCGGCGATCTGGTCGCAGACCTTATCGGGGTGCCCCTCCGTCACCGACTCGGCGGTCATCAGCACCGAGGGCGCGCTCATGAGGGTCAGTGCCATAGCCCAACCTCCTGTTTTGGGGGTCTGCTCCCGTCAGGTCCCTTCCTCCCAGCTCGAGAGGTAGCGCTGCTGCTCCTCCGTCAGCTCGTCGATGCGGATGCCCATGGAAGCGAGCTTGAGCCGCGCCACCTGCTCGTCCAGCTCTCGGGGGACATCGTAGACCCCGGGGGCCAGCTTCTCCCGGCGCCTGACCAGGTACTCTACCGAGAGGGCCTGGTTGGCGAAGCTCATGTCCATGACGCTGGCCGGGTGCCCCTCGGCAGCGGCCAGGTTGATGAGCCGCCCCTCGCCCAGCAGATACAGGCGACGGCCGTCCGGCAGGCGGTATTCGTCCACGCTGGGCCGGATGCGCCGCTTGGCCTCGCTCATCTCCTCCAGGGCAGGGATGTTGATCTCCACGTTGAAGTGGCCCGAGTTGGCGAGGATGGCCCCGTCCTTCATCGCCTCCAGGTGAGGGCGGTCGATGACGTTGACGTCGCCGGTGAGGGTAATGAATATGTCGCCGATGGCCGCGGCCTCGGCCATGGGCATCACCTGGTAGCCGTCCATGGCTGCCTCCAGCGCCCGCACCGGGTCCACCTCGGTGACGATGACCTTGGCCCCCAGCCCCCGCGCCCGCAGGGCCACACCCCGGCCGCACCACCCGTAGCCCGCCACCACCACCGTCTTGCCCGCCCACAGGATGTTGGTGGCGCGGGTGATGCCATCGATGGTGCTCTGGCCCGTCCCGTACCGGTTGTCGAACAGGTGCTTGGTCTGGGCCTCGTTGACGGCGATGATGGGGTAGCGCAGGGCCCCTTCCCGGGCCATAGCCCGCAGGCGGATGACGCCGGTGGTCGTCTCCTCCGTCCCGCCCAGCACGCCGGCGATGAGCTCCTGCCGCTCCTTATGCAGGGTGGTCACCAGGTCGGCCCCGTCATCCAGGGTGATCTGCGGCCCGTGGGCCAGCGCCTGGTGGATGTGGCGGTAGTAGGTGGCGTTGTCCTCCCCCCGCACGGCGAAGACGGGGATGCCGTACTCCTGCACCAGGGCGGCAGCCACGTCGTCCTGGGTGGAGAGGGGATTAGAGGCGCAGAGGGCGACCTGGGCTCCTCCATCGCGCAGGCAGAGGGCCAGGTTGGCTGTCTCGGTGGTGATGTGCAGGCAGGCGGAGATGCGGATGCCCTCCAGGGGGCGCTCGCGAGCGAAGCGCTGGCGAATGAGCCCGATGACGGGCATCTCCCGCGCCGCCCATTCGATGCGCATGACGCCCTCGGGCGCCAGGGCGAGGTCCTTGACGTGGTAGTCCAGAGTCGGTCGGGCCATCTCTCCTCCGGGCATGTGGGGGCGGGCCCCTAGTCCTTCATAATAAGACCAGCTCGGCCCCCAGGCTACGCCCCCGCCAGCGGGCCAGAGAGCGCCGCAGGAAGGAGAGGAGGCCCAGGGGTTCCCGCCGCAGGGCCGGCGTCTCGTACAAGGTGCACTCTACCCTATACCCCAGCTTGCGGTAAACCTGCACCGCCGCCGTGTTTTCCGTTTCCACGGTCAGATAAACGTCAGGACAGCGCTCCAATAATTCCCGGGTGACGGCCCCGGTGGCCAGGGTGGCCAGGCCTCGGCCCCGCCAGTCGGGATGGGTGAATACGTTCCCTACCACGGCGACGCCCTCCTCCGGCGACACCACATGGGTGCCGGCGATAGCTACTAGGTGGCCGTCGGCCACGACCCCATAGTACACCCCCTCCTCCAGCACCCGCGCCGGGTAGGCGACGGGGCCTCCCTCGCTGCTGTACAGGCGGTTGACGGCGCCGATCTCACGCGGCCGCAGGCGCACCACCTGCCAGCGCCCGCCAGCAGGGGGCGGCGGCCGGAAACTCTCCCGGCCGACGCCCATGCGGTACATGAGCCGCTCCCGCGAGAGCAGGAAATGGCGTCGCAGTGTGGGCAGGTGCTCGGGGCGGCAGGTAGCGAAGGAGTAGCGCGGGCCCGGGTGGAGGCGCAGGCCTGCCTCGATGGCCGTCTCGTCGCCCAGGGTGAGCAGGGAAGGGCCGGGGCCGGTACTGGCGTAGAAGACGATGCCCCAGTCCCGGTCCTCGCCCTCGCAGAGGAAGAAGCGGCTATGGGCGAAGAGGCGGGGCGCCAGGTGGGCGATGGCGAAGGCGGCGTAGGCGCGCTGGGGCTCCAGATACGGGCGGAGGGCTGACGGCTCGGCGACAGGGCGCACCAGGTAGGGCCGGCGCGCCCTGCCCACCGGCAGCGCCGTCTCAGCCACCGCCCCCTCCCCCTGTCAGGTGCCGGCCCAATATAGGGCGCAGCCTTTCCTTCGTCTCGTCGGGCACCAGGTGGAAGGGGGTGATGAGGGCGTCGCGCAGGGCCTCGGCGCAGGGGCAGGCCCGCTGCCGCGGCAGCCGGCCCACTGCCCGCCTCACGGCCGCCTGGGCCAGGCTCACGCCCTGACGCAGATTGGCGATGACCAGCTCCGCCGTCACGTCCGCCTCCCGCGGGTGCCAGACATCGTAGTCGGTGACGATGGCCAGAGTGGCATAGCACATCTCCGCCTCTCGCGCCAGCCTTGCCTCGGGGAGGGCCGTCATGCCGATGACGTGCGCCCCCCAGGAGCGGTAAAGGCGCGACTCGGCGCGGGTGGAGAAGGCGGGGCCCTCGATGACCACATAGGTGCCTCCATCGTGCACCGTCGCCCCTGCCTCCCGCGCCGCCGCCACCAGCGACCGCCGCAGGACGGGGCAGAAGGGGTCGGCGAAGGAGATGTGGGCCACGAGCCCCCCGCCGAAGAAGGTGCCGGGCCTGCCCCTCGTGCAGTCTATGAGCTGGTCGGGCACGACCAGGTGCAACGGGGCATAGTCCTCATGCAGGGAGCCCACGGCGCTCACGCCGATGACCACCTCCACGCCCAGGAGCTTCAGGGCATAGATGTTGGCCCGGCTGGGCACCTCCGCCGGAAGCAGACGGTGGCCGCGGCCATGGCGGGGAAGGAAGGCCACACGCTCGCCGTCCAGGGTGCCGATGACGATGCTATCCGAGGGGGGGCCGAAGGGCGTGTCCGGTCGCACCTCCTCCAGCCCGCCGATGCCCTCCATTTCGTAGAAGCCGCTGCCGCCGATGACGGCGATGCGCGCCTGTGGCTCAGTCATTCGCGCTACCTCCGCTGAGCAGGGAAGCAAGGGACTCGGCGTAGGGCGGCCGGGCGATGCCCCGTTCGGTGACGATGGCGTCCACGTAGGCAGCGGGGGTGACATCGAAGGCGTAGTTCGACACGTCCACTCCCGACGGGGCCACGGGCACTCCTGCCAGGCAGCGCACCTCATCCGCCGGCCGCTCCTCGATGGGTATGCCGTCGCCGTCGGGCGTGGCCGGATCGATGGTGCTGGTAGGGGCGGCCACGTAGAAGGGGATGCCGTGGGCGCGGGCCAGGACGGCCAGGGTGTAGGTGCCCACCTTGTTGGCCACGTCGCCGTTGCGGGCGATGCGGTCTGCCCCCACCACTACCGCCGCCACCTGGCCTCGGGCCATCAGCGCCCCGGCCGCTCCGTCCACGATCAGCGTACAGGGGACGCCCTCGCGCCAGAGCTCCCAGGCCGTCAGGCGGGCGCCCTGCAGCAGGGGGCGGGTCTCGGTGGCATAGACCCGGACGATGCGGCCCTGCCGCCAGGCGGCCCGCAGCATGCCCAGGGCGGTCCCCATGCCGCCGGTGGCCAGGGAGCCCGTGTTGCAGTGGGTGAGCACCGCCCCGCCCTGGGGCAGGAGGGAGGCGCCCAGCTCCGCCAGGCGATGGTCGGCCTCCACCTGCTCCAGATGGAGGGCGCGGGCCTCGGCCTCCAGGGCGGCCACCGCCTCCGTCGGCGAGGCGCAAGCGCGGGCGCGGCCCAGCAGTCGTTCGAGGGCCCAGGCCAGGTTCACCGCGGTGGGGCGGGTGGAGGCCAGTTCCCGGGCTGCCTCTTCCAGCCCGGCCAGGAAGCGGGCCATATCGCCGCGGGGCAGGCGGAGGGACGCCAGCACCAGCCCGTAGGCGGCAGCGATGCCGATGAGGGGGGCGCCGCGCACGCGCAGGGAGCCAATGGCCTCGGCCACCTGGCGGTGGTCCATGGCCTCCAGGTAAACTTCCCGGGCCGGCAATAGCGTCTGGTCGAGCAGGCGCAGCCTGTCGCCCTGCCAGGCGATGGGCTCCACTGCCATTGCGCTCCTGCCCTCAATGCTATCAGAAGCGGGGGCGGAAGCGTCAGCGTACCTCTTCCGCGCCCACGTCGTCCAGCAGCCAGCGTCCGTCCGGCGAGAGCACCAGGCGGAAGGTGACCTGGAAGCGGCGCCAGACCACGTCTTCGCCCTCGCGCTGGCGGAGGGATACCACCGCCTTCAAATGGGTACGGCTGCCCTCCACCGCCTGGGGTGTGGAGACCGCCTCCAGTTGGGCGGCCTCGGTCAGGCGGAAGGCATTGATAAAGCCGGGCCACGTCTGTCGCTCCTGGAACTGGGGCGACAGGGCTGACCATGCGGCTCGGAAGGCCGTCCGCACCCCCTCCAGCGCCTCCAGCTCCTGTTCGGGAGCACGGCCGGTCTCCTCAGCCAGGGCTGACACCAGCCGGTCGGCGCTCGGCCCCTCCTCCTCCACTGATAGCCACGGCCACACGAAGCGCTGGCGCTGGTAGACGCTCCATCCTCCTGCCAGGTCCAGGGCCGAGGCTACGGCCCCCCAGTAATCCAGGACCGTCTGGACCGGGGAGGGGCCGGGGTCTTCCTGCGTCCAACCGTCCTCGCGGCGCCAGTACAGCCGGTAGTGCGCCGGCAGCGCTTCCCCTTGCACGGCCAGGGCGATGTCGTCGCGGCCGTCGGCGTCGGCATCCAGAGCCAGCAGGGGCCGGGCCGTGCCGGGGGGCGCCGGGCGCGCAGGAGGCGAGCTCCCCGCCGCCACCGGCAGCAGCCGCGAGGCATCGGCGCTCAGCGCGTAGAGCGAGGCATCGGCGGCGATGGCGTACACACCCGGTGGCAGGCCCAGGCCAGGCGCCACACCCTCCGGCCCCTCCAGGGCGAAGAAGGCGAGGAGGCCCCACGGCTTCCCCTCCAGCTGCGGCGGGAGGAACGTCAAGCGCCAGCGAGGGTCGTTGGCCAGGGAAAGGCCCTGGCCAGGCGCGGACATCAGCGCCACGCCAGGGAAGGCCCGGGCCAGCAGTTCGGACAAGGTAGGCAGGGCGGTGTCGCCGCCCGGCACGGGCGCGCTGCCCCCGTGGCGGCAGGCCAGGGCCAGCAGCATGAGGATGCTCCCCGCACCCAGGGCAGCGGCCACCGATCCCGCACCACGTCTTCGCCGCCGCCCCTTCATGCTACAATGGGGCGGACATCCCAAGCCGGAGCGGACCCTATGGCCACTCACAACGCCCTTAAGAAGATTGTAGCCCAGGCCATCGACGAGCGTCGCGACGAGCTCGTGGAGTTGAGCCTGCGCATCCACTCCCACCCCGAAACGGCCTTCGAGGAACGCCACGCCGCCCAGTGGCTGTCCGACTACCTGGAGAGCAACGGCTTCCGGGTGGAGCGGGGCATTTGCGGCATCCCCACTGCCTTCCGCGCCACCTACGGCTCGGGCAGGCCGCATATCGCCTTCCTGGCCGAGTACGATGCCCTGCCCGGCATCGGGCACGGCTGCGGGCACAACATCATCGGCACTGCCTCGGCGGCGGCGGGCATCGCCGCCAGGGCAGCCATCGATGCCCTGGGAGGCACCATCTACGTCATCGGCACCCCGGCGGAAGAGGCCGCGGGGGGCAAGGTGTACATGGCCGCGCGGGGGGCCTTCGACGACCTGGACTGCGCCATGCTGGTGCACCCGGCCTCGCGGGACTCGGCCGTGACCTACGCCCTGGCCTGCCTGGAGCTGGACGTGGAGTTCTTCGGGCGGCCGGCCCACGCTGCTGCCGCTCCCGAAGCGGGCATCAACGCCCTGGACGCGATGGTCATCGCCTTCTCGGCCATCGGGCTGCTGCGGCAGCAGGTACGTAGCGACGCCCGCATCCACGGCATCATCACCGACGGGGGGCAGGCGGTGAACGTCATACCTCATCACACGGCGGCCAAGCTCCTCCTGCGCTCCCTGGACAACGACTACCTGGACGCCCTGCGGGAACGGGTGCTGGCCTGCTTCCGGGCCGGCGCCGAGGCCACGGGCTGCCGGCTGGAGTACCGCTGGGGGGACGAGTCCCGCTACATGACCATGCATAACAACCGCACCCTGGCCCGCGTCTTCGCCGCCAACTTCGAGGCCCTGGGCCGCCGCCCCGAGGAGCCCCGGGAGCGCCGCGCCCTCGGCTCCACCGACATGGGCAACGTGAGCCATCTGGTGCCTGCCATCCACCCCACAGTGGCCATCGCCCCGCCCGACGTGCCCATCCACACCGAGGAGTTCCGGGAGTTCGCCAGGAGCGAGTCGGGCCACCGGGGGCTGATGGACGCGGCCAAGGCACTGGCCATGACGGCGGTAGACCTTCTGGCCGACCCCTCCCTGCTGGAGAGCGCCTGGCAGGAGTTCCGGGGAGAGCTCGCCCACACCTAGGCGGCGGCTCAGGCCGTGGCGCGCAGGGCGTCCACCTTGCCCGAGGGGCCCACGGCCGCCCGCAGCCGCGAGAGCAATTCGGGGCACACGCGCGCCCGCGGGAGGGCCAGGTCCACCTCCTCCCCGTCCTGCTGGCGGATGGAGAGGGTCACGTCGTCCTCGCCCGGGTAGTCGCGCAGGAGCATGATGACCTGGCGCAGGCGCTCCTGGTCGGCCTGGGTGTCGTCGGTCTCTTGCAGGAGGATGCGCAGGGCAGGGCCGGCCCGCCGCGGCCGCCGCGAGGCAGGGCGACCGCCAGCGGAGGGCAGGGGCTGTGGCTGCGGATGCGCGGGCCGCGGGGCACGGGCCTCGAGGCCCAGCTCTTGGGGGTCGAACTCCCCCTCCTTGTAGGCCACCGCCCGCTGGACGCTGAGCTGGAGCCTGTCCTCTCCCCGCTCGCGGGCGCGCACCTTGGCCACCACGATGCTGCCGTGCCGCCACAGGTTCTTGGTCTGCTCGTAGACATCGGGCCAGACGGTCACTTCGGCCGAACCGGACAGGTCTTCCAGCTCCGCGGCACAGAAGGCGCGTCCGTCCCTGGTCACCAGGGTACGGGTGTGGGCCACGAAGCCGGCCAGCACGAGCTCGCGCCCGGACATCTCCGGCGACAGGTCGGCGAGGCTGCAGGACAGGTAGGGCGCCAGCTCTTCCGCCGCCCTGCTGAAGGGGTGCTCGGAGACATAGATGCCCAACAGCTCCTTCTCCCAGGCCAGCCGGCGCGACTGGGGCACGGGGACTTCCTCCATGGGCAGGTCTTCCAGCCCCGCCTGCTGGGGCCCCACCAGGTCGAAAAGGCTGCCCTGGCCCGCCTCCCGCACCTTCTGGGCACGTTGGGCCAGGGCCACCAGCCGGTCCAGGTGGGCGAGGAGAGTGCCACGTCCGCGGCCGAGGGAGTCGAACGCGCCGGCCTTCACCATGCTCTCCAGGGCGCGCTTGTTGAGGGCCGAGGCCGGCACGCGGCGGAAGAAGTCCTCCACGCTCTGGAAGGGCCCGCCCGCGTCCCGCGCCGCGATGACCTCCTCTGCCACCCCCTCGCCCACATTCTTGATGTTGGCCAGGCCGAAGCGGATGGCCTGTCTGCCCTCATACTCCTGCAGGCTGAAGTTCACTTCGCTGCGGTTGACGTCGGGCGGCAGGATCTTAATGCCCAGGCGCACGCACTCGGCGTAGGCCTCGGCCACGCGCTGGGTGGGGTCGGGCCGCCTCTGGGCCATCTGCAGCACTGCCGTCATATATTCGGCCGGGTAGTTGGCCTTCAGGTAGGCGGTATAGTAAGCGATGCGCGCGTACGAGACGGCGTGGGCCTTGTTGAAGGCGTAGCCGGCGAAAGGCTCGATCAGGTCGAAGATGGTGCGGGCCGTCTCCCTCGAGTAGCCCCGGGCCACCGCCCCCCGGATGAACCGCTCCCGCTCCGCCTCCATGAGGGAGCGGATCTTCTTCCCCATGGCCTTGCGCATCAGGTCCGCCTCGCCCAGGCTGTAGCCGGCGAACTTCTGGGCGATGAGCAGCACCTGGTCCTGGTAGACGATGACGCCGTAGGTCTCGTCCAGGATCTCGGCCAGGTCGGGGTGCGGGTAGCGGATGGGCTCCAGACCGTGCTTGGCCCGGATGTAGGTGGGGATGTGCTGCATGGGGCCCGGACGGTAGAGGGCCACCATGGCCGCCAGGTCGCGCACCGAGGTGGGCTTCAGCTCCTGAATGTAGCGGCGCATGCCCGCCGACTCCAACTGGAAGACGCCGAAGGTCTCGCCGCGAGAGAGCATCTCGTAGGTCTTGGGGTCGCCGTCGGGCAGCCGGTCCAGGTCGATCTCGATGCCCCGGCCGTGTCGGATCAGGTCCAGGGCGATGCGCAGAATGGTCAGGTTGGCCAGGCCCAGGAAGTCCATCTTCAGGAGGCCCAGCTCGGCCACGTCCTCCATGGCATACTGGGTGGTAGGCAGGGCGTCGCCCTGGTCGCGGGCCGACGGGGGGCGCTGCAGGGGCAGGTAGTTGGTGAGGGGCTCGGGAGCGATGACGATGCCGGCGGCATGGGTGGAGGCATGGCGCGCCACCCCCTCCAGGGCGCGGGCCGTGTCCACCAGCCGCTTCACCTGCGGGTCCTCCTCGTACGCCTGGCGGAGCTGGGGGCTCTCGTCCAGCGCCCGGTCGATAGTCATGGGGCCGAAGGAAGGGGGCAGGTTGGGCACCATGCGCACCACCCGGTCTACGTCGGCGTAGCTCCAGCCCAGGGCCCGTCCTACGTCGCGCAGCGAGGCCTTGGCGCCCAGGGTGCCGAAGGTGATGATCTGGGCCACCCGGTCGGCACCGTACTTCTGGGCAGCATACTGTATCATCTCGTCGCGGCGGTCCTCGGCGAAGTCCATGTCCACATCGGGCATCTCCCGCCGCTGCTCGTGGATGAAGCGCTCGAACACCAGACGGTGCTCTATCGGGTCGATGTCGGTCACGCCCAGGCAGTAGAGGACCACGGAGGCCGCTGCAGAGCCGCGCACGCCCATGAAGATGCCCCGCTCCCGGGCGTAGCGGGCGATGTCATACACCACCAGGATGTAGTTGGTGAAGCCGGTGCGGCTGATGACTCCCAGCTCGTATTCCAGGCGCTGGCGGGCCGCCTCGTTGTGGCGGCCATAGCGCTGCTCCAGGCCCTGGTAGCAGAGGCGGGCCAGGTGCTCCTCGGGCGTGAGGCCCGGGGGGACATCGGCCGGGGGGATGTGGAGCTGGCCGAACTCCAGCTCCAGCTCGCACTGCTGGGCGATGCGCCAGGTGTTGTCGATGGCCTCGGGCAGGTCGGGGAAGAGGAGACGCATTTCCTCTTCCGACTTGACGTAGTATGACGACGAGTCGCCGGCCATGCGCATGCGGCCTTCTTCGTCCAGGGTGCTGCCGGTGCTGATGCACAGGCGGACGTCTTGCAGGGCCCAGTCCTCCTGACGGATGTAGTGGACATCGTTGGTGGCCACTACCGGGATGTCCAGCTCTCGGGCCAGCCGCAGGAGGCGGCGCAGCAGCTCCTCTTCCTCGTCGATGGCGTGGCGCTGGACCTCGATATAGAACCGGCCGTCGAAAAGCTCGCGGAAGTAGCGCGCCGTGGCCACCGCCTCCTGGTAACGGTCGGCCATGAGTAGACGGGGTATCGGGCCCGAGTGGCAGCCAGAGAGGGCTATGAGCCCCTCGCAGTACCGCTCCAGCAGCTCCCTGTCCATGCGGGGCCGGTAGAAGAAGCCCTCCAGGTGCGCCCGCGTGACGAGCTGAATGAGGTTGCGGTAGCCCTGCCGGTCGCGGGCCAGCAGGGTGATGTGGTAAGGCTGCTTGTCGGCGGGGTCCCGGGAGTGGCGCGAGCCCTGGGCCAGGTAGCCCTCCACGCCGATGATGGGCCTGATGCCGCGGGACCTGGCCTCCTTGTAGAACTGGACGGCCCCGTAGAGCACGCCGTGGTCGGTGAGGGCGACTGCCTCCTGGCCCAGCTCCCGCACCCGCTCCATCAGGGCGGGTATCTTGCACAGGCCGTCCAGCAGCGAGTACTCGGTGTGAAGGTGAAGGTGAACAAACATATTCGCCTATTTCCGCCGGGACAGCACCATTATGGCCCCGAGGCGGCCCCTCGGGCAAGGGGAGTTATGACGGGCGAGCCCCTCAGGGAGCGAACTGGCGCGGCGTAGGCCCGGCCGCCCAGCCTCCGTCCACCGGCAGGGCGACGCCGGTGATGAAGGACGCCTCGTCCGAGGCCAGGAACAGCACCGCCCGGGCCACCTCCTCCGGCTGCCCCACCCGGCCGATGGGGTGCACCAGCCCCAGTCGCCGCCATGCCTCTTCGGGGTCGGCCGTGCCGCCCAGGGTCCGGAGCCCTCGCTCCACCATGGGTGTGCGGATGACGCCGGGACATACGGCGTTCACCCTGATGCCCTGCGCCGCCCACTCTACCGCCAGCGACTTGGTAAGCAGCACCACGCCCCCTTTGGAGGCGCAGTAGGTGGAAAGGCCAGCGATGCCCATCAGCCCCGCTCCCGAGGCAGTGTTGACGATGGCACCGCCTCCCACCTTTAACATCTCGGGGATGGCGTGCTTGCAGCCCAAGTACACGCCCTTAAGGTTTATGTCGAGCAGCCAGTCCCAGCGCTCCTCGGGGACCTGGGTGACGGGCGCTGCCAGCTCCACGCCGGCGTTGTTGAACAGGATGTCCAGGCGGCCGAAGCGCTGGACCGTCTCCTGGACCATGCGCTGGACGTCCTCCTCGCGGGACACGTCCACCTGGGTCCAGGCCGCCTCGCCCCCCTGTGCGGCGACGGCCTCGGCCGCAGCCCTGGCCCCCTCGCCGTTCAGGTCGGCGCACATTACCCGCGCCCCTTCTTGTCCGAACAGCACTGCCGTGGCCCTGCCGATGCCGGACGCGGCACCGGTGACGATGGCCACCTTGCCCTGCAGCCTCATCCTGGCGTCCCTCCTTCGTTGTCTAGGCGCCCACCGGCACCTGGGTCAGGAACTCGATGACCACACGGGCGGCCTCTTCCGGTTTCTCCCAGAAGTAGACGTGGCCTGCCCCCTCGATGATGACCAACCGGGAGCCAGGGATGCGCTCGTGCAGGATGTAGGCGTTCTGCGTAGGCACCAGCACGTCCTGGTCACCGTGGACGATGAGGGTGGGCGCCCGGATTTGGCCCAGCCGCTCGTAGGTGTCGAACCTCTGGATGGCCGCCGCCTGGCGGTTCATGGTGTCGATGGGCGTGGGGTTCTCCAGGCTGCGACGCAACATCTCCTCCAGAAAGGCGCGCCCCTCCTCGAGGAAGCGGGGGGCGCACAGGGCCGGCCAGGACTTGCGCACCTGCTCCTCCCGCGACAGGCCCGGCTCGGGCATCATCATCTGAATGATCTCGGCGCTGGGGGCGACGCCGTGCGCCCAGCCGGGAGTGGTACAGCCCAGGACCAGCCCCGCCACCATCTGGGGATGGCGCAGGGCCAGCTCCTGAGCGATCATGCCGCCCATGGACACGCCGTAGACGTGGGCCCGGTCGATGCCCAGCGCCCGCAGCAGGCCAGCGGCGTCGTCGGCCATCATGGCGATGGAGTACTCCACCTGGGGCTTGTCCGAGAGCCCGGTGCCCCGGTTGTCGAAGCGGATGGTGCGGAAGTGCTGGGCCAGCAGGCGGCTGGTGGCATCGCCCCAGGAATGGTGCTGGCCGCCGAAGCCCATGATCATCAGCAGGGGCGGGCCCTCGCCCTCCACGACGTAGTAGATATCGATGTCGTCCACTCGGGCCAGGGGCATGGCTTCCTCCTTTCCTGGTAAGCGTTAGGTCAACGCCAATTTATCCGCCCCGGGCCAGGCCGACAAGGGGTGGCTGAGCCGGAAGCGCCCTTGTAGCATGGTGATAGCTTCGCGTCAGGAGGCACCCCATGGCAGAAGTCAAGTTCGGCGTGGTCATGCCCTGGGCCGGCCCGGACCTCTCCCTGGTGGAGAAGCTGGAGTCCCTCGGCTACGACTCGGTGTGGACGTCGGAGCACATGTTCTTCTACGGCCCCACCATGGACGCCTTCACCGTGCTCGCGGCCTACGCCGCCCGCACCCGGCGCCTGCTGCTGGGGACGGCCGTGACCCTGTTGCCCCTGCGCCCGGCGGCGGTAGTGGCCAAGGAGGCCACCAGCGTGGACATCCTTTCCGGCGGGCGGCTGGTGCTGGGGGTTGGCGTGGGGGGAGAGTACCCCAAGGAGTTCGTGGCCTGCGGCGTCCCCGTCCAGGAGCGGGGCGCCAGGGCCAACGAGGCCATCCGCATCCTCAAGCGGCTGTGGCGAGAGGACAACGTCACCTATGAGGGGCGCTTCTGGCGGCTGGAGGGGGTGACCCTGCAGCCCAAGCCCGTCCAGCCGGGCGGGCCGCCCATATGGGTGGCGGGGCGCTCCGAGGCGGCCATGCGCCGCGCCGGCCGCCTGGGCGACGGCTACGTCCCCTATCTCTTCTCGCCCGAGCGCTTCCGCGATGGCTGGTCCAAGGTGCGCCAGTACGCCCGGGAGGCGGGCCGTGACCCCGACGCCATCGTCCCGGCGCTGTACCAGTTCATTGCCCCTGCCGACTCCTACGAGGAGGGGAAGGCGGCAGCCGTGGCCGACCTGTCCCGTCGCTACAACCAGCCCTTCGAGAACATCGTCGACCGGTACGTGGTCATGGGCACGCCCCAGGACTGCATCCGTCGCCTGGAGCAGTTTGTGGAGGCAGGCGTGCGACACTTCCAGCTGGTCCCCATCGGCCCGGCGCCCTTCGCCCAGCAGCTCGAGGTCATCGCCCGGGACATCGTGCCCGCTTTCCGCTAGCGATGGCTGCCCATGTTAACCTGGAGACGGTGGGGGTGGGACGATGCAGGAGCTGGAGCTGGACGGTGCCCATGCCTTGCTGCTGACGCCGGAAGACTACGCGGTGCTGGGCGAGGCCGACTTCGGCGCGCCCGGCCTGACCGCCACCGAGGTGCTGGGCCCGTTCGTCCGCCTGCACGCTTTCGGTCCTCTGCTCACCGTGCACGATGCCCTCATGGAGCCGGGGAAGGGCATCGGCCATCATCCCCACCGCTTCAATGAGCGCCTGTTCTACGTCCTCAGCGGCGCCATCGACCACGACGATGCCCTGAACGGCATCCGCGGCCATATGAGCGCGGGAGACCTGGGCCGACTGACCGAGGGACGCAGGGGCATGCTCCACCAGGAGTGGAACAACACCGACGTCCCTGCCCGCGCCTTCATCCTGGTCTACGAGACCGACCCGGTGCCAGAGCGGGCGTCCTTCGCCGTCCTGCGCGATGCCGATGCCCCTCGCTATGAGGAGGCCCCGGGCGTGCACAGCAAGGAGCTGGTGGGCCCGCGGGCATCTCTGCCCGTCCATGGCGACATCCGTCTCTACGTGGACAGCGCCCTGGAGGAGGGCGCGGGACTGGACCTGGCGCTGGGGCAGGACGAGGGTGCCCTGCTCGCACCTCTGGAAGGGGAGCTTACAGTGGCCCCGGGAGGGGTCGAGCTGGTGCCGGGCAGGTGCTTGCTGGTGGCGCCGTCGCCGGGCGAGCGCCGACTGCTGGTAAGGGCGCGGACGGCGTCGAGGCTGCTGCGCGCCGTGCACGGCCCGGGCCGGGGGCTGGTCTTCGGGCGGCCGCTGCCTCGCCCGCCCCGCTGAACGCGGGGCGCCCGCACTGTGCGGGTCTGCCTATCGCCCGCTGCCGGCCGCGTGGCAGGGCCGGCGCCTGTGACCGGCGCTCCCCTAGTGGCAGGGGAAGCCGGTCACGTGGCGCGCGTCGTGGAACAGCTCGTGCAGCCAGTTATAGCGCATCGCCGTCTCGCCCACGATGGCGGCCAGCGCGTAGCCCTGGTCCAGGCCGATGATGTACAGGCCCAGCACCCCCAGGGCGATCATCAGGTAGGGAAGCCATCGTTCGGCGGCAGCTGCGGTTACTGGCGCAACGCTCACGGCGACACCTCCGGCGTGGGCTCGGGCGAGGCCAGAAGCTGCCTCGCCCTGGCCTCGATCTCTTCTCGCGACAGGATGCCCGACTCGGTGAGCAGGCGCTCCAGCGCTGCCAGCCAGCGCTCGTAGTACTCCCACGAGCCGGCATCGACCTTGCCTTCCTGGCAGTCCCTGTCCCACCGCTGTATCTCCTGGATCAGGCGCTGGCGGAACTCTTCCCAGTCGTCCACCAGCCCCTGTTGATAGAGGGCGACGGCCACGCCGAAGGCCATGCGGTGCCACCGCGACGCGAACACGTCGCCTCGGGGTAGGGAGGACTCTCCGGCCATTGTCAGCCAGCCCTCCCCTGGCCGGCGCGGGCGGAGCAGACCCAGCCCGGAGGCGGGCGCAGGCGCTCGGCCTCCTCCAGCAG
>BEIA01000036.1 GCA_002898715.1 bacterium HR24 | reverse complement strand
GGTAGAGCTGGCGGTTGCGGCCGATGGGGCGGAGCCGCTGGCGCTCCTCGTCGGAGGCCGGTATCACCGGGTAGATCTGGATGATGGGCTTGACCATGGTGTCCCCCTGAGCCTCGCCGATATCTGCCAGAAGTCTAGGCGGTAGTCCCATTGAAGTCAAGAACTCGAGCCTGGGATTCGATGATAAATCCGTTTATGGGTAGCGTTCCCCGCACGGCTATGCCCGCACGGCCCTTATGACTACATCCTACCTATCATTCATTTTTATTGAACTTAGCCTCCGATTATTGACAGGTCGACGCGACTATGCTACTAACCTGCCAGGCCTGAGAGGCCGCCGTCACGTTCGAATGAGGCGGTCGAGGCCAGGGAGCGCGGCCATGGACGCACGCACACGCTGCGCTGGCCCGCCCGGCGCATGCCGTCCGGACGAGGACCAGGGCGCGGGAACGGTCACTCACCGCGGCCCTCCCCCTGCGCACCGGACGCCCGATGGGCCATCCGGCCCAGGGCCAGGGCTCTGGCTACGCAAGGCCCGCACACGGCCGCTATTTGCAGGGAGGTGACAGGCAATGAGCCGTTGGCAGCTATTCCACAGGCGCATGGGCAGGCGGCGCTTCCTGAAGTACGCGGCGATGGGAGCCGGCGCTGTCACCCTGGCGGCGGCCTGCCGCGAAGAGGCGGCTGCGCCCCAGGCCACGCCGCCGCCCGCGGCAGCGCCAGGGCGCGGTCAGGGCGGGGTGCTGGTCATCAACGACAACGGCGACCCGCCCAGCTTCGACAGCACCAAGACCTGGGGCTACCGCACCCACATGCCCATGTCCATGGTCTACCCGCGGCTGGTCAAGTGGGGCAACGGCCCCAACGTAGGCCCGCTGGACTATCCGGTGGTCCCTTATCTGGCGGCGGCCATGCCCGAGCAGCCCGACGCCACCACCTACATCTTCAAGCTCCGCCCCGCCAAGTGGGAGAACAAGCCGCCCCTGAACGGCCGCCCCCTGACCGCGGAGGACATCGTAAAGAACTGGCAGCGCTTCAGTACCGAACACCCCGCTCGGCTGCTGTTCGAGGACGTGGACAGGGTAGAGGCGGTGGCCCCTGACACGGCCCGCTTCATCATGAGGCGGCCCCTGGGGCCGCTCCTGGCCCACCTGGCCAACCACGGCACCATGTACATCATGCCCTACGAGCTGTTCGGCACCGGCCAGCTGGAGAAGGACATGTGGAGTGCCGGTCCGTACATCTTCAAGGGGTACACCGTGGGCTCCGAGGAGAGGTTCGAGTACAACCCGGACTTCTTCCTGGAGGGCTTCCCCAGGCTCAGTGGGGTGACCATCAGGATCGTGCCGGATACCCCCACCACCATCTCCATGCTGAGAACCAAGCAAATAGACTCCACGGGCTGGCTGGCCAACGTGGTCAGCCCGCGAGACCTCTCCTCCCTGAAGGGCGACCTGCCCAACGCCAACTTCGTGCGGTACTACCTGAGCGCCAACTTCTGGCTCGGGCTGGACCTGCGCGACCCCGTCTTCCAGGACAAGCGGGTGCGACAGGCCATCTCCATGGCCATAAACCGGGACGACCTGAACAAGGTGCACGTGGAGGGTGAGTGGTCCCTGCCCCACGGCTACATTCCCACCTTCCACTTCGACCCGCGTAAGAACGAGTTCCCCAACGCTCGTTATTACCAGTTCAATCCGCAGGAGGCTCGGGCGCTGTTGCGCGCCGCCGGCCATGAGCGGCTCGGCCCCTACGACATGTACTCGGGCCGCATCTACTGGCCGGAGCAGCTGGAGAACGCGCAGCTCATCCAGCAGCAACTGCGGGCGGTGGGCATCGAGACCAATATCAAGGAGCTGCCCTTCGCCGAGTACTACTCGCTAGGGGTGGTCGCGGGGCGCTGGCCCAGCGGCATGTTCCACGGCAACAACCTGGTGGGCTCCGACCCCAACGAGCACCTGACCCAGTTCTGGCTGCCCAACAGCCCCCGGCTCATATCGCCCGGGCTGGCACCGTTCCTGCAGCAGGACACGGAGCTGCTCAACGCCATCGAGCGGCAGAAAAGGGAGCTGGACCTGAACCGGCGGCGGGAGCTGATCCGCCAGGTGGTGGACATCATGGCCGAGCGCATGTACAACATCCCCCTGGTGGTGCCGGCCCTTTACCACATGCACCAGGACTACGTGCGGGAGATGTACTGGATCTCCACCGCTGCCCCGGGCAGCGACTGGCTGCTGGAACCGTTCAAGGTCAGCTCTTAGGGGCCATGGCCACGGGGCCGGCTCGCGCCCACCCGCACGAGCGGCCCGGCCGGCCCCGCGCCGCCATGGCAGGGAAACGCAGGTGACATGAACGGCGTTCACGACCTGGGCGGCATGCACGGGCTGGGGAGGGTGCCGGTAGACCCCCACGAGCCCGTGTTCCATGCCGAGTGGGAGCGTCTGACCTTCGCTCTGGTCTTCGGCGCCCTGGGCCAGCGCCTGTTCAACATCGACGAGTTCCGCTTCGCACGGGAGCGCATGCCGCCCGTCCACTCGCTGGCCGCCCGTTACTACGAGCGGATGCTGTACGCGCTGGAGCTGCTCCTGGCCGAGAAGGGCGTGCTGGCCACCGAGGCTGTGGAGACGAGGCACGATCCTTTCTGGAATCGCCGGACGCCGACCTGCCGGACAGGCGTGACCCGGAGCTGGCCGAGCGGCTGTTGCGGTCCATCGCGACGGGTATCCCCGCCAGCCGTCCCGTGGAAGTCGGGCCGCGGTTCAAGGTGGGCGACCGTGTCAGGGCGAGAAACGTACATCCCACTGGCCACACGCGCCTGGCCCGATACGTGCGTGGCAAGCGCGGCGTTATTGCACGCGTGTACGGCGCTCACGTGTTCCCGGACAGCAATGCCATAGGGCGGGGCGAGGACCCCCAGTGGCTCTACGCCGTCCGCTTCGAGGCGCGGGAGCTCTGGGGCGATTCGGCGGAACCGGGGCAGGCGGTCTACTTCGATGCCTGGGAATCGTATCTCGAGCCCGCCGACGAGGGCTGAACGAAAGGGGGGAGATGACGATGGCCCAGCCCGGCAAGAGTCCGCTTCCCGTGGAGGGGCTGTATCCGGTGCCCGAGGAGGTGCTGGAGGCCCGGGCCAAGGCCCTGGCCTCGCTGCTCATCGAGAAGGGAATCGTCAGCCGCGACGCCATCGAAAGGGTCATCGAGGCCTACGAACGGGACATCGGGCCGTTCCTGGGCGCCCGCGTGGTGGCCCACGCCTGGGTGGACCCCGAGTTCAAGCGCCGCCTGCTGGAGGACGCTACCGCCGCCTGCGCCGAGCTGGGCATCAAGGGCATGCAGGGCGAGGACATGGTGTGCGTTGAGAACACCCCCCAGGTGCACAACGTGGTGGTCTGCACCCTCTGCTCGTGCTACCCTTGGCCCGTCCTGGGCCTGCCGCCGGAGTGGTACAAGTATCCCCAGTACCGCTCGCGGATGGTCATCGAGCCGCGGAAGGTGCTGAAGGAGGACTTCGGGCTGGAGGTGCCGGAGTCGGTGGAGGTGCGGGTGTGGGACAGCAGCTCGGAGGTGCGGTACTTCGTGCTGCCGGAGCGGCCGGAGGGGACGGAGGGCATGTCGGAGGAGGAGCTGGCCAGGCTGGTGACGCGGGAGGCCATGATCGGCGTGGCCAGGGTAAGTCCCCCGCGTCGGTAACCGTGCGAGAGTGCCTTCGCTGACCGGCGCCGGCTCGACCGCCGGCGCCGGTCGCTTCCGCCGACATACAGCCATCCCCGCGGACGCTTCCCCTCAGCGCCGGCTCACGTTAACGTTGAGATGAAGAAACGAGCAGAGAGGCCAGGGCATGGCTACCATCATCGACCTGCACATCCATACCACCATCGGCTCCTACGACTCCATGATCACTCCCCAGCGGCTGGGCGACGCTGCCCAGAGGGCTGGCCTTACCGCCCTGGCCATCACCGAACATGTGACCCCCTGGCCGCGGGAGCGGGCGGAGCAGTTCTACCAGGAGACGGGCATCCTCGCCCTGCCCGCCCGCGAGTGGTCCACAGACATGGGCCACATCATCGCGCTGGGCCTGGGGCCGGTGACAGGCGTCCGCACGGTAGAAGACCTGCGTCGGGCCGCCGACGCCGAGGGTGCTTTTCTCATCCTGGCCCACCCCTTCCGCTACTTTCCGGGCCCCTCCAGCCTGCTCTTCGGCAGGGTGGCCAATGCCGGCGAACTGCCCATCGAGGAACTGGCCAAGCACCCCGTGTTCGGCCTGGTGGACGCCGTCGAAGTGCTCAACGGTGGTTGCGTGGACAGGGAGAACGACCTGGCCCTGCGGGTGGCCCGACATCTGGGACTGCCTGTCGTCGGCTCCAGCGATGCCCACGCGCCCATGGAGGTGGGCCGCTACGCTACCATCTTCGAAGCGGACATCCACGGGCTGGACGACCTGCTCCGGGAGCTGCGCCAGGGACGCTTTGCGCCTGCCCGCCGCCTCGGCGAGCGCTACGAGCCGCTGGACGGCGTGTGCTGACCCGCCTCTGAACTGCTCAAGGCGGCGTTGAGGGAGCCCTGCCGGTAGCCGGCCAGGTCCAGCGCCACGTGCACGTAGCCCAGGGAGCGAAGCTCCGCCACGATCCGGGCGCGGCAGGCCATGACCGTCTCCATGCCTTGCTCGTCGGTCTCGATACGGGCGATGGAGCCGTGATGTCGTACCCGCAGCACCCGTAGCCCCAGAGAACGCAGAAACTCCTCGGCCCGCTCGATGCGATCCAGGGCGTCGATGCTCACCGGCGTGCCGTAGGGGATACGGGAGGCCAGGCAGGGGCTGGCAGGCTTGTCCCAGGTAGGCAGCCCCATCTGTCTCGACAGCTCGCGGATCTCGGCCTTGCCGAGGCCCGCCTCCAGGAGGGGACTGCGCACGCCGTGCTGCCGGGCGGCGGCCATGCCGGGGCGGAAATCGGCCACGTCGTCAGCATTGGTGCCGTCGGCCACCCAGCGAAAGCCTCGCTCGCGGGCGATGGCGCTGAGGGCCGAGTACAGCTCGTCCTTGCAGTGGAAGCAGCGAGCGGGAGAGTTCTGGACGTAGCCGGGGCGCTCCATCTCCCGCGTGTCGATGACCTCGTGGCGTAACCCCAGCTTTCTGGCCACATCGGTTGCCTGTGCCAGCTCCGAAGCGGGCACCGCCGGAGACCGGGCGGTGACGCAAAGCGCCTGCTGGCCCAGCACTTCCGTGGCCACGGCTGCCAGGAAGGCACTGTCTACCCCGCCCGAGTATGCCACTACCACCGAGCCCATCTCCCGCAGGGCGTTACGCAGCCGCTCCAGCTTCTCCTGCACGTCGCCTCCTCCGCCGAAGCAACGCTATATGAGCACAGGCGGACGGGGCGGGTCAAGTCAGCGCCAGAAACGGAGCACGACGTTCAAGACGATGGAAAGGAGGATGCTGAGAAGGATGGAGGTGACCAGGGGGAAGTAGAAGGTGAAGTTATCCTTCTGCACCAGGATATCGCCGGGCAGCCGGCCCAGGAAGGGCACCCGCGACGCCAGCAGAATCAGGCCCCCCAGCAGCGCCAGGCCGATGCCGGCCACGATGAGCCACTTGCCCACCTGCTCGATGCCCATCCCGAGACCATTTTCGCCAGGCGGCATTGGCCCGGCAAGGGCGGCGTTGACCCAAGGGCGCGCGGGCCCTATGCTTCCCCCTCAGGAGGCGAGGCTATGGTGCAGGCGAGAGAGCGCGTGGAGCTGAAGGCCAGCCGGCGGCAGGTGCTGGGCAAGGCGGTGAAGCGCCTGCGCAGGCAGGGGCTGACCCCAGCCAACATCTACGGCAAGGGCATCCAGTCGCTGGCCATCCAGGTGCCTGCCCACGACCTGTGGCACCTGCTGCGGCACGCCGGCCGCCATGAGATAGTCTACTTGCAGGTGGACGGTGAGGAGGAACGACCCTGCTTCATCCGCCACGTGCAGAAAGACCCCATCACAGACGAGTTGCTGCACGTGGACTTCCAGCAAGTGTCCCTCACCGAGAAGGTGCGCCTGGAAGTGCCGCTGCACCTGGTGGGCGAGGCGCCTGCCGTGGACCGGTACGGGGCCATGGTCCTGCAGTTGCTGGACGTGGTGCTGGTGGAGGGCCTGCCCACGGCCCTGCCGCCGTTCATCGAGGTGGACATATCGCGCCTGGACGCCCCGGACTCACTGATCCACGTGTCCGACCTCCAGCCTCCGCCTGGGGTCACCATCCTGACCGACCCGGAGATGGTGGTGGCCCGCGCCGCCGTGGAAGCCGTTACTGAGGAGGAGGCGGCGGAGGAAGAGGCAGCCCCCGCCGAAGTAGAGGTGGCACGGGCCCGCCGTGAGGAGGAAGAGGAAGAGGAGGAAGAAGAGTAGTAACCCGAGGCTGTGCGCCGGTGACTATGCTTCGGGCGGCGTCGAGAGGCGCCGCCCGATGATTCTGGGCATGCCCCGCAGGAACTCTTCTGAGGGCAGGGGGCGTCGCCCCGCCCTCTGGGCCCGGAGCACGGCCAGCAGGCCCGCCCCCGTCTGCACGGCGAAGGCGGCCCGCCCCGCGTCCGCTGGCACCGAGGATGCTTGTTCCGCCGACAGGGCCACCACCGTCCCGGGCGGAAAGCTGCTGTCGAAGGGCAGGGGCCAGGCCTCCCAGATGTGCAACTGCTCGCCGTCCAGGTAGGTGTAGGCGCCGGGCCAGGGGTTGAAGGCGCGCACGCGTCGCCAGAGCTCCTCGGCCGACAGGTGCCAGTCGATAGCGCCGTCCTCCTTGCGCAGCAGGCGCGTCACCGTGGCCCGGGACTCGTCCTGCGGCTGGGGCGCTATCTCGCCCCGGAGCCAGCGAGGCAGGGTCTCCAGAAGCAGCTCCGCGGCCAGGCGGGAGAGCCTTTCGCCAAGTGTGCCCGCGGTATCGAAAGGTGAGATGGGCAAGGAGCGCTGAGAAAGGATGGGGCCGGTGTCCATCCCCTCGTCCATGAGCATGACGGTAACTCCTGTCTCCGGATCGCCGGCCAGAATGGCGGCGGCGATGGGCGACGGGCCGCGGTGTCTCGGCAACAGCGAGGGGTGAACGTTGAGGACGCCCTTCGGCGGCAGCTCCAGCACAGGGCGGCGCAGTATTTGGCCGTAGGCGCAGACGACGATGACCTCAGGCGCGAGAGCCTGCAGCTCTTCGATGGCCTCGGGCCGGCGCAGGCTGTCGGGCTGGCGCACCGGCAGGCCCAGTTCCTGGGCGAGGATCTTCACTGGCGGCGGCTGTGGACGCAGGCCGCGACCGGCCGGGCGGTCGGGGCGGGTGTAGACCGCCGCTATGTCGTAGCCCGCCTCCGCCAGGGCGCGCAGCGAGGGCAGGGCGAAGTGGGGCGTGCCCATGAAGACGATGGCCATGGCCAGCTCGTCTCGCGCCCTAGCCCTCGTTGCCCCAGAGCGCTGGGCAGCTTTCGGTCAGGGCCGCGATGGTCCCCCGCAGGGCGCGGTACTCTGCCCCGGAGTAGACATGCGGTCCCAGGCGGGGCGAGGCGAGCGGAGCTGTCATCAGGAGGATGCCCGGTCGACGAATTCCCGCTCCCGGTCGCCGCCGGCGTTCAGTAGGTCACCCTCGTCCTGGTCCAACCGGTCGCGGCCTCTGTCCACGAGCTGCATTATAGCGGGCGGGCCAGCACCTCGGCGCCGATGTCGACGTCCAGGGCGCGGGCGGCGGATCCCATGGGCAGGGCGATCTCCAGGTGCCCGGCGCTGCCGATGAGGGCGCACAGGCCCTCGGCCTCGGCATAGGTTCGGACGAGGCCGGCCACCTGCCGGCCGCCGACCTCGAGTGCCAGCCGCGGCCCGGGCAGGTCTTCGCGGTGAATGCTGGTGATGAGGTTGCCGAACCTGTCTATGTGGACGATACGCCCCACGAGGGTGCCATCGGGTAGGCGGCGGGCGCGGAAGGGCGGCAGCGCCAGCACCGAGTCCACCGGCGGCCCCAGGGCGTCGATGCACGTCCCAAGGGACAGGTAGGCGGCCGCGGGCGCGAATATATCGCGGCCGTGGAAGGTGGAACTGACGGGATGGCGGAAGTAACGCTGGTTCTCGATGGACACCGCCCGATACTCTGGCGGCAGCGGTACCGGGCACGGCCCGTCGCCAGCCTGTGACCGCAGCCTGGCCGGCAGGGCTGGGGAGAGCAGGCCGTTGTCCGGCCCCACGAAGAAGGCCCGAGGCGTTTGCAGGGCTAGGGCCCTTCGCTCCGTGCCCACGCCCGGGTCCACCACCGCCACGTGCACCGTCCAGGGCGGGAAGTAGCCGATGACCTGCTCGAGGATGAAGGCGCCCTGCTCCACGCGCTGGGGGCGCACCTCGTGGCCGATGTCCACCACTATCGCGTCGGGGTTGAGGGAGAGGAGCACTCCCTTCATGGCCGCCACGTAGGGGTCGGCCAGGCCGAAGTCGGTCAGCAGGGTGACGATGGGCCTAGGAGGCATCGCCGGGGCGCCGCTTCAGGGAGGGCGGCCCCTTGGGGTCCATCTCCCACTGCCACACGAAGGCGAAGCGAGAGGCGGGATCGAACAGGGCCCCCAGGTCCACGCCCTTGACCCGCTCGTCCACGGCATAGGTGTACTGCGGGTAGAACAGGACCATGGCCGGCACGTCCTGCCTGAACAGCTCCTGGAAGCGGGCGTACAGGGTCTGGCGCTGGGAGCGGTCGGCGGTGCGACGGGCGTCCTGCAGCACCCGGTCGACCTCTGGGTCGAGATAGTTGGAGAAGTTGCGCCCCTCGGGCGGGCGCTGGCTGCTGTGCCAGACCGGGTACGGGTCGGGGTCAGGGCCAGGGTCGAAGGAGAAAAGGGCCATCTCGAAGCGTCGCGGCGCCAGATAGTCCTGGAGCATGCTCTGGGGACTGACGAACTGCAGCTCCACCATCACCCCCTGGTTGCCGAGCTGGCGGGCCACCTCCCGGGCCACGGCCATGTGCATGGGGTCGTCGTAGGTAAGGAGCGGCAGGACCAGCGGGCGGGCGTTGCGCCGCCACAGGCCATCGGCGCCGCGCTGGAAGCCTGCCTGCTCTAACAGCTCCTGGGCGCGGCGCGGGTCGGCCTGCGGGGTCCTGGTCTCCGGGCCCGAGGCCCATGTGCGCGGCGGGATGGGCGTGTCGGCCGGGACGGCCCGACCGCCCAGCAGGTCGTCGGTGATGACCTTTCGGTCTATCAGCAGGGAGATGGCCTGGCGCACCTTCACATCGCTGAGGGTAGGGGAGTCCAGATTGAAGAAGATGGCGGTGTAGGTGGTGCGGGGAGCGTTCAGCAGCTTGAACTGACCATCCGTGGCCACCGACTGGAGGTCCTCCTGCGGGGTCAGGGGGCCGAGCAGTATTCCCTGGACCTCGCCGCGGTGGAGGGCCGTGAGAGCGCCGTGCAGGTCGGGGAAGAAGCGCAGCTCCACCTGGTCGATGTGGGGCGGCCCCAGGTGATAGTTGGGATTGCGGGCCAGCAGGGCCCGGCGGCTGTCCACCTGCAAGAGGCGGAAGGGCCCGGTGCCTATGGGCGAGTTATTGAAGGGCAGCCCCGATAGCTCGGCGGCCCGCGTTCCCTGGAGCATGTGACTAGGCAGGATGCCGATGCTGGCATAGGCGAGGAAGGGGGCGAATGGCTCTGGCAACTGACAGCGCACCGTCAGCTCGTCCGGGGCCTCGCACTTCACCTGGGACCAGAACTCGGTGAGAGATGGCTCGCCCGGGAACTGGGGGTCGGCCAGGAGCGAATAGGTGAAAAGCACGTCGCGAGAGGTGAAGGGGTTGCCGTCGTGCCACAGCACCCCGGGTCGGAGGTGGAAGGTATAGGTCAGGCCATCGGGCGAAATCTCCCAGCTCTGGGCCAGGTCGGGGAGCACATCGCCGTTGCTGCCCAGACGGGTGAGGCCGGAGAAGACCAGGGCGGTCAGGTCGCGGTCGGCCTCGTTGAGCGAAGAGAGGAGGGGGTTCACTGCCCTGGGGACACCCACCACCGCCTCGACATAACGCACCATCTCCGGCTGGCCGTTCCCCCGGGCGAACGGGTTCAGGGCCCAGATGGCCACGAAGGCGACCACGCCCCCCAACAGGGCCAGCAAGAGGGGCCACTGGCCCCGGCCAGAGCGGCTGCCGGGAGGGCTGGCGGCCATGGTGGCCTAGCGGGCGGCGGTAACGTTCAGCGCGGCTACCAGCACGAACAGAAAGGCCAGGGCGATGGTCAACTGGAACAGGGCCTTCTCCAGCCCGCGGCGAGTGCGCGTGAGGGACGTGCCCTGGAACGCCCGCAGCCCCTCGCCCCGGACCTGCAACAGGATAACACCGATGAGCGCGAGGGAGATGAGGATCATCCCCAGGTTGAGGATGTCGGTCACATCCATGGCCGCCCCTTAGGATAAGCCATCGGGGCGGCGAGCGCCACCCGTCAGGACACGCTGGCCGATTCCCTGCTGGCGGCCCGCTGCAGTACCTGCTCTCGCTCGTCGTACAGGCGCATGATGGCGCGGGCGAGCTTGTAGGGGTCGTGGTGGTAGCGGTTGGCCTCGTCCACTACATCGGCGGTGACGATGCTCACGTGGCGCGGCAGGTCACCTTTCAGGCGCACAGGCTCGCCTTCCTGGGCCGAGGCCGGCAGGGGACCTTCGGCGTTGGAGTTCACCAGCACGATGTCCAGGAAAGGCCGGCCCACATGGGCCTCGATGGCGCGCACGTGCTCGGCTACCCCGTAGCCGTCGGTCTCTCCCGGTTGCGTGGCCACATTGCAGACGTAGACCTTGAGGGCGGGCGAAGCGAGGATGGCGCGGCGGATCCCCTTGACCAGCACGTTGGGTATGACACTGGTGTACAGGCTGCCCGGCCCCAGGACGATGAGGTCGGCCTCCAGGATGGCCCGCACCGCCTCGGGCGAGGCGGGAGGGTCAGTGGGCAGTAGAAAGACCTCACGGATGCCTCCCCTGGACTGCGCCTCGCTGATGCTCGACTCACCCTCGATGGTGCTGGCGTCGGCTGTGCGCGCGCACAGGGTCACGTTGGCAGGGGTAGAAGGGATGATCTGGCCCCGCACGGCCAGCACCCGCGATGTCTGGCGGATGGCCTCCTCGAAGCTGCCCACGACGCCGGTCATTGCCACGATGAAGAGGTTGCCGAAGGAATGGCCCGCCAGCCCCGAGCCCTGAGAGAAGCGGTACTGGAAGAGCCTGGTCACCAGCGGCTCGGCATCGGCCAGGGCGACGATGCAGTTGCGCACGTCCCCGGGGGGAAGGATGCCCAGCTCCCGGCGCAAGCGGCCCGACGAGCCGCCGTCATCGGCGACGGTGACGATGGCGGTGATGTTGCTGGTGTATTCCTTCAGGCCCCGCAACAGAGTGGAGAGGCCAGTGCCGCCGCCGATGGCCACCACCTTGGGGCCGCGGCGTAGCATGCGGTGGCTGTAGATAACGTCCACCAGGCTCCGGTGTCCGTTGCTCTGGTAAGGCACCAGGGCACTGAGGATGGAGCGGTTGAGCTGCCAGATGGCCACCGTCACCGACAGCACGGCCAGCCCCATGAAGATGCTGCCCCGTCCCCACTGCGGTATGAACTGGAGGGTGATGTAGTAAAAGACCCTGGGGAAGGTGAAGGAGACGTATACCTCGCGCAGGAAATAGGCGATGCCCAGGCCTGCCAGCGTGACCCCGACCATGAGGAGGAGGAGCCAGCGCTTGATGCGCATGCCGGGATAGAGCCACTTGATGAACTCGTAGCGCTGGAACGGCCCCATCCTTTTACTTATAACGTTTCAGGAACGCGTTGAGTGTTACGCCCTGGACAGATGTTCCTTGAGAAGCTCCCGGACTGCCTCCGGGTTCGCCCTTCCCCGCGTCTGGCGCATTACCTGGCCCACCAGGAACTGGATAGCCCCCTCCTTGCCGGAGCGATAGTCGGCTACGGCCTTGGGATTGGCCTCCAGCACCGCCTGGACGATCTGGGCCAGCTCCTCCCGGGCACCGATCTGGGCCAGCCCCTTCTCTTCGACGATAGCCTTAGGGCTGTACCCCGAAGACAGGCTCTCCTCCAGCACGACTTTGGCCGTGCTGGTATTGATGGTGCCCTCCTCGAGGAGGTCCAGCAGCTCGGCCAGGGCGGCCGGGCCCAGCGGGCAGTCCTCCCATTCCAGGTCGCGGGCGTTGAGGAGTCCGGCCAGCTCCGAGTTGACCCAGTTGGCGGCGGTCTTGGCGCGGGCGCGACGGGAGTCGGGGGGGAAGTGAGAGAGGGCGCCTTCGAAGAGGTCGGCCTTGGCGCGGGACTCGGTGAGGAGCCTGGCGTCGTACTCGGAGAGGCCATAGTAGTCCTGGAGCCGCTGGCGGCGGGCGTCGGGCAACTCGGGCATGCGGCGGCGGATCTCCTCTACCCATTCGGGCGAGACGACGAGAGGGGGAAGGTCCGGCTCGGGGAAGTAGCGGTAGTCGTGGGCGTACTCCTTGCTGCGCTGGGGAACGGTCTGGCCCAGGTCTTCCCGCCAGCCGCGAGTCTCCTGCACGACGCGCCCGCCCGCCTGCAGCACGCTTATCTGGCGCTGGACCTCGTAGCGGATGGCCTCGTACACGTGCTTGAAGCTGTTGATGTTCTTCAGCTCCACCTTAGCGCCCAGGGCCTCGGAGCCACGAGGCCGCACGCTCACGTTGGCCTCGCAGCGCATATTGCCCTCTTCCATGTTGGCCCGGCTGGCCCCGATCCAGCGCAGCACCTGGCGCAGCTTGGTGAGGTAGGCCCTGGCCTCCTCGGCCGAGCGCAGGTCCGGCTCGGAGACGATCTCCATGAGAGGAATGCCCGAGCGGTTGACGTCCACCAGCGAGTAGGACTCGCCCTCGGGGGTGGTGACGTGCACCAGGCGGGCCGTGTCCTCCTCCAGGTGCACGCGGTTGATGCGCACCCGCTTGCGCTGCCCATTTACCTCGATCTCCAGCCAGCCGTCCTTGCAGAGGGGCTGGTCGTACTGGGAGATCTGATAGCCCTTCATCAGGTCCGGGTAGGGGTAGTTCTTGCGATCGAACCGGGCCAGGGGCGGCACCTGACAGTTCAGGGCCAGGCCAGTCATGATGGTGAGCTCCACCGCCCGGCGGTTGATGACCGGCAGCACGCCGGGCATGCCCAGGCAGACGGGGCAGACGTGGGAGTTGGGGGGAGCGCCGAAGTAATCGGCGGGGCAGGAGCAAAACATCTTGCTGCGGGTGAGGAGGTGAGCGTGCACCTCTACCCCGATGACGACCTCGTAGTCGATAGCGGTGGGAGTGGTCATGCCGGCCTGGGCCGAGTATAGCAGTCGGCCGCAGCGAATACAACCGCGAACTCAGGACCCTCGGTCAGATATGCGTCTGTGCTCGCCGGACGCGAGGCGTTGCGGGGCCGGCGCACGATGTGCTAGAAAGGTCACGCATCCGGCCCACTGGCAGAGAGGATGAGGGCGCCCAGGGTCATCGCTCCCCGGCGTTTCTTTTACGGCTGGGTCGTAGTGGCGGCGGCCTTCACCGTGATGCTGGTGGGGTTCGGCGTCGCCTACTCCTTCGGGACATACTTCGAGCCGCTGCGCGACGAGTTCGGCGTGGACCGGGGCTCTGTCTCCCTGGTCTTCTCTCTCACCGGTCTACTGTACTTCGGGCTGGGGGCCATCACCGGGCCTCTCACTGACCGCTTCGGGCCGAGGGCGCTGTGCGGGCTGGCGGCTGCGCTGTTCCTGGTGGGGCTGGCCCTGGCGAGCCAGGCGCGGGCCATCTGGCAGGTCTACCTCACGTATAGCCTGTTCGTGGGCTGTGGTGTGGCGGCCTCCTACGTGCCTGCCGTCTCGACTGTCCAGCGCTGGTTCGTGCGGCGGCGGGCCCTGGCGTCGGGGATAGCCGTGGCCGGCATCGGCGTGGGCACGGTGGTGGGGCCGCCCTTGAGCAGCCTGCTCATCACCAGCTACGGCTGGCGGACGGCGTACCTGGTCACTGCCCTGGCGGCCGGGGTGCTGGTGGCACTGGCAGGGTGGGCCATGGCCCGCTCGCCTTCCCAGTTGGGCCTCCATCCGGACGGGGAGGCCCCTCGGCCGGGTCTGGGCGGGCCCGCTGCTGCGGCTGGCCGCGACCGGACGGTACTGGAGGCGGTTCGGTCGCGGGAGTTCGCCTGGCTCTACGCGGCCATGGTGCTGGCCACCATTCCCATGTTCCTGGGCATTGCCCACATCGTGGCGTACGCCCAGGGCGCGGGGATGGACCTGGCCGAGGCATCGCTGGGGCTGGTGAGCATCGGCATCGGCAGCATGGTGGGCAGGCTGGTGCTCTCGCCGCTGGGCGATCGCCTCGGCCGCCGGCGCTCGTATGCGCTGACGGTGGCTGTCACAGCGGCGCTCACGTTCCTGTGGCTGGTGGCGCCGCTGGTGGAGCTGTGGTCGCTGGTGCCCTGGGGCATCGCCTTCGGCTCGGCCTATGGCGCCTTCGTGGCCCTGAGCCCCACCCTGATGGCGGACTACTTCGGCACCGCCCATGTCAGCGGCACCATCGGCGTGTTCTACACGGGGGCGGGGCTGGGCTCTCTGGCCGGCCCCTGGCTGGGAGGCGTCCTTTTCGACGCTGTCGGCTCGTATCGCCTCGCCATTCTGGTGGCTGCCCTGCTCGCCGTCCTGGCCACCCTGGCGGTGCTCAAGGCCCCCGAGCCCGAGCGCGCGAGGGTGGGCGGCCAGCGGCTGCAGCCCAGCGATAGCCCCGCCGGTAGCTAAGAGCGGGCTGGTTGTACCAGGGCGCTACCGGTGCTAACTTACATGGCGCCGTGCTGGCCGAGCTGGTGGTGCGCAACTTCGCGGTCATAGAAGAGGTTAGAGTATCTTTTTGTCCCGGCCTCAACGTCCTTACCGGCGAGACGGGTGCCGGCAAGTCGCTGATCATCGACGCCGTCGGGGCCCTCCTCGGCTCGCGTCTGGATGCCGACACGGTGCGGACAGGCGCCCAGTCGGCGCAGGTGGAAGGCCTCTTCGTCCTCTCCGAGGACGTACGGCGGCAGGTGGAGGCCAGCCTAGAGGAGGCGGGCGTGCAGGTGGAGGACGAGCTGGTGGTGGTACGCGAGGTGTCCTCGGCGGGACGCAACCTGGCGCGAGTGAACGGCCGCACCGTCCCCCTATCCCTCCTCCGGGAGATAGGGCGGCGGCTGGTAGACGTCCACGGCCAGAGCGAGCACCTTTCGCTGCTGGACACGCGCCGCCACCTGGAGTTCGTGGACGCCTTCGGCGGCCTCCTGGAGAGGAGGGCCCAGGTGGCAGGGGCCGTAGCCCGAGTGCGCTCGCTGCGGCGCGAACTGGAGTCCCTGGCCCGCGACGAGCGAGAAGCCGCCCGAGAGCGCGACCTGCTGGAGTACCAGCTACAGGAGATAGAGGCCGCCGACCTGCGCCCGGGCGAAGAGGAGGAGCTGAAGGAGGAGCGGGAGAGGCTGGCCCATGCCCAGGCGCTCCAGGAAGCGGCCCAGTCGGCCTACCACTCCCTCTATGCGGCCGAAGGCTATTCCGCCTTCGATATGCTGGGCCGGGCCCAGTCCTCGCTGCGGGCCGTAGCCAACCTGGACAGGCGGCTGGCCGATATTCTCTCTTCCCTGGAGAGCATTGCTGCGGAACTGGAGGACGCCGCCCGTGCCCTGCGGGCCTATGCCGCTCAGGTCGAGCACGACCCCCGCCGGCTGGAGCAGGTGGAGGAGCGGCTGGAGGCCATCGCCCGCCTGAAGCGGAAGTATGGCGGTACGGTAGAGGACGTCCTGGAGTATGCCCGTCAGGCGCGCCAGCGCCTCTCCCGTCTGGTCTCTGCGGAGGAGGAGCGTGAGCGGCTGGAGGCCGCGCTGCGCGAGGCCGAGGAGGAGGCAGCCCGGCTCGCCCTGGCTCTGTCCGAGGCGCGGCAGGAGGCGGCACGGAGCCTGGAAGAGGTCGTG
>BEIA01000035.1 GCA_002898715.1 bacterium HR24 | reverse complement strand
CTGACGGCCGAGGAGATAGCGCGGGTGGAGGCGCTGGTCAACGAGAAGGTGAGGCAGAACCTGCCCGTGGAGGTGCGGCACACCACCTTCCAGCAGGCCATGGAGGAAGGCGCCCTCGCCTTCTTCGGCGAGAAGTACGGCGAGCAGGTCCGGCTGGTAGAGATCAACACCGTGACCCCCCGCTTCAGCCTGGAGCTGTGCGGCGGCACCCACTGCCATCGCACTGGCGACGTGGGGGCATTCGTCATCGTCGACGAGACGTCGGTGGCGGCGGGCATCCGTCGCATCGAGGCCCTCACCGGACGCGGGGCCATCGAGTTCGTGCGCCGCACGCTGGACGACCTGGACGCCCTGGCCGCCCGTCTGGGCACGTCCCGCGAAGGGCTGGGCCAGCGCCTCCAGGCACTCCTCGAGGAGCAGGACGCCCTGCGGCGGCGCATTCGCGACCTTGAGCGCTCCCTGGCGGCGGGGCCGTCGGCGGAGCGGTTGGTGGAACAGGCGCAACAGGTGGACGGCGTGCGCCTGGTGACAGCCCGCATCGACGTGCCCAGCATCGACGCCCTCCGATACGTCGGCGATGCCATGCGCCAGCGCCTGGGCTCGGGAGTGGCCGTGCTGGGCGCCGTCATCGAAGGCCGTCCCTCCTTCCTCACCGTGGTGACGCAGGACCTGACCGAGCGCCTCCATGCCGGCGAGCTGGTCAGGCGAGTGGCCGCAGTGGCCGGCGGCGGTGGTGGCGGTCGCCCAGACCTTGGCCAGGGCGGAGGAAAGGACGCCGGCAAGCTGGACGAGGCCCTCTCGCAGGCTGTCGCCATCGTCCGCGAGATGCTGGCCCCTTCGGGCCGCGGCCCTTGAGGGCAGAGACCGCATGCGCATCGTGGCCGTCGACATAGGCGAGAAACGCATTGGCGTGGCCGTAGCCGACGACCGGGCGCTGGTGGCTGTGCCAGTGGGCGCTGTCGACGCTGGTGCCGATATCGCGGAGACGGTGGCGAAGATCGTCCGCGAGCAACGGGCAGACCTGCTGGTGGTGGGCCTGCCTGTCTCCCTTACGGGTGCCCTGGGTCCCCAGGGGCAGCGTGTCATGGCACTGGTACAGGAGCTGTCAGCGCGTCTGCCTGTCCCGGTGGAGACCTGGGACGAGCGCCTGTCCACGGTGGAGGCGGAGCGGAGATTGGGGCCTGGGCATCCACGCGAGCGGCGCGACGCCCTGGCCGCCGCTATCGTGCTCCAGGCCTACCTCGATTCCCTGCGCGGGCTGCGGAGGTAGAGGGATGCGCTGGCTGGGGCCGCTGGGCGTGCTGGCGGCCCTGCTGCTCATGGGGCTGGCTGCCTGGCAGGTCTATCTGAGCCCCCGCGCCATCGCCGAGCCGTCGGCACCGGGCCCCGCCCCCGCCCGTGCCCAGAGGGGCATCCTGCTCGACGTGAGAGAGGGCGAAAGCGTCACCGACATTGCCGAGCGGCTCCAGGCCCGGGGCATCATCGCCAGCTCTCTGCAACTGCGCACCCTCGTCGCCCTCCTCGGGTACGAGGGGCTCATACAGGCGGGGACGTACGAGTTCAGCGCCGGCAGCTCTGCGCTGGAGGTGGCCCAGCGCCTGCGGCACGGCCGTTTCGCCACGGTAGTGGTCCGAGTCATCGAAGGCTGGAGTCTGGCCGAAATCGCGCGAGCGGTGGAGCAGGCGGGGGCAGCCAACGCGCTGGACTTCGAGCTGGCGGCGGTGGCGGGGCCCTACCGCTCCGAGTTCCAGTTCCTGGAGGACCTGCCGCCGGACAGCTCGCTGGAGGGCTACCTGTTCCCCGCCACCTACATCTTCCCTCGCAGCGTCACGCCCGAGGAGATGGTGCGGGCGATGCTCACCAAGATGGACCAGGTCTTCACCCAGGAAATGCGACAGGAGGCGATGTCCAGGGGCCTCACGATGCACGATGTGCTCACGCTGGCCTCCATCGTCGAGCGGGAGGTGGCCTCGCCGCCGGAGAGGCCCATAGTGGCCCAGGTGTTCCTCCGGCGGTTGCGCATCGGCATGCCCCTGGAGGCCGACCCGACCGTGCAGTATGCGCTGGCCCAGAACCCGCTGAACGTGGAGCGTTACGGCTTCTGGAAGGCCCCGCTCACTGCCCAAGACCTCCAGGTAGACTCGCCCTATAATACATACAGGAGGCGTGGCCTGCCGCCGGGCCCCATCGCCAGCCCGGGGCTGGACTCCATCATGGCCGTAATCCGTCCGGCCGACACCAACTACCTGTATTTCGTGGCCAAAGGGGACGGCACCCACGCCTTCGCCGAGACGCTGGCGGAACACTTGCGCAACGTGGCCATATACCAGCCCTGAAGAGGCTGACATGACGACGAAGCTGGTCGGGGTCATCGGCTATCCCCTGGGGCACAGCCTGTCGCCGGCGTTCCAGCAGGCGGCGCTGGATGCTCTAGGCATTCCGGCCCGTTACGAGCGCTGGGAGACGCCGCCCGACGCGCTGCCGGAGCGGGTCGCGTCCCTCCGCCGGCCCGAATGCCTGGGCGCCAACGTCACGGTGCCTTACAAAGAGCAGGTTATCCCGATGCTGGACGAACTGGACGAGGTGGCGGCCCAGGCCGGGGCCGTCAACACCGTCGTAAACCGGGGCGGGCGCCTCGCGGGCTACAACACGGACGTGGCAGGCTTCCTGCGGGCGTTGCGTGAGGAAGGCGGCTTCGAACCACGGCGTTGCATCGCCTTGGTACTGGGGGCAGGGGGCGCGGCGCGGGCTGTAGTCCTGGCCCTTATCCGCAGCGGGGCCGCCTGGATCTTCGTCACCAACCGGACCTACCACCGCGCCTTTCGGCTGGTGGAGGAGTTGCGGACTCTGGCCGGTCGCACCCGGCTCGTCCCTATCCCCATGACGTACGCCGCCCTGCAGCAGGCGGCCATCGGCTGGGACCTGGTGGTCAACTGCACGACGCTGGGTATGCCGGGCAGTGTGGACGCCAACAAGTCTCCCCTGCCCGGCGAAATGATCCCGCCCGACTGCCTGGTGTTCGACCTGGTATACGGGCCCG
This sequence comes from bacterium HR24, assembly GCA_002898715.1. Classification (GTDB taxonomy): domain Bacteria; phylum Chloroflexota; class Dehalococcoidia; order SM23-28-2; family HRBIN24; genus HRBIN24. The sequence continues at coordinate 13,221 of BEIA01000035.1, read as the reverse complement.
AGCCGACTCCGCTGCTCCGCGATGCCCGGGCGCGGGGCGCCCGCACGCTCGACGGCCTGCCCATGCTGGTATACCAGGGTGCCGAGTCTTTTCGCCTCTGGACGGGGCAGGAGCCGCCGCTGGAAGCGATGTTCCGGGCGGCACGCGAGGCCCTGGCTCCGGCGGCTGCGGGAGGCGGCCGCTAGTATGGAGTGGGCCGTCCTGGGCCTCACCGTCGTCTTCCTCTTCTTCTCCTGGGTGATAGTGCAGGGGACCAGGGCCCAGCTCGCCTACCGCAAGGCCATCGCCGCCGGGGACATAGACGTCATCCGGGAGGTGGTGGAGCAGACGCTGGAGCAGTGGCGGTCGATGAAGCGGCCCAAAGAGGTGCCCCCTAACGTCTGGCGCGGAGTGCAGAGCATGGAGCTGGTCTCCCTGGACCCCTCGCACATACGCGTGAGCGTGAGCGCCGAGGGCCAGTACCGCATGGTCGACGGACGCTGGCAGGAGGTGTCCAGCGCCCTGGACGAGGCCATGGCCATCACCGCCAAGGCCCTGGAGATGCTTTTTTACGACATCCCCAACGTGCGCATGCCCTGGGCCCGCGTCGACGCCTACACGACCTTCCGCACCGCCGATGGCCGGGCCGAGCGGCGTTGCATCCTCACCACCGCCGCCTCGCGACAGGCAGCCCGCAACGTGGACTGGGACTCGTGGACGCCGGCGCAGGTGGTGGGCTACCTGGAAGGGCGCTACCGGCTGGACGAGCGCGGCCAGCCTCTGCCGCTCGAGGTCGAGGACTGGCCGGGGCAGCCAGGCCACCGCGAGGCGGGGGCGGCATGACAGCGCTGCGCTTCCTCACCGCCGGCGAGTCACACGGCCAGGCGCTGATGGTTATCGTGGAGGGGCTGCCTGCCGGCCTTCCCCTCACAGCCGACTACATTGACCGCGACCTGCGTCGTCGCCAGATGGGGTACGGACGAAGCCGCCGCCAGCAGATAGAAGAGGACCACGCCGAGATCATCGGCGGGGTGCGCCACGGCCTCACGCTCGGCAGCCCCCTCGCCCTGCTGATACGCAACCGGGTATGGGACGACTGGCGCGAGGTGATGCAGGTGGAGCCCTACGAGGGCAAGGTGACCAAGGTCACACGCCTGCGGCCCGGGCACGCCGACCTGGTGGGTGCCATGAAGTACGGGTTCGACGACGCCCGTAATGTGTTGGAGCGCGCTTCCGCTAGGGAGACGGCGGCCCGAGTGGCCGTGGGCGCTGCCTGCCGTCGCCTGCTGGAGGAGTTCGGCATCGCCGTCCACAGCCACACGGTCGCCATCGGCCCGGTGGAGGCCCCGCCCTGCGAGCACGAGCCCGACTGGGAGGCGGTGGAGGCATCGCCGGTGCGCTGCGCCGACCCCCGGGCCAGCGATGAGATGGTGAGGGCCATCGATGCCGCCCGCGAGGCCGGCGACACCCTGGGCGGCGTGTTCGAGGTGTGGGCCACGGGCGTGCCCATTGGCCTGGGCTCGTACGTCCACTGGGACAGGAAGCTGGACGGTCGCCTCGCCCAGGCGGTCATGAGCATCCACGCCGTCAAAGGGGTGGAGATAGGCGGCGGCTTTTCGCTGGCGCGCAAGCCCGGTTCCCGGTCGCACGACCTCATCCTGCCGCCCGAGGAGTGGCAGGGCCAGCCGTGGCGGCGGGCCAGCAATCGGGCAGGCGGCCTGGAGGGCGGCGTCAGCAACGGCGAGCCCATCGTCCTGCGGGGGGCGCTCAAGCCCATCGCCACCCTGTCCAACCCGCTGCCCTCCGTCGACCTGCACTCGGGCCAGGAGATACGGGCCCACTACGAGCGCTCGGACGTCTGCACTGTGCCAGCGGCGGGCGTCATCGCCGAAGCGATGGTGTGCATCGTGCTGGCCCAGGCCCTTCTCGAGAAGTTCGGGGGCGATTCGCTGGCCGAGACCAGGCGGAACTTCGAGGGCTATCTGCGCACCATCGGCCCCCGCGGCCCCCGGGACTGAGCGATGGCCCGGCGTCCCCAACGTATCTTCCTGGTCGGCCTGTCGGGCAGCGGCAAGAGCACCGTTGCCCGCCTGGTCGCCGCCCGTCTGGGCTGGCAGGCCCTGGACACCGATGTCCTGGTGGAGGAGGCCGTCGGGCTTCCCGTGCCGGAGATCTTCGCCCGCTGGGGCGAAGGCCGCTTCCGCGACCTGGAGGCGGAGGCCCTCCTCCGCGCCTGTCAGACCTCGCCGGCCGTCGTGTCCACCGGCGGCGGCATCCTGCTGCGGGCGGTGAACCGGGTGGCCATGTTCGACAGCGGACTGGTGGTCCATCTGGACGCGCAGCCCAAAACGCTGGTGGAACGCCTGCGCCGGGAGGGCATCGACTACCGCCCCCTCCTGCAGGGGCCCGACCCGCTGGCGCGGCTGGCGCTGCTGAAGGCACAGCGCCAGGGCTACTACCGCCTGGCCGACTGCACCATCGAGACCGACGGCCTGTCCCCCGAGGAGGTGGCCGAGGCGGTGCTCCGGGCCTGGGAGGAGGCCGCCGATGTGCTCGCCGACCGTCGGCGGGTGTGGCGGGCGGCGCAGGAGCCAGTCCCGGAGTGGCCCGATGCCACTTGCGTGGTGCGGGTGGCCAGCGGCAGCTACCCCGTCTATGTAGAGTGGGCGTGCCTGGACAGGCTGGGCGAGTTGATGGCTGGCCTGGGCCTGGGAGGCCGCGCCTTCGTGGTCAGCGACGGGACGGTGTTCGCTCACCACGGCGAGCGGGCGCTGACCTCGCTGCGGCAGGCCGGATTCGACGCCCTGCACCGCACGGTCCCAGCCGGGGAAGCATCCAAGACGCTCGATACCGCTGCGGCCCTATACACCTGGCTGGCGGAAAACCGGGCGGAGAGGGGCGAGGCTGTCGTCGCTCTCGGGGGCGGTATGGTCACGGACCTGGCCGGGTTCGTGGCCGCCACCTACGCGCGCGGCCTGCCCCTGATCCACGTGCCCACCAGCCTGCTGGCCATGGTCGACGCCGCCATCGGCGGCAAGGTGGCAGTCAACCTGCCCCAGGCCAAGAACATGGTAGGAACCTTCTATCAGCCCAAGGCCGTCGTCTGCGACGTGTCCACGTTGCGGACGCTGCCGCGCCGGGAGCTGGTCTCCGGCTGGGCGGAGGCCATCAAGCACGCCCTGATCGCCGATGGCCTGCTCCTGGAGCGGTTCGAGACGCAGGCGGAGGCGGCCCTGGCCCTGGAGCCCACAGTGGCCACCGCGCTCATCGCCCGCAGCGTGGCCATCAAGGCCGGGGTCGTGGGCGAGGACGAGCGCGAGGAGACCGGGCGCCGCACCATCCTCAACTACGGCCACACGGTGGGCCACGCCCTGGAATCGGCCGGCGGGTACACGTCCTTCCTTCATGGCGAAGCGGTGGCCGTGGGGATGATGGCCGCCGCCGAGATCGGCCAGCGCATGGGCGTGACGCCGCCGGAGTTGGTGCAACGCCAGCGACGGCTGCTGGAGCGTTTCGGCCTGCCCACGCGGGCGTCGGGCGTGCCGGTGGAGGCGGTGCGGCGGGCCATGGCCCTGGACAAGAAGGTCCGCGCCGGCTCCTTGCGCTGGGTTTTGCTGGAGGACGTGGGCCGTCCCGTCATCAGGAGCGACGTCCCCCCTGCAGTGGTGGACGCGGTGCTGGCATCGGTCCTGGACGGGTGACGCTGCGCCTTGCGGCTAGGGCACGGGCGGGCGCATGAGGGTCTGGTCCCATCTAGGGAGATGGCGGAGCGAGCATCGCTGCGAGCCGTGGTGCGGGGCAGGGTGCAGGGGGTCGGGTTCCGCGATTTCGTCTGGCGCCGGGCGCGCTTCCTGGGGCTGACCGGCTACGTCCGCAACCTGCCCGACGGGCGGTCAGTGGAGGTGGTGGCCGAAGGGGAGCGGGAGGCGCTCGAGCAACTGCTGGACTACCTGCGCGAGGGACCCCGCGGCGCCCGGGTGGACGCCGTAGACGCGGAATGGGGGCAGCCCAGCGACCGCTATCCCAACTTCGGCATCGCCCTCTGATGGCTACCTGGATGCAGGGTCGCCCCGGCGGAGGGCCAGTCTGATCTCGCGGGCATTCTCGCCGCCCTTGAGCGCCCCCACCAGGCCGAACACCGTGGCAGCGATGATCTGACGCACGAAGGGCGCTAGGGCCAGCGGGCGGCCGTCCACCACCAGCTCAACTTGCGGGTCGTCGTTCGTCTCGCTCATCGTCGCGCCCTCACGGGAACCTGGGCTCGCGCGCCAGGAAGCCTGGTTCGGTGCCCCACTCCTCGCCGTGGCCCCAGTCCAGCATGATGACCTCTATCTCCTCGCCCGGCTCCACCACTCGCTTCTCGGGCGGGATGGCGGTGACGGCGTTGGCATACACCATGGAGGTGAGGATCCCCGAGCCCTGCGGCCCGGTCAGGCGGGCGTAATAGCGGCCGTCGCGGTGGGTCACCACGCAGCGGGCGAAAAAGACGCGGTCCTCCGTCCGGGTGTCTATGCGCTCCTCGGCGATGGCCCTTATGCGTGGCCGCGACCAGTCCCGCTTCCCCATCATCTTGAAGATGGCGGGGCGCCCGAACAGCTCGAACGCCAGCAGGGCGCTGACAGGGTTTCCGGGCAGACCCAGGTGAGGAACGCGCCGCTCGCCCCGGTAGAAGCACCCGAAGGCCAGGGGCTTGCCGGGCTTCATGGCCACCGTCCAGAAGTCCACCTCACCCTCGCGCGCCAGCACCTCCTTCACCACATCGTAGTAGCCGCGGGAGACCCCCGCTGACGTGACCACCATATCGGCGTCCAGGGCCCGCTCGAGCCTGGCCTTCAGGGCGCGCACCGTGTCCTTGGCGATACCCAGCAGGCGGGGCACACCCCCGTAGCGCAGCACCAGGGCAGCCAGGCCGTAGGCATTGCTGTCGTAGATCTTGTTCTCCGGCTTGGGGCGGCCCACCGGCACCAGTTCGTCGCCAGTGGAGATGATGGCCACCACCGGTCGCCGCACTACCCGAACGGTCGCGTGCCCCAGGGCGGCCAGCACCGCGATGTCGGCGGGGCGGAGGACGGAGCCTGCCCTCAGCACCCGCTGCCCGCGAGCGATGTCCTCGCCGGCGCGTCGGATGTTGGCGCCCGGGGCGGCCTCGCGGAAGACCCGCACCCGCTGGTGGCGGCGCAGCCTGCGGGCGCCCTCGGGTGGGGCCTCGAACGGCTCATCGGTGTCCTCGAACGGAACCACGGCATCGGCACCGGCAGGTATGGGCGCGCCGGTCATGATGCGCACCGCTGTCCCCGGCAGCACCTCGCCGGGGAAGACGTAACCCGCTGCCACCTCGCCGACGACTTCCAGCTCCACGGGCCGGTCCGGCGAGGCGCCCCGTGTGTCGACGGCGCGGACGGCGTACCCGTCCATAGCCGTGTTGTCCAGGGGAGGGACATCGAAGGGCGAGTGGACATCTTCAGCTAGCACCTGCCCGAGGGCGCGCAACAAGGGCGCCTCCTCGGGCCCCAGGACTTCGACGTAGCCGAGGATGCGCTGCAGGGCCTCTTCGACGCTGATCATGGGCGACAACGCGGGCCGGCTGCGCCTGCCCGCGCCACCATTCTATCACCGGTCGGGATGTGGCCCTAGCTCAGCCTGACCACCAGACAGGTGGTAGTGCGCTGGACGCCGTCCACCTGCTGTATGCCCTCGGTCACCACCCTGCCCAGCTTGTCCAGGTCATCGGCTTCCAGGAGGGCGATGACATCGTAAGGGCCGGTGACGGCGTCCACGGAGACGACACGCGCATCGGCGGACGAGAGCCTCTGCACGCCCTCGGCGACGCCTTTGGCCTTGCCTACCGCAGCCTCGATGAGGACATAGGCGCGCATGGCCATGCCCGTTTCCTCCTGCACGCTGGTGTACTGGTCGCCGCCATCATAGCGCCGCTGGTGGGGGTGTCAAGGCACTCCGGCCCTGGCGCCGTCTTGTTGACGCTAGGAATGCTCCGTCACATACTGGGTGCCGCGATGCCTTCCCTGGCGGAAACGCTGCGCGAACTGGAAGAAGAGGCCAGGACTGCCCTGGCCTCCGTCGCCGACCTGGAAGCGCTGGACTCCTGGCGCACTACGTACCTGGGCCGCCGCGGCCGGCTACGCGAGGTGACCAGAGGGCTCGCCTCTCTCGCCCCCGAGGAGCGACGGCAGGTGGGAGCCCTCGCCAACCGCGTCCTGGAAGAGCTGGAAGCGGCCTTCGGTGAGCGCCGCCGCCAGCTCGAGCAGGAGGCGCTGGCCCGCAAGCTGGCCGAGGCCGCCCTCGACGTCAGTCTGCCCGGACGCCCGCTGTTGCGGGGGCGACTGCACCCGGTGACCCAGACCCTGCGCGATGTCCTGGCCGCCTTCGCCGCGCTGGGATTCCAGGTAGTTGAGGGGCCCGAGGTGGAGTGGGACTACTACAACTTCGAGGCCCTGCTCATCCCCAAGGACCACCCCGCCCGGGACTTGTGGGCGACGCTGTGGATCGATTACCGGCGCGACGGCGAAATGCCCATGCTGTTGCGCACCCATACCTCGCCCAATCAGGTGCGCTACATGGAGAAGCACCGGCCGCCCATACGCATCGTCTCGCCGGGCCGCTGCTACCGCTACGAGGCCACCGACCCCACCCACGAGTGGATGCTGACCCAGGTGGAAGTCCTGGCGGTGGACGAGGGCATCTCCATGGCCGACCTGAAGGGCACGCTGGCCGAGGTCGCCCGGCGCCTGTTCGGTACCGAGCGGCGTGTGCGCTTCCGCTGCGAGTACTACCCATTCGTGGAGCCGGGCATGGACGTGCTCATCGACTGCTTCCAGTGTCGGGGCGAGGGCTGCCGCACCTGCGGGCAATCGGGATGGATAGAGATCCTGGGCTCGGGCATGGTCCACCCTCGTATCCTGGCCAACGTGGGCTACGACCCCGAGCGCTACACGGGCTTCGCCGCCGGCCTGGGCATCGAGCGCATCGCCATGCTGCGGTACGGCATCGACGATATCCGCCTGTTCTATCAGAACGACCTGCGTTTCCTGGAACAGTTCTGACGAGAAGGTGTGGCCATGCGGGTGCCGCTGTCCTGGCTGTCGGAGTACGTTGACATAACAATCCAGCCCGAGGAGCTGGCCCAGCGCCTCACCGACGCCGGCCTCGAGGTCGCCGACATCGTCCGCACCGGGGACTGGCAGAACGTGTTCGTGGGGCAGGTAGTCGAGCTGCGCCCGCACCCCAACGCCGACCGCCTGACTCTGGCCACCGTAGATGTGGGGGGAGAGCGGCAAACGGTGGTCTGCGGCGCGCCCAACGTGGCCGTGGGCCAGAAGGTGGCCTTCGCCAGGGAGGGCGCCGTACTGGTGGACCCGCGCACCCGCCAACCGGCCCCCCTGCGGCGGGCCGTCATTCGTGGGGTGGAGTCGGCGGGCATGATCTGCTCCGAGCTGGAGCTGGGCCTCTCCGATGACCACACCGGCATCATGGTGTTGCCCGAGGACGCGCCCGTAGGCGTGCCCCTCTCTTCTTACCTCGGCGAGACGGTGCTGGAACTGGAGATACGTCCCAACCGCCCCGATGCGCTGTCGGTACTGGGCATCGCCCGGGAGGTGGCGGCCCTGACCGGCGTGCAGGTGCGGGAGCCGCCCTCGGAGTACGAGGAGCACGGGCCGCCGGTACGCTCGCTGGCGTCCGTCGTCGTCGAGGCGCCAGACCTGTGCCCCCGCTACGTGGCGGCGGTGGTGCAGGGAGTGCGCATCGGCCCTTCGCCGTCGTGGATGCAGCGGCGGCTAGAGGCGGCAGGGCTGCGGCCCATCAACAACGTTGTCGACATAACGAACTACGTGATGCTGGAAATGGGCCAGCCCCTGCACGCCTTCGACTGGGAAAAGCTGGCGCGGCGGCGGGTCGTCGTCCGGCGGGCCCGCGAGGGCGAGACCCTGGTGCTGCTGGATGGCACAGAGGCCCGGCTCCAGCCGGACATGCTGGTCATCGCCGATGCCGAGCGGCCGGTGGCACTGGCTGGCGTCATGGGTGGGGCCAACTCGGAAGTGAGCGAGAGCACGACGACGGTGCTCCTGGAATCGGCCAACTTTCTGGGCCCGAGCATCCGTCGCACAGCCCAGGCCCTGAAGGTGCGCACCGAGGCGTCCCTGCGCTTCGAAAAAGGGCTCAGCCCCTACCTGCCCCTCTACGCGGCCCGTCGCGCCGTCCGCCTCATGGTGGAGCTGTGCGGCGGCACGGCCGCCCGCGGCCTTGTCGACGTGTTCCCGGCGCGGGAGCGACAGGCCTCCATCTACTTGACGCAGGAGAGGCTCCGACGAGTGCTGGGCATGGATGTTTCCCGGGAGGAGGTGGAGCAGACGCTTGCCGCCCTGGGCTTCCGCTGCCGGTGGCGCCGCCCCGCCACCTACGTGGTGACGCCCCCGTACTGGCGGACCGACGTGCGCATACCGGACGACGTGGCCGAGGAAGTGGCGCGGGTAGTCGGGTACGAGCGTATACCGGCTGTGCTGCGAGCGCCGTCGCTGCCGCCGGCCGAAGCCGACCCCATGCGCGAGCTACGGGAGCGCGTGCGCGACGCCTTGGCGCAGGCAGGCATGCAGGAGGTGATCACCTACCCCCTCAGCGACCGCGAGACGCTGGCACGCGTCCTGTCCACCGAGGAGCTCGCCTCTCATCCGCCGTTGCGGGTGGCCAACCCCATGAGTCGGGAGCTGGAGTACCTGCGAACGACGCTGCGAGCGGGTCTGCTGCGCTCGCTGGTCCGCAACCTGAGATCTCGACCGGGCCTGGTGGCACTGTTCGAGGTCGGGAGGGTCTTCCTCCCCCGCACCGACGACCTCCCCCACGAGGTGGAGATGGCGGCAGGCATCGTGGCCGGCCCCAAGCCCGACCGGTGGGGGCTGCCCAGGGCCGAGCCGGCCGATTTCTTCGACGCCAAGGCCTTCCTGGAGACCGCCCTAGCCATCCTGGGCGTCCAGGCCGAGTTCCTGCCCGCCCGTCACGCAGTCTTCCTGCCGGGTAGCACTGCCGAGGTCCAGGTGGAAGGAAAAGCCGTGGGCCTGCTGGGCCAGCTGCATCCTGCCGTGGCCCAGGCCTTCGAGGTGGAAGGCGACGCCTTCCTGTTCGAGCTGGACCTGGAGCGACTCTCGCCCCACGTCCCTGCCGGTCGACGCTACCGGCCCATCTCGCGGTTCCCGCCGGTGCGCGAGGACCTGGCGGTAGTGGTGGACGCGGACGTGCCGGCAGCGGCCGTAAGAAAGCTCATCGAGGCGTCGCCCCTGGTGGCCCGTGCCGAGCTGTTCGACCTTTACACGGGCCCGCCGGTGCCCGAAGGGAAGAAGTCCCTCGCCTTCGCGGTGACCTACCAGGCCCTTGACCGTACGCCCAGCGACGAAGAGGTAGCGCGGGAACGGCGACGAATCGTTGCCCGACTGGAGCGCGAGTTAGGGGCGTCCCTACGCGGCTAGCCGGCGCTGGCCAGGGCGTCCCTGGCCCTGGCCACCAGCCCGGCGAAGGTCTCGGGCTCCCGTACGGCCAGGTCGGCCAGCACCTTCCGGTCCAGCTCGATGCCTGCCCGCTTGAGGCCGTCGATGAGGCGACTGTAGGAGAGGCCATGGAGGCGGGCGGCGGCGTTGATCCGCGCGATCCATAGCCTCCGGAACTGGCCCTTGCGGTCGCGCCGGTGCTCGTAGGCGTAGTACAGGGCGTGGATGAGGGACTCGTGTGCCCGCCGATAAGAGCGATGCCGCGCCCCCACATGTCCCTTCACCTGGGCCAGCACCTTCTTGTGCCGGCGACGCTTGTTAGTGCCCCTCTTCACCCTGGCCATGGCATCTGACCTCCAGCGCTAGTCGGAATAGGGAAGGAGCCTGCGCAGGCGGGGCACGTCCGCCTCGGAGACGGGGAGCTTGCGCGACACTTGCCGGAGGGTAGCTGCCCGCTTCTTGCGGTGCAGGTGGCTCAGGTGCCCGCGCCGACGCGTGAACTTGCCGCCGCCGGTGACATGGAAGCGGTCCTTGGCGCCGGAGTGGCTCTTCAGCTTATACTTCTTCGGCTTTGGCAAGGCTCTTCTCCACCTCGTTTTTGCTGCTCGCTACGGCTGCCTTGGCGGGCCCACCCTTGCGCGGCGCCAGGATCATGCTCAGGAACTGCCCCTCCATGACTGGCTCTCTCTCCACGACGCCGATCCCTTCCAGGGCCTCTCTCACCTTCCTGAGCACCTCGTGGCCGCGCTCCGGGTGGTCCATCTCCCGGCCGCGCCGAAAGCGGACGGCTGCGCGCACCTTGTCGCCGCCCTCGAGCAGGCGGGCCATTATGCGTACTTTGAACTCCAGGTCGTGCTGACCGATGTTGGGCCTGAGCCTGACCTCGTGGAGCTCACCGCCCTTGTGGTGCTTGCGCGCCTCCCGCTCCTTCTTCTCTTGCTGGTACTTCCACTTGCCGTAGTCCAGTATGCGGCATACGGGCGGGTTACCGCTAGGGTCTACTTCTACCAAATCGAGGCCCGCCTCTCGTGCCATGGCCAGGGCCCTGGGCAGGGGCACCACTCCCTGGTTCTTGCCGTGCTGGTCAATGAGGCGGACCTCGCGGGCCCGGATCCGCTCGTTGATGGGAAGCTCCTTCCGTATAGCTCTTGTCCCCCTTCCTGGCGTTTTATCGGCCAGAACTATAGCACATAGGTCAGGAATTTACAAGGTGCCTGCGGCCGCCCTAACCGGGCTCCAGGCCGGCCAGGTTGGGCATCACCTCCTTGGCCAGGAGTTCCATGCAGTTGATCCACCTCTCCCACGGGTCCCAGTCGTAGGCGATCTGGAGTATGGTGCCGAAGCCGCCCACCGCTTCGTACAGGCGGCGCAGCTTTTCGGTGACCGTGTCGGGAGCGCCCACGATCCAGATGTCGTTGTCGACCAGGTACTCGGCGGTCACCGCCTCGTCCGGCATCTCGGGGTCGACCTTGTACAGGTCCAGGGAGCCCAGGGAGGCGAGGATGTTGCGCATATACTGTTCGAAAGCGCGCCGCATGGGCCCTTCTAGCACCTCTCGCCGGGCACGGGCGTCGGTCTCGGCCACGTAAATCTCGCGGGCGATGCGCCACTGCCTGCGGTCGGCCACCCGGCCAGCCCGCTGCGCCCCTGCCTCCACTGCCTCCCAGTGGGTCAGCAACTGATGCGGGGGTAGATAGTTGATGCTCATGGGTATCCAGCCCCGTTCGCCGGCCAGGGCGAGGGTCTCCGACCAGCGGTGCAGTCCTGCCACAGCGATGGGAGGGTGCGGCCTCTGGTAAGGCCGCATGTGATGGTACAGGGGGATATCGGGCCTCGGCCTGGGCATCCGCAGGTGCCAGAACTGTCCGCGGTACTCGAACTGGCCGTCCTCCTGCCAGATGCGCAGGATGATATCTATGGCCTCGCGGGTGCGGCGGCGGTGCTCGCCGGCGTGGTGGTCGATCTCCCACAGCTCGAAGTCAGTGGGGGCGCCGCCGGAGCCGATTCCGAAGTAGAAGCGGCCCTCGGCCAGGTGGTCCAGAAAGACGATGCGCATGGCCACCTCGCGGGGGTCGTGCATGGGCAGCAGCACGACCCCCGTGCCCAGGACGATGCGCTCGGTGCGGGGCAGCACGTTGGCGATGAGCAGGTCCGGCGCGGTGATGTTTTCCCAAGGGATGGTGAAGTGCTCGCCTATCCACGCCTCGCTGTAGCCCAGCCTGTCGGCCAGCACCAGCGTCTCGATATCGCGCCGGTAGCCCTCCAGTTTGTCCCGCTCCGGCGGGTGCAGCGGCATCATGAACAGGCCATACTTCACTCGCGCCTCCAGGCCTCGAAGGCGTACTCCATGCCGTACGAGTTGATCCAGTTCATCGCCACGTTGTCCTGGTGGATGTGATAGACCATGGGGACGGCTGTAGGTATGCCGTACATTCGGTCGGCGATGATGTTCACCACCTGCCGCACGGCCTCCCGGCGACGGTTGGGGTCGACCTCGCGCCGCTGCCGCTCCATGGCCTCCAGCAGCTCCGTGTCCTGGCGCATCAGGTCCTCCAGGCCCGGGCTGTGGATGCGGGGGCTTCCCGGGCTCCAGAGGATGGTGTAGGTCTCGTTGGGGTCGGCCACGGTGATGTGGGGTGCCATGGCGAACCCGCCCGTCCAGCGGGGGCCCACCACTGTGGCCGAATAGAACTCAGCGAAGGGCATCTCCTTGATGCGCGTCTCGATGCCTACGGCGCGGAGCTGCTCCTGGACGTACTGGGCCCACTCGATCTGCTCCGCCCACCAGAAGCGCGCCGCCAGCAGGTCGTAGGGCCCGGCCCGCTCCACGCCCGCCGCCCGCAGCAGGGCTCTCGCCTCCTGGGGGTTGTACTGGTAGTAGCGGGCGTTGGGGAACTCGTTCTTCTTGGGGTCGAAGTACCAGCGGGTGAGGGCGCCGTATTCCAGGATCCAGAAGCCCTCGCCCGATATCTGGCCCAGGTTGTCGCGGTTGATGGCCATAGAGATGGCCTGTCGCACCCGCTTGTCGCGGAAGACGGGGTCGCGCAGGTCCATCTTCAGCAGGAAGTCGAAGTGAAGAGGCGAAGGGGTGTAGGTAGCGTTGGGCAGGTCGCGCCTGAGCTCGGGCACGTCTTTGGCGCTGGGGAGCCCGGCCGCCCCGTACAGGGTGGAGTCGAGCTGGCGGGTGCGGTAGAGGGAGAGAGCTGTCTGGTGGTCGGGCACGTAGCGTATGATCACGCGCGATGCCCGCGGCAGCCCCTCGATGAAGTAGTTCGGGTTGAACTCGAAGCGCGACTCCACTCCCACGTCGTAGCCCCGGAAAATGAACGGCCCGGCGCTCCACATGTCCTTCTCGAGCTGGCCGGTGCCGAAGAGCTCGTAGGGCATGATGTAGAACATGCCATGGTGCCCGATGTGGCTGAGAAACGCCCCCAGGGGACGGGAGAGGACGAAGCGCACCGTGTCGGGGGCGGTGGCCTCCACCCGGTCCACGTCGCTCACCAGCACGGCGCGGTTGGGGTGCTCGGCCTTGAAGCGTTCCCAGTTCTTGGCCACGTCCTCAGCCGTCAGCGCCCGGCCGTTCAGGGGCGGCTTGTTCTCCCACCTGGCGGGACGGAGCTTGAAGATGTAGGTGGTGGCGTCGGGCTGTTCTGGCATTGCCGCCGCCAGGTCGGGCACGATGTCGTAGTCGGTGGGGCCGACGTCAGGGCCGATCTTGAACTTGAGGAGCCTGGGGTAGACCAGGGCC
>BEIA01000034.1 GCA_002898715.1 bacterium HR24 | reverse complement strand
GAATGAGGGTGGAGCTGGACCTGGACGAGGCGCGGGAGCTCCTCTCGCTGCTGCTGGAGAAGCTGGTGCAGGAGGCGGGCCTGCCGGACGAGGACCGCGCCCGCCTGCGCCGCTGGTTTTCCGACGAGATGCGCACCGGCTCGCCGGGCATGAAGGAGCTAACGGAGAAGATAAACGCTGACCTGGAGCGGGTGCTGCGCACCAAGGAAAAGAGCGCCGTACGCCGCCCGGACTGGCTCTAGCCCCGCCTCGCGAGCACGCCGTGGACGGCTTCCAGACCATCGTCTTCGAGAAGGACGCGGGGCTGGCCTGGGTGACCCTCAACCGCCCCCACGTCCTCAACGCCATCAACCTGCGGATGCGGGACGAGCTGTGGGAGGCGGCCCACGCCGCCCTGTACGACCCCGACGTGGGGGTGGTGGTCTTCCGTGGGGCGGGCGATAAGGCCTTCTCCGCCGGGGCCGATATCTCCGAGTTCGGCACCGCCCCTTCCTATGTGGAGGCGAGGCGCGCCCGCCAGCAGCGGGACCTGTGGGCGCTGCTGCACGAGTTCCCCAAGCCCCTGGTGGCAGCCATCCACGGCTTCGCCCTGGGTGCCGGCGTCGAGCTGCCCCTGTTCTGCGACCTCCGCATCGCTGCCGAGGACGCACGCCTGGGCCTGCCCGAGGTCAACCTGGGCTACATCCCCTCGGCCGGGGGTACCCAGACGATGCCCCGGACGGTGCCCAGAGGGGTGGCCATGCACCTGGTGCTTACCGGCGAGCCTCTGAGCGCCCAAGAGGCCCTGCGCTGGGGTCTGGTGCACAGGGTGGTCCCGCGCAGCGAGCTGTACGCCGAGGCGGAGCGCCTGGCCCGGCTCCTCCTGGAGCGGCCGCCGGCAGTCCTGCGCCTGGTTAAGGCCGCCCTGCGCCACGGCCCCGACCTCCCCCTGGACGAGGCGCTGCGATTGGACGGACGTCTGGCCCGCCGGCTCCTTGCCGACGCCGATGCCCGGCGCTCCCTGGCGGCGCGGCTGGCGGGGGAGGGCTAGCGGCCGCGGCCGCGTTTGGTCAAAATGCTACAAGGAGTAATGACGGAGGTCGGGAGATGAACACAGCCGAGTTCCTCACCATCGCCGCGTCCATGGTGCCCGACCGCGTGGGCATCATCTGCGAGGGGAAGGAGGAGACCTTCGCCCAGCTCCATGAGCGGAGCCTGCGCCTGGCCAATGCCCTGCAGGCCCTGGGGGTGCAGAAGGGCGAGAAGGTGGCCGTGCTCGCGCTCAACTCCATCCCCTATGTGGAGACGTACTATGCCTGCGCCAAGCTGGGCCTCACCTTCGTGCCCCTGAACTACCGGGCCAAGCGGGAGGAGCTGGCCTATATGCTCACCAATTCGGGGGCGGCTGTCCTGTTCCTGGGCGAGCGCTACCTGGAGCTGGCCAACTCCTTGCGACCCGAAGTGCCCGGCCTGCGCCATGTCATCTGCTACGACGCCCGGCCGGAGGGCATTCCCAACTACGAGGACGTCATCGCCCGCCACGAGCCGGAAGAGCTCTGGGTGGAGGTGGACGACTCGGAGCCGGCCATCCTTATGTACACCAGCGGCACCACCGCCCTGCCCAAAGGAGTGGTGCTGACCCACCTGGCCCTCTCGGTCTACGTCACCAACACCGTCTCCCCGGCTGACCCGGCCGCCGAGGAGTGGGAGGTCCAGCTGGTCTCGGTGCCCTTCTTCCACATCGCTGGGGCCACCACCATGCTGGCGGCCGTGTGGGGCGGGCGCACACTGGTGGTGCTGCCCCAGTTCGACCCCACCGCCTGGCTAGAGGCAGTGCAGCGCCACCGGGTCACCCATAGCTTCCTGGTGCCCACCATGGTGAAGCGGGTCATCGAGCACCCTGACTTCGACAAGTACGACCTGAGCTCCCTGCGCCTGCTAGCCTACGGCGCAGCCCCCATGCCCTACGAGGTGCTGGTCAGCGCCATCGAGCGGTTCAAGAAGTGGCCCAACGTGGGCTTCATGAACGCCTACGGTCAGACGGAGAGCACCTCCACCCTCACCTTCCTGGGCCCCGAAGACCACCGCATCCCCGACGAGCCCGGGCCGGAGAGGGAGAAGGCGCTGCGCCGGTTGCGCTCGGTGGGCCGGCCCATGCCCGATGTGGTGGTGGCCATCATGGACCCCCAGGGGAACCTCCTGCCGCCGGGGCACGAGGGGGAGATCGTCGTCCAGGGGCCGCGGGTGATGGCCGGCTACTGGCAGCGGGAGCAGGAGACGGCCGAGGCCTTCAAGGACGGCTGGCTGCACACGGGCGACGTGGGCTTCATGGACGAGGACGGCTACGTCTATATCACCGGCCGCACCAAGGACCTGATCATCCGCGGTGGCGAGAACATTGCCCCGGGCGAGATCGAGGCCGTCCTCGAGCAGCACCCGAAGGTGGCCGAGGCGGCCGTCATCGGCGTGCCCGATGTGGAGTGGGGAGAGGAGGTGAAGGCCGTCATCGTGCCCAAGGACCCCAACGACCTGCCCACGCCGGAGGAGCTGACGGCCTACGTCAAGGAGCGCCTGGCCAGCTACAAGGCGCCCAAGTACTACGCCTTCGTCACCGACTTGCCCCGCAACTACCTGGGCAAGGTGCTGAAGACGGAGCTGCGCAAGCAACTGGGCGAGCCCAAGAGCGAGCTGTCCCTGGCGGCCGTGCGCAGCGAATAGGCTAGAAGAACTCCGGACAGGAGACGGGCAGGGAGGCGGCCAGCAGGCGCTGGGCCGCCTCCACCGCTTTCGGCTCGTGTACAGTCAGCAGGCCACAGCGGGCCGCCTCCCGCGGCGAGAGGAGGCCGCTGAACACGGGGGCCAGGTTGCCCGCGTCGCAGGAGAGCTGCGGGGACTCCTGCGACGGCCGCACGCGCAGGCGCCCGCCTTCAGCCTCGAGGAGCCACACGCCGCGGTTCCACGGAGCGTGCTCGTCCTCGATGCCCAGCAGCAGGCGAGTGCCGTCGGGGGCGGCCGTGGGGCGCCTGGAAAGGGCATCGGCCACGTCCACCAGGCGCAGCATCATGCCCAGGTGGCGTGTGGCCTGCAGGCGCTGGGCCTCGTCGACGGCGGCGAGGAGCGGGTCGGCCATCTCCACGGGGAGCGCGACCTCGTGGGCCAGGTCGAAGGAGAGGATGTAGCGCAGCAGGCCGGCGTAGGCGTCTCCGTCCAGGGCGGCGAGCTGGAAGGCGGCGAAGTAGTTCTCTACCCCCTGGCCGGCACGGCGGACGCCTGCCTCGTACACCAGGAACCCGGAGGGGGTGCCGTCGGGCCTGTACCAGACGGCACAGTCGCGGGGCAGCCGCCGTGGCCAGTACAAACCTCGAAAGACGGCGGCGCGCCACCAGGCCTCGCTCCGCACCAGGGGACCGTTGCGGGCTGCTGCCCAGCGGCGGTGCAGGTCGTCCAGCAGGGTCCAGGACTCCATGTCCACCCGTACGGCGCGGCCCCTGGGCCGGGGGAGCCAGCGCACGCCCACCGCCTTGGGGTCGATGCTGCACCCGATGTAGGGGTGGGCGGCGGCCCAGCCGTAGCGGCGGTACAGGGAGGGATGGGGGGTGAACAGGCCCGATAGGCAGAGGCCGCGCTCGCGCATGTAGGCGAGGCAGTAGGCCAGCAGCCGACCCACCAGGCCGCGACGGCGCTCCTCGGGAAGGCAGGACACCATGGACACGGCCCCGAGGGGCACCTCCGTGCCCTCGTAGAAGGCGGCCATGTGCCCCACTGACAGGCAGGCCACCAGCCGGCCGTCCTCGCGGCAGACCAGCGGCGTGAACAGGTCGTAGATGCCCTGGCCGATGAGTCCCTCTGCGTTCCTGTCGGCGTCGAAGGCGATGGCGGTGACGAGGGCCACCTCGTGCAGCTCGTCGGGCCGGGCCTCGCGCAACTCGACGGTCATGGTGGCGCCATTGTACACCAGCCGCGGCCGTTTGACGGCCCCTTTAGCGAAGTCTTAACATGGCTACGCACCCCATAGTGGGACTCCATAGCAGGGGGACAGGATGGCCATCGAGGTCAAGGTGCGCTCGCCCCAACTGCGCCTGCTTCTGGCCGGCCTCAGCTTCTTCGTGGCCGTAGCCCTCGTGCCCCTGGTGGCTGCCCTGGTCGTGATCGCCGCCAGCCAGGGCATGGGGGAGGCCACGCGCCAGGTCTTTTTCAACATCGCCAAGTGGGCCCGCATATTCGTGTACGCCCTCACCGCCGCAATCCTCCTCGTGCTGGCCTATGGCCCTCTCTCGCGCCTGCGCCTGTGGCTCATCGGCAAGAGGGAGGACCGCTGGGACCGCCCCTGGGAGCGCGCCCGCTTCTTCCTGCTCTATGGCATCGGCCAGGGCCGGATGCCTAACGACCTGTACGCGGGACTGATGCACCTTCTCATCTTCTGGGGCTGGACGTTCCTCTTCATCGGGACGGTGATGCTGGCCTTCCACGACGACTTCGTGGAGTACCTGGAAGGGCATGTGTACCTCGGGTATTCGCTAGCGCTGGACCTGGCGGGGGTGGCTGCCACCGTCGGCATCCTCATGGCCCTCTACCGCCGCTATCTCTGGAAGCACCCCAAGATGCGCCTGGGCAGCCTGTGGGACGACGTGGCCCTGCTGTGGCTCATGCTCGCCATCCTGCTGACGGGGTTCGTCATCGAAGGCATGCGGGTGGGCATGACGGAGCTACAGGGCGCGACCATCGACGTCCATGGCGGCATAGCGTCGGACCCTAACTGGGCACCATGGTCGCCCATCGGCTTCCTCATCGGCAAGGCGGCCCTGGAATCGGGGGCCAGCCAGGGGTTCATGGAGCTGCTCCACAAGAGCCTGTGGTGGCTGCACCTGGCCATGGCCACCGGCTGGGTAGCCTGGGTCGGCTATGGCAAGATCTCGCACATCCTGCTGGGGTCGGCCAACATCTTCCTGCGCAAGCTCTCGCCCACCGGGGCGGCGCTGGCGGGCACGGCCCTTCCTCCCATCGCCGACTTCGAGACGGCGGAGCGCTTCGGGGCCGGCTACCTGCGTGACTTCACCTGGAAGCAGCTCATGGACGTGGACGTGTGCGTGCGCTGTGGCCGTTGCGAGGCCCATTGCCCGGCCTACAACACGGGCAAGGAGCTGACGCCCATGGGCTTCCTGCAGGACATCAAGCGCTATCTGACGGAGGCCGGGCCACGTCTGCTGGCCGCCCGGCGCAAGGGAGAGGAAGTGAAGGAGGAGCGGGCCATCGCCGGGGACGTTGTCTCCTTCAACACCATCTGGGACTGCGTGACGTGCGGGGCCTGCGAGTATCAGTGCCCCCTCTTCATCGAGCACATCCCCAAGCTGATGGACATGCGCCGCTATTTGGTGATGGAGCAGGCCAGCATGCCTGAGACGGCCCAGGCCACCCTCATGCAACTGGAGCAGAGGGGCCACCCCTGGCGGGGAACCCAGCTCACCCGCACCACCTGGATCGAGGAGCTGGCCAGGGAGGGCGTCGAGGTGCCCATGTTCGACGGCTCCCAGGAGTACCTGTACTGGGTCGGCTGCACTGGCGCCCTGCAGGAGCGCAACGTGAGGGTCACCAAGGCCATCGTTCGCTTGCTGCTGCAGGCCGGGGTATCCTTCGGCGTGCTGGGGGCGGAGGAGACCTGCTCCGGCGACCCGGCCCGACGGCTGGGCAACGAGTACCTGTTCCAGATGCAGGCCCAGCAGAACATCGAGACATTCAAGGCCAAGGGCGTAAAGAAGGTCATCGCCAACTGTCCCCACTGTTTCAACACCATCCGCCACGAGTACCCGCAACTGGACGGCCGCTTCGAGGTGGTGCACCACACCCAGCTCTTCGCCCAGCTCGTGGCCGAGGGGCGGCTGGAGCCCAGGACGATAAACGAGCTCTGGGGCTTCCCCGTCACCTATCACGACCCCTGCTACCTGGCCCGGCACAACAACATCATGGGCGAGCCGCGCCAGTTGCTGGCGGCCATGGATCTGGAGACGGTGGAGATGGAGCGCCACCGGGGCCATACCTTCTGCTGCGGGGCCGGCGGAGGCCACATGTGGGTGGAGGAGTCCAAGGGGCAGCGCATCAACCACGTGCGC
This sequence comes from bacterium HR24, assembly GCA_002898715.1. GTDB lineage: Bacteria > Chloroflexota > Dehalococcoidia > SM23-28-2 > HRBIN24 > HRBIN24. The sequence goes on along the minus strand of BEIA01000034.1, from coordinate 10,255 downwards.
ACGGCCGAGGCGGCGGGCACGGGCGCCCGCGTCATCGCCGTGGCCTGCCCGTTCTGCCTGCAGATGTTCGAGGAGGGAGTGGGCTCGGTGCCGGAAGCGGCCAGGAAGGGCATGCAGGTGCTGGACGTGGCGGAGCTGCTGGAGCGCAGCGTGGCCTACTCCCGCGCCGCCGCGACCAGATAGGCGCGAGGCGCCGCCTGCGGGCGGGACGGCTTGCGCCCCATGGGCCAAATGGTATACTCAAGGTGAAGTTTTTCACATGAGCGAGGGGCTGCCATGGCTTTGCACATCATCTGTTGCGTGAAGCAGGTGCCCGACCCCGAAACCCCCGCCTCCCAGTTCCGGGTAGACGAGGCTGCCAAGAAGGTCATCCCTGCGCCGGGCATAGCCCCCGTCCCCAGCCAGTTCGACACCATCGGCGTGGAGGCGGCCCTGCGCATTCGCGATGCCCTGGGCGACGTCAAGATCAGCGTCGTGTCCATGGGGCCCGACTCCTTCCGCGACGCCATAAAGCACTGCCTGGCCATGGGGGCCGACGACGGCTATCTCATCAATGACCCTGCTCTCCACGAGGCCGACCACTGGGTGACCGCCCAGGTGCTGGCGGCGGCCATCCAGAAGCTGGCCCCGTTCGACCTGGTCATCACCGGTCGCCAGGCGGTGGACTGGGACATGGGTGTGGTGGGGCCTACTCTCGCCGAACTGCTGGGCATACCCTGCGTCACCATCGCCAAGGACGTGAAGGTCCAGGACGGTAAGGTGGTGGTGGAGCGGGTGCTCCTGGACGGCTTCGAGACGGTGGAGGCGCCATTGCCGGCGGTGGTCACCGTGTCCAACGAGCTGGGCGAACCCCGCTATCCCCAGCTCCGGCAGATCATGATGGCCGCCCGCAAACAGGTGACCGTCTGGACGGCAGCCGACCTGGGGCTGAATCCGGCCCAGCTCCAGAACCGCGTCAATGTCGAGGCGCTCTACATACCCGAGACCAAGGTGGAGACCGAGTTCATCGAGGGCGACACGGTGGAGGAGAAGGTGGACAGGCTCCTCCAGCGCCTGCGCGAGGCCAAGCTCATCTAGAGGGCGAGGAGTAGGGACATGGCCAATGACATCCTGGTCTTCGGCGAGCTGACAGAGGAGGGGCGGCTCGCCCCCATCACCTTCGAGCTGCTGGGCGCGGCGCGTCGCCTCGCCCCGGCGCTGGGCGGGCGCGTCCTGTGCGCCATCCTGGGGGCGGGACTGGACGGCCACTCCCAGGAGGCTATCGCCCAGGGGGCCGACGTGGTCCTCCTGGCTGACGACCCCGCGCTGCAGGAGTACCAGGGCGATGCGTATGTGCCGGTGCTGGAGCGCCTGGTGCGGGAAAAGGGCCCGGCGGTGGTGCTCCTGGGTCAGACCATCATCGGCCGTGACCTGGCGCCGCGCCTGGCCGCTCGCCTGGGCACGGCCGTGGCCATGGACTCGGTAGAGGTGGAAGTCCAGGACGGGCGTGTGCTGGTCACGCGGCCCTGTTACGGCGGCAACGCCCGTGCCCGGTACTCCTTCAACACCTCGCCCGTCATCGCCACCCTGCGGGCCAAGTCCCAGGAGCCCCTGGAGCGGGACGATTCCCGGCAGGGCGAGGTGGAGCGGGTGGCAGTGAACGTGGACGCCGCCGGCGTGCGCACCCGCGTCCTGGGGCGGGTGAAGCAGAAGGCCGAGGGCGTGCGCCTGGAGGACGCCCGTGTCGTGGTCTCCGGCGGCCGTGGTCTGGGCGGGCCCGAGGGCTTCCAGCAGCTCGAAGAGCTGGCCGAGCTGCTGGGCGGAGCAGTAGGCGCTTCCCGCGCCGCCTGCGACCTGGGCTGGTACCCCGTATCGGCCCAGGTAGGCCTCACCGGCAAGGTGGTGACGCCCGACCTGTACATCGCCGTCGGCATCTCGGGGGCATCCCAGCACATGGCTGGCATCTCCCAGGTCAAGAACATCGTCGCCATCAACAAGGACCCCGAGGCCAACATTTTCAAGGCGTCCCGGTGGGCCGTGGTGGCGGACTGGAAAGAGGTGCTGCCCGTGCTCATCAAGAAGGTGCGCGAGCTGAAGGAGGCCGAAGCGCGCAGGTAGCTACGGCCGCCGGCGCGGTCGGCTGGGCGTGCGGGAAACGCGTCCCGATACAGCACCGCCGGATGAGCACACGACCTTGACGCGCCCGTCAGGCCATTCTAAAATGCAAGGCGAGCCCCGACGGCTGTCGGGGCGTTTATCTCATAAGGGAAGGCCCGGAGGGGTGTTCGTCATCGGCCTGACAGGTGGCCTGGGCTCGGGCAAGAGCACGGTAGCCGAAATGCTGCGGGAGTTGGGGGCGGTGGTCCTGAACGCTGACCAGATTGGCCACCAGGTCTACGCCCCTGGCGGCCCCGCTTATGACGAAGTGGTGGCCGCGTTCGGGCCGAGCGTGCTCGCCCCCGACGGTACCGTGGACCGCCGCCGCCTGGCCGGCATCGTCTTCCAGGACCCCCAGGCCCTGCAGCGCCTCAATGCCATTACCCATCCCCGCATCCGGGAGGGTATCCGTCAGCGGCTGGACGAGCTGGCCGCCCAGGGTGCCCGCGTGGCTGTCCTAGAGGCTGCCCTGCTGCTGGAGGCTGGCTGGGACGACATGGTGGACGAGGTCTGGGTCACCGTGGCGCCGGCCGAGGTTGCCGCCCGCCGGGCAGCCGAGCGCAGCGGCATTTCCCTCGAGGAGGCCCTGGCCAGGGTCCGGGCCCAGATGCCCATCGAGGAGAGGGCGCGGCGGGGCCACGTCGTCATTCGCACCGACTGCAGCCTGGAGGAGACGCGGCAGCAAGTGGAGCGAGAATGGGGCCGGCTGATGGCCCGTCTTGCCGCAAAGGGAAGGTGAACGGCAGTATGGACGAGCGCACCACCTACCGCCAGTACGCCATCGAGGAATACGTGCTGGAGGAGGAGCCATTTTACCTCCCGGTGGCGGACGAGGTGGAGCTTTTTACCGCCGCCTACGAGCAGAAGATCCCGGTACTCTTGAAGGGGCCCACTGGCTGCGGCAAGACCCGCTTCGTGGAGTACATGGCCTACCGGCTGGGCAGGCCGGTGACCATCGTCCGCGACGTGACGGGACAGGATACCGCTCGCACCGGGCTGCCGCTGGTGACGGTGGCCTGCCACGAGGACCTGACTGCCTCCGACCTGGTGGGCCGCTACCTGCTGGAAGGGGAGACCACCCGCTGGATCGATGGCCCCCTCACTCGTGCCGTCAAAGCGGGGGCTATCTGCTACCTGGACGAGATCGTGGAGGCCCGCAAGGACACCACCGTCCTCATTCACCCCCTCACCGACCACCGCCGCATCCTGCCCATCGAGAAGCTGGGCCAGGTGGTGGAGGCTCGGGACGGCTTCCTGCTGGTCATCTCCTACAACCCGGGCTATCAGAGCGCCCTGAAGGATCTGAAGCACAGCACCCGGCAGCGCTTCATGGCTATCGAGTTCACCTACCCGCCGCGGGAGGTGGAGGCGAAGGTCATCGAACACGAGTCCGGCGTCTCGCGGGAGATGGCCGAAGCGCTGGCCAAGCTGGGAGAGAAGGTGCGCAACCTGAAGGAGCACGGGCTGGCCGAAGGGGTGAGCACCCGGCTGCTCATCTACGCCGGCAAGCTCATCGCCAGCGGCATTCCGCCGCGGCGGGCCTGCCAGGTGGCGGTGGTCTGGGCGCTCACCGACGACCGGGACGTCCAGCGCAGCATCCAAGAGGTGGTGAACTCCATCTTTGAATAGGAAAGGCTTCTCGTCCAGCTTCGACTATCTGGAGAAGGAGCTCGCCTCCCTCTCCCCCTCGTTGGCCGCCGACTTCCGGCGTGCCCTGGCCAAGATGCCGCCTGTCTGGGGGCCCGACGACATAGTGCGCTGGGCCCAGGAGGGGCTGGAGCTGGCACGCCTGGCCTGGCGCGCCTGGGAGGCCAGCGCCGAGTACTACCTGGCATCTCCTCAAGTGCTGGGGCTGCTGGGCAGCGTCTCCTTCTGGGAGTGGGCGCGGCACGGCCGCGAGCTGACCTCCGTCTCCTCGGCCCTGGCCGCCGCTTACTACCGCGCCAGCCCCAGCACGCTGCCCATCATCGGCCCCGAGGGGCTGGGGCGGTGGGTGGGGCTGGGCCGCCACCTCTACAAGGGCTCCTGGCGGTCGGCCTCCCTGGCGGTGCAGTTCTTCGAGCACAGCCCCACGCTGTTCGGTGTCATGTCGCTGGCCGAAGCGTCGGTGCTGGTCCGCTTCCTGGACGTGCTCTGCGACCGCTCCTATGACCTGGCCTCCCACTGTCTGGGCGTGGCGCCCCACGTGTTGCGCCCTCTGCAGGGGGAGGACAGGCTGGCCTTCCTGCGCTTCGCCGAGGAACTGGCCGCCGCTGGCTGGGCAGACGCCCGCGCCTACCTGGAGCGTGGGCCGGGGCTGCTGGCCCAGGTAGAGCCTTCCCAGCGGGCCCGCTTCCTTTCCCTGGCCAGCCGCATCGTGAGCGAGGAAGGACGGCAGGCCTTTGCCTACTTCGCCGAGGCGGGCCGCGCCCTTTCCCAGGTGCCGCCGGAACTGCACGGCCACCTGCTGGGGCTGGCCGAGCAGGTAGCCAGCAACTCGCCGGTGGCTGCCATGGAGTTCCTCAAAAGCCTGCCCCGCGTGTTGCCGCGCCTGAAGCTCAGCGAGCTGGGCGACTGGCACCGGGAGGGGCTGCAGGTACTGCAGATGAACCAGGAGGGCGGCGAGGCGTACTTCCGGCTGGAGTCCAACCGGGCCGAGGAGATGCTGGATGCCCTTTCCTCCCGTCTGGAGCTGAACAAGGTCAGCGACGTGCTGCGCATGTACTGCAAGGCCCTCACTGGCGCCGACGTGGCCATCCACTCGGCGGAGGCGTTGGCCCAGAAGGGCATCGGTTGGGTGCGCACGGAGACGGCCACCACCGAGGGCTCGGCCATCTTCCTGCCCCCGGCGGTGGACGAGTTCGAGGACAAGGCGCGCAACTTCAGCATCTACAAGGTCTATGCCACCCACCAGGCAGGGCATCTGGAGTTCGGCAGCTTCCTGTTCCGGTTCGAGGCGCCGGGCAACGTGTTCCCCACCCTGCGGCTGGAGCGGGAGCAGAAGCGGTTGCAGGAACGGGAGGCGAGCGACGGCCACCGCCAACCCCTGACGGACATGGAGCGGTTCTTCGACCTGTTCGATAACCGCCGGCTGGCGGCCGACCTGTTCGCCATCGCCGAGGACACGCGCATCGACGCCTGCATACTGCGCGAGTACGCGGGCATCCGGGCCGATTACCGCCTCACCCAGGTGCGGGAGCTGGAGCGGCGTCCGCCCATCGAAGAGCTGCCCCTGGTGGAGGCCTTCATGGAGAACCTGGTGCGGGCCTCCCTGGGCGGGGCCGACCACCTCTCGTGGCCCGCCTCCCTCATGCCCCTGTTAAAGGAGGCCCTGGCCGTCCTCGAGGCGGTGCAGAAGCCCGCGGCTACCGTGGAGGACGCGGCCGAGGCTACCATCCGCCTCTACGAACTCGTCGCCTCCCTGCCCAATGTGTCCATGGACGAGTCGCAGGAGGACTGGCAGAACCCTGAGGAGGCGGACACGGCCCAGGTGTCGCCCATGTCCGGCGCGGGCCAGGCGGAGCAGCAGTCCCAGCAGATACAGGGCGAGGAGCAGCCCTACCGGAGCCCCCAGCCCGTGGAGTTCCGGGGCGAATTCAAGCCCGAGCTGGTCCAGCTCCTGGGCCGCCTGCGGCAGGAACGCCAGGCCCAGCAGCCGCCCTCGCCCCTCTCCCCGGAGCAGATAAAGGCCCTGCTGGAGAAGAGCGTCGAGATAGACCTGCAAGACGGGGGGGAGCAGGACCTGCAGCAGTCCTCTAACCTGTTCCTGACCAACCTGAAGCGGGAGCTGGCGCAGGAGGAGCAGGAGGCACAAAAGGATAAGCAGCGCGACCGGCGCCGCACCACCGGCCTGAGCACTCCCGACCCATCCGACCAGCCGCTGGCGCCCGAGCCCCGTTATTACTTCTACGACGAGTGGGACTTCCGCGCCGGCGACTACAAGCCGCGCTGGTGCCGGATCGTCGAGTACACGGTGGCGGAGGGCACGGCCAGCTACTTCGACCAGACCCTCAACCGCTACTCGGCCCTGGTGAACCAGACGCGGCGCCAGTTCGAGCTCCTGAAGCCGGAGCTGTTCCGCAAGATCAAGCGGCTGCTGGACGGCGAAGAGCTGGACATGGACGCGGTGGTGGACTACCTCGTAGAGCGGGAGGCGGGCGTATCCCCGCCCGGGAAGGTCTACTGGCGGCGCAACAAGGTAGAGCGCGATGTTGCCGTCGCCTTCCTGCTGGACATGAGCGCCTCCACCGACGAGGAGATCGTCAAGCACACCCGTCGGCTGACGCCCGACGACTTCGACGACGACCCCCGCAAGTACTTCGCCTGGTGGATGTCGCGCCGCGCTCAGGAGCTACTGTCACCGCCCAAGCGCATCATCGATGTGGAGAAAGAGAGCATCGTCCTGCTCATCCGCGCCCTGGAGACCATCGGCGACACCTACGGCATCTACGGCTTCTCGGGCTACGGACGGGAGAACGTGGAGTTCTACGTCATCAAGGAGCTGGAGGAGCCCTTCGGGGAGCGGGTGAAGCGGCGGATAGACAAGATATCCCCGGTGCGCTCCACCCGCATGGGGCCGGCCATTCGCCACGCCACCTACAAGCTGGAGCAGGTGGACGCCAAGGTGCGCATCCTCTTCCTGGTCTCCGACGGGCGCCCCCAGGATCACGGTTACGGGCGCGACCGCACCGAGAAGGAGTACGCCATCCACGACACCCACATGGCCCTGCTGGAGGCCAAGCGGCGGGGGGTGGTGCCCTTCTGCCTGACCGTCGACCGCTACGGCCACGACTACCTCAAGCAGATGTGCCAGGACGTGGGCTACGCGGTGGTGCCCGACGTGGAGTCGCTGCCCTCGCGCATCACCCAGCTCTACCGCGAGCTGACGCGTTAGGCCGCCCGCGCCTTCAGCAGGGGGCGGCGGTGCAGTCCCACATCTTCCAGCTCACGTGCACCGTCACCGCCACCGAGCCCGGGTTCTGGACGAATATGGTCCCGCAGTAGCCCGAGGCGGTGCCGCTGTTGCCGCTGGCGATGGTGGTGGGGCCTCCGCCCGTGGACGCTGCCGTCTGGATGTTCACGCTGGCCCCGGATGGCAGCCACACCTGCCAGCCGTGGGTGCTGGCCGCTCCCGCGCAGGGAATGCTGACTCCCGCCAGTTGCTGGGCGTTGACCTGCGACTGGCCCCCGGGCGCGACGGTGAGCATCACGCAGCCCTGCCCGACCAGGGTGCCGCTCTTGTTGGGGGCGGTGGGGGCAGTGCAGGCGGAGGGGGCGGTGGGGGTGGGCGAGGGCGGGGCCGGCGTGGGAGTGGGCGTCGGGGTAGGGGACGGCGTCGGTGCAGAGGCAACGGTGGCGGCGGGCGTGGACGCGGAGAGGGCAGGGGTCATGCCCGCCACTGCCTGCGGCGTGGGGGAAGGGGCCTCCTCGCCACCGCAGGCGAGCGCCATAGCGCACAGCCCGCCGAGGACCAGGGCGCCGACCAGGGCCTTACGGAGCACTTCGCACCTCCTTGGAGGGGGATCGGACCTTGCCTGCGGACACGGGCCACCGGGCGATGCCCGTACATCACTATCAACGTAGGCAGTGGTATTCTGGTTGCGAGAGTGGAGGTATGAGGAGATGCTGAGCGACGGTTATACCATCACCATCAGGGCCGAGTACCCCAACCGGCCGGGCATGCTGGGCAAGGTAGCTTCCATCCTGGGCCAGGCGGGCGGGGACATAGGAGCCATCGACATCGTCCAGGCCAGCGGCGGCACCATCGTCCGCGACTTCACCGTGCGGGTGGACGATGAGGAGCACGCCCGACTGGTAGTCCAGGCCGTCACCGCGCTGCCCGATGTGCGGGTCCACCAGGTCACCGACCGCATCCTGGACCTGCACCGCGGCGGCAAGGTGCAGGTGCGCAACCGCATCGCTCTGGCCACCCGCCAGGACCTGGCCATCGTCTACACCCCCGGTGTGGCCCGGGTCTGCCGCACTATACACCGCCAGCCCGATAGCGTGTGGGACTATACAATCAAGGGCAACACGGTGGCCGTGGTGACCGACGGTTCGGCCATTCTGGGCCTGGGCAACCTGGGGCCCCAGGCGGCCCTGCCGGTCATGGAGGGCAAGGCCATGCTCTTTAAGGAGTTCGGCGGGGTGGACGCCTGGCCCATCTGCCTGGCTACCCAGAACGCGGACGAGATCGTGCAGGCGGTAATGGCCATCGCTCCTGCCTTCGGGGGGATCAACCTGGAGGACATCTCCGCGCCCCGTTGCTTCACCGTCCAGGAGCGGCTGCAGGAGGCCCTGGACATCCCTGTGTTCCACGACGACCAGGACGGCACGGCGGTGGTGGTGCTGGCCGGCCTGCGCAACGCCCTCAAGCTGGTGGGGAAGCGGCTGGAAGACCTGCGCGTGGTCATAGCCGGCGCCGGGGCTGCCGGCTATGCCTGCGCGCGCTTGCTCCACTCTCTCGGCGTGCGGGACATGCTGGTGGTGGACCGGGCGGGCATCATCTACCACGGCCGCGACAAGGACATGGACCCCTACAAGCGCTGGCTGGCCGAGAACACCAACCGCCAGGGCCGCCGTGGCTCCCTGTCCGACGCCATGGAGGGGGCGGACTTCTTTCTGGGCCTGTCGGTGGGCAACGTCCTGACGGTGGACGACGTGAAGAAGATGGCCAAGGACCCCATCGTCTTCGCCCTGGCCAACCCCGACCCCGAGATACGTCCGGAGCTGGCGGAGCCCTATGTGCGGGTGATGGCCACCGGCCGCTCCGACTTCCCGAACCAGATCAACAACGCCCTTTGCTTCCCGGGCCTCTTCAGGGGAGCGCTGGACGCCCGTGCCAAGACCATAAACCTGGAGATGAAACTGGCCGCGGCCGAGGCCATCGCTGCGGCTGTGGACGAGTCGGAGCTGTCCGAAGAGTACATCATTCCCAGCATCTTCCAGCGGGAGATGTTCCAGGCAGTGGCCCAGGCGGTGCGGGAGGCGGCCATCCGCACCGGGGTGGCCCGGGTGGCCTAGCCCGGACGCCGCACTACCATCCCGGCCAGAAAGTAGAGGGCGGGGGCGGCCAGGGCCACGGTGGCTGCCCCGGCCACTATCAGGATAGCGCCCAAGCCCAGCAGCAGATCAGTGATGCCGAAGCCCATGACCGCCAGGTTGAGGGCGGTCCGCAGGGCCACCCCGTCGATGAACTGGGCACGGCGGGGGTCGTCCCTGGGCAGCTCGCTGAAGGGTCCCCAGCGCCCCAGGGTGTGCTCCTTGATGGCGTCGGCCTGGGCCTTGGCGGTGGCCGCGTCCTGCACCAACACCCCGGGGATGCGGGCGTCCTGGCTGGTGACGATCTGCTCGTCGCGTAGCTCGTCCCGGATCTGGGCCCGCACGTCCACGGCCCTCACGAGGGTGTAGATGCCGGCCGCCAGCAGAACCAGGCCCAGGGCCAGGGCCGAGAGCCAGGGGGAATGACGCAGTAACAGGTACAGCATGCCTGCCTCCGGTCGTCCATATTTGTTCCTGTACCAGCGTGGACGCCTGTCGGGAGGCGTCGTGCGAGCGTCGCGTCCCGGCCTAGCGGGCGGCCGAGTCCTGGCGCAGGTGCCTCCACAGCATGCCCAGGGCCACGGTGACCGCCCGGCGTTTGGTGGCCAGGCGCCCCTGGTAGAAGGTCATGGACTGGGTCTGGGCCTCCCGGCCGTCGTGCAGGCCGATGTGCACCGTGCCGGGGGGCTTGCCCTCCAGCGGGTCGGGCCCGGCCACGCCGGTGATCCCCATGCCGATGTCGGCACTGGCCACGAGGCGCACGGCTCGCGCCATGTCCGCCGCTACCTCGGGACTCACCACCCCGTGCCGCTCGATGAGCTCGCGCTGCACGCCCAGGGCCACCTTTACTTCAGGGTCGTAGGCCACGTAGCCGGCGCGGAAGTAGGCCGAGGAGCCGGGGACGTTGGTGATGGTGTCGGCCAGAAGCCCGCCGGTGCACGACTCCATGGTGGCCAGGGTGAGGCCTCGCTCCTTGAGGAGGCGGCCTACCACGAGCTCCAGAGTCTCTTCGTCGACGCCCCAGATGTACTCACCGAGGATGGCCCGGACTCGCTCCTCCATGGGGCCGATGAGGGCGCGGGCCGCGGCCTCGTCGCTG
>BEIA01000033.1 GCA_002898715.1 bacterium HR24 | reverse complement strand
CTGCGACCACTGCATCGCCGCCATTCGCAAGGCGGTGACCGCCCTGCCGGGAGTCGAGTTCCTCTCCGGCGACCCCCAGTCGCAGCAGGTGGTGGTGCGGTACGACCCCGCGCGGGCGTCGCTGGACGACATCGTGAAGGCGATGGCCGAGGAGGGCTACTCTGTGGACTCCTAGGGTCGCGGCCGCCGCCGCCCTCCTGCTCCTCCTCGTCGCCTGTGGCGGTGGCGCGGCGCTGACCACGTCCGGCAGTCCCCAGAGCCATACCCCCCCGCCGACGCCCAGGGCGCAAGCGAGCCCCCACCCCGCGCCCAGCCCTACGCCGACACCTACCCCCACTCCCACTCCCACTCCCACTCCCACTCCAACCCCCACTCCCACGCCGACGCCGGTGCTGACGGGCTTCCGGATGCCCATTGATGGCGCGTGCCTCCCTACCTCCCCGAACCTCTTGCCCAACGCCCCCCGGCCGTACCGAGCCGGCGTCCACGAAGGCGTCGACTTCTACGACGGCTTCGCCTGCGCCCACATCGGCAAGGGGACGCCGGTGCGGGCTGCCAAGGCAGGGGTAGTAGTGCGCGCCGACCACGACTACCGCCCCCTCACGCCCCAGGAGCTGGACGAGCTGCTGCGCCGCAGCCAGTCCCAGGGCTATACCGACGAACAGGCCCTGGATCGCTTCCGCGGCCGCCAGGTATGGATCGACCACGGCGGAGGGGTGGTCACCCGCTATGCCCACCTGGACGGCGTCGCCGCCGACCTGCAGGTGGGCATGAGGGTGGAAGCGGGGCAGGTCATCGGCTACGTGGGCAACACCGGCACCCCGCAAGAAGTGACGGCGCCCGACACCGAGTTCCACCTCCACTTCGAGATACGGGTGGGCGACTCCTACCTGGGAAAGGGCCTCCCCTACGACGAGCTGGTGGCCGTCCTGCGCCGCGCCTTCTCCCCCTGAGTCGCCCCACTCGGACCCTCGTGCTAAGCTGGAAGCCGGAAGCTATGGAACAGGCGTCGGTCACGGCCCTGTGGGTCGCCCTCGCCCTGACGGCGGCGGCAGTCCTCGCCTACTGGGCCTACGCCTTCGGGGGCTGGCTTTCCCTGCGCCGCCTGGCCACCCCGGGCCAGGGCGAGGTGACCGTGGCCATTTGGGAGCGTTTCCCCGAGCCCCTGGGCAGAGCGGGCACCTGGGCCACCTGGGCGGCGCTGCTGGCTATGCTCGTCTCCCTGGCGGCCCGCTGGCAGGCCAGCGGACGGCCCCCGTGGGCCAACATGTGGGAGTTCACCGCTGCCTTCACCGGCGCCATCATGCTCTTCTACGTGCTGTTCGAGCGCTGGTATGGCCCGCGCGCCCTGGGTGCAGTGGTACAGCCGCTGGTGCTCGCTCTCCTGGCCGCCAATGTGGCCTTCTTCCCCGCCGAGGTGCGACCGCTGGTGCCGGCCCTGCAGAGCAAGGGCATCCTGGCCGCGCATGTGGGCGTGATGGTGCTGGCCTACGCCGCCCTGAGCCTTTCCTTCGGCGCCGCTGTCCTTTACCTGCTGCAGGGGGGCGAGCGCCGGCGCTTCCCTCGTCTGCCCTCCCCCGACCTGCTGGACGAGATCGCCTTTCGCTCGGTGGCCATCGGTTTTCCTTTGCTCGCCCTGGGCATCGCCCTGGGTGCGTACTGGGGCAACACGGCCTGGGGCCGCTACTGGGGCTGGGACCCCAAGGAGACCTCCGCCCTCGTAACCTGGCTCATCTACGGCGTCTATCTGCACCTGCGCGGCCTGCGGGGCTGGCGGGGCGCCCGGTCTGCCGTGCTACTGGTGGCAGCCTACGGCGCGGTGCTGTTCACCTATTTCGCCGTGAACCTGGTGGTGGCGGGCCTGCACAGCTACGCCGGCGTTTGAGGCCGTCGGCAGTCGGGGGGAGACGACAGGAGCGGTGGGAAGGAGGCGCTGGGCACGCCCCCTCTTCGCCCTGGTCGTGATCGTCCTGGTGGGGGCTGCCATATGGTGGCTGGATTACCGCCCACAGGGCGAGAGCTCGGCCTCCCAGGTCGGCGGGCCCTACGGCCCCGTCGACCTGCCACCGGACCTGGCGCCGGCCGGCCTGGAGGTAGGTACGCGCACTGGCATGCTGGCGCCGGACTTCGTGCTGCCCACTCTGGACGGGCGCGACCTCCGGCTCAGCGACCTGCGCGGGCAGGCGGTGGTCCTCAACTTCTGGGCCACCTGGTGCTCTCCCTGCCGCCGCGAGATGCCGCTCCTGGTGGGGGCCTATCGCCAGTTCCGGGAGCAGGGGCTGGTGGTGGTGGCCGTAAACGTACAAGAGGACGAGGAATCGGTTCGGAGGTTCGCCCGAGAGTTCGGCCTGCCGTTCCCTGTCGCCCTGGACAAGTCCGGCGACGTGACCGGCGCCTACCGCCTGCTGGGCCTGCCCACCACCTTCTTCATCGACCGTCAGGGGGTGGTGCGGAGCGTCTTCCGCGGCCCCTTCGTCGCCAGCGGCCAGGGCAAGGACGTGCAGGAGGCCATTGACGCAGGAGAGCTGGGCCGACGCATCCGGGAGGTCCTGGAGTAGCATGGCCTTTCCCTCGGCCAGGGCGGCGCGCCTGGGCCTGTCCCCCACGGGGCCCCTGCGGGCGCTTTGGTGGCTGTTGCAGAGCCCCCGGTGGGCGGCGGTCATCACCGCTATCGTGGCCGCTATGGCGCTGGTGGGTGTGGTATTGCCCCAGCTCCCCTTCTGGGCCCGGGGCGACGCAGCCGCCGAGGCTGCCTGGCTCGCCCAGCAGCGCGAGCGCTTCGGCGCTACCGCCGACTGGCTGTGGCGCCTGGGCCTGCTGGACGTCTTCCATGCCCCCTGGTTCGCCGCTGGCCTGGGGCTACTGGTGGCCTCCACCACTGCCTATGTGGTGGGCCGACTGCCCGGGGTCTGGGCCAACATGGTCCGCCCCCGCCTGAGGGTGCCCGACTCCTACTTCGCCACCGCCCCCCACCGCTTCGCCTCCGATGTTCCCGCCGAAGTGGCCGCCCTGGAGAGCGCCCTGCGCCGCTCCCTGTACCGAGTGGTCCGCTTTCGCGAGGGCCCCGTTACCTACCTCTTCGCCGACCGCTTCCCCTGGGCGCAGGCCGGAACGCTCCTGGGCCACGGGGCGGTGGCCCTGTTCGTGGTAGCCGCGGCCATTGGCAGCGCCGACAGCTTCGACACGGCCCTGCTCATCCCCGAAGGGGCCAGCCGCCCCGTCTTGCCTACGGTAGCCAGCCCCCGCCAGATGCTGGTGCGGGTGGAGGACGTGGTCGGCCGCTTCGACGCCACCGGCACCCCCCTGGAGTACCGTTCGGAGCTGGTCATATACCGCCAGGGGGAAGAAGTGAGGCGCTGCCAGGTGACCGTCAACTCCCCTTGCAGTTACGACGGGTACCGCTTCTTCCAGGCGGGGTACTTCGGCTACGGGGCCGATGTCCAGGTGCGCGACCTGGTCACGGGCGACGTCCTCTACCGCGAGACCCTCGCCCTGGAGTTCCAGCGCACGGCCCCGTACTTGCTGGCCCGGGACGCCTCGGGTCGCCGGGTATTCGAGGGCACTGTACCCCTGGGAGAGCCCGTGCGCCTGGACTTGGGCCAGGGCCCTGTGGACGTCTCCTTTGCCTCCCTGACCGTGGGCGGCCGCAGCTACCTGCTGGGCCTCTGGCAGGACGAGAAAGGCAGGCCGCGAGTGGCGGTGGCATCCGGTCAAGGCCCCCCCGACGTAGTCATAGAGGAGGGTGGGCGGGCCCAGGCCGGCGGGCTGGAATGGGAGGTGGTACGGGTGGACCGGGTGCCCGCCGCCCTCGTGCAGGGCTTCCCCTTGCCGCCGGACAGGGGAGGGGACGGCGCGCTCTTGCAGATGACCAACGTGGCTTACGGCACCGCCAACGCCTCCGAGGGCGGGCGGGTGCCGGTGGCGGGCCTGCCCGGCGACCCCACCCTCTACATCCTAGGCCCCGACCAGCGCCCCCTCGCCCTGCGGCCGGGCGAGAGCGCCCGCGTGGACGGGTACGAGTATACTTTCCTCGGGCAGCGGGAGTTCGCCGGCATCCAGGTGCGACGCGACCGCAGCGACCTGCTGGTGTGGGTGGCGGTGGGCCTGCTCATGGCCGGCCTGGCCATGGCCCTCTGGCTCCCCAGGAGACGCCTGTGGGCGCGCATCGGGCCCCGGGGCACGGCCTTAGCGATGCAGGGCTGGCCCGAAGTGGGCCTGGAGCGGGAAATGCAGCGGCTCCTGGCCCGCGCCGGCGCCCCTGCGCGCCAGGAGGGAGGAAAAGATGCTTAGCCTGCTTGCCATACGCATCCCCATCGACCCCGTCATCTTCAAGCTGGGCGGGGTGGAAGTCACTTGGCACGGCCTCCTGGCGGCCGTGGGCGTCATCGTGGGGGTGGCGGTGGCCGCCTACTTCGCCCGCCGCGCCGGCTACAGCGAGGACCATATCTATAACACCGCTCTGGCCCTGGTGGTGGGAGGCATCGTGGGTGCACGGGGCCTGTACGTGCTGGAGAACCTGGACCAGTTCCGCGACGACCCCGGGCAGATATTCGCCCTCAATGCTGGCGGCATATCCATCTACGGCGCGCTCATCGGCGGCACGGTCGGCGCCTGGCTCTACACCCTGCTGGCGCGGGTGCCGGGCAAATGGCGCATTGCCGACGTGGCCGCCCTGGGCGCCATCGTAGGAATGGCCATAGGCCGCGTGGGCGACATCATCAACGGCGAGCACTTCGCCGAGCCCACCTCCCTGCCCTGGGGCGTGCGCTACACCCACCCCGACAGCCCCAGCTTCATCCGCTACGGGCCCGACCACGTGCAGCATCCGGCGGTGGCCTACGAGATGCTGGCCGACCTGGCCATCTTCGGCGTCCTGCTCTACATGTGGCGACGGGGCACGAGGCCGGGACTCATATTCCTGACCTGGGCCTTCCTGTACTCCGCCATGAGGCTGGGCATCAGCTTCCTGCGGCTGGACGACATCGTCTGGGCGGGGCTGCGCACGGCCCAGATCATCGCCATCGCCGTCATGGTCTGTGTCGTCGCCACCCTCTTCTATCTCTGGAACAGCGAGGAATGGGCGGGCGAGGCGCGGGCCGAGCGGCGCAGGCGGCTGCGCCTGGAGCGACGGCGCCTCGCCCGTCAGGGCCGCGGGCCGGAGCCTTGACCCCGCCGACGGAGGACGCTTAGCATCGGATACGGCCCGCTGACCACTACGAGGTAGGAAAGCCATGCCCTTGCGCCTGCCCAAGAGCTATCTCGACGAGATAGTGGCCCACGCCAAGGCCGAGGCGCCCAACGAGTGCTGCGGCATCATCGCCGGCGCCGATGGCCGAGCGGCCAAGCTGTACCGTTGCCGCAACGCCGAGGAGAGCCCTTACCGGTACCAGGTGGACCCCAACGACCTGTTCCGGGTCTACCGCGAGTGCGAGCAGAACGGGTGGGACTTTCTGGCCATATACCATTCCCACACCTTCAGCGAGGCCTATCCTTCGCCCACCGACGTGCGTCTCGCCTTCTGGCCCGAGGCCTACTACCTGCTGGTCTCCCTCAAAGACCCCGAGCGGCCCGTCGTGCGCGCCTTCCGCATTCGCGACGGCCAGGTCCAGGAAGAGGAGATCGAGGCGACGGAGGGCTGAGGTGGACGGCCAGGAGGAAGTGAGGCAGGCCCTGGCCCGTATGGGCGTGGAGCTGCCCACCCGGGGGTCGCTGCCCGTCTCGCCGTACGTGGAGGTCCTGCCGCGGGCGGTGGAGGTCCTCTTCTCCCAGCGCCTGGCCGAACGTCCCCCGGCCCCGGTGTTCGCCGCTCCAAGGCCCCAGGCATGAGCGCCCCGGCCCTGCCCGTGGCCACGCTGGCCGAGGCCTCCCGCCTGCTGCAACGGCGCCAGCTCTCGCCTCTGGAGCTGACAGAGACGTGCCTGCGCCGCATCGAGGCCCTGGAGCCGGCCCTCAATTCCTTCATCACCGTCACCGCCGAGATGGCCCTGGCCGAGGCCCGGCGGGCCCAGGAAGAGCTGGCGGCTGGCAAGAGCCGCGGCCCCCTGCATGGAGTGCCGGTAGCGGTGAAGGACCTGTTCTTCACCGCCGGCGTGCGCACCACCGCCGGCTCCCGCGTCCTGGCGGACTTCGTGCCCCAGGAAGACGCCACGGCAGTGGCCCGCCTGCGCCGGGCCGGCGCCATCGTCCTGGGCAAGCTGAACATGCACGAGTTCGCCTTCGGCACCACCAGCGTCAACCCCCACCATGGTCCCGTGCGCAACCCCTGGGACACGGGCCGCGTGGCCGGGGGCTCCTCGGGCGGCTCGGCCTCGGCGGTGGCCGCCGGCGAGTGTCTGGCTGCCCTGGGCACCGACACCGGCGGCTCCGTCCGCATCCCCGCTGCCCTGTGCGGCATCACCGGCCTGAAGCCCACATATGGCCGGGTGAGCGTCCACGGGGCCGTGCCCCTGGCCTGGTCCCTGGACCACGTGGGGCCCATGTGCCGCACCGCCGAGGACTGCGCCCTGGTGCTGGCGGCCATCGCCGGCCACGATGATAGGGATAGGACGACGGCCGACGTGCCCGTGCCTGATTACCCCTCCCTGCTGGACGGGGGGGCCCGCGGCCTGCGCATCGGCGTCCCCCGCGAGCACTTCTTCGAGCAGGTAGACGAGGAAGTGGCCGGGGCGGTGAGCGCTGCCCTGGCGGTCCTGGCCGAGCTCGGGGCGGAGATCGAAGAGGTCTCCCTGCCCTACGGGGAGATGGCCCCCCTGCTGGCCGCGTCCATCATGCTGCCCGAGGCCCTGGCCTACCACCTGCCCTGGCTGCGGGAGCGCCCGGGCGATTATGGCCCGGACACGCTCCAGCGCCTGGGCGCGGCCGCCCTCTACCCCGCCGCCCTGTACGTCCAGGCCCAGCGCCAGCGTCAGGTCCTGGTGGAATCGTGGCGGGAGGTGTGGCAGAGGGTAGACCTGGTGGCCACGCCCACTACGCCCGTGGTGGCCCCCACCGTAGAGGAAGCGGCCCGGTGGGCCCTGGTCTTGAATCGCAACACCAACGCCTTCAACGTCAGCGGCCAGCCGGCCATATCCCTGCCCTGCGGCTTCAGCAGCCACGGCTTGCCCATCGGCCTGCAGTTGGTGGGGCGCTGGTGGGATGAGGCGACGGTGCTGCGGACGGCCCACGCCTATCAGCAGGCCACCGACTGGCATCTGCGACCGCCGCCCCTGGTCTAGGACGGGGCCGCACCCTACCCTATACTGGCCCTGGGCATGTCCGAGGCCATCGCTGACCAGCCGCCTCCCATGACCATCGGCGGGCGCCAGTTCCGCTGGGGCGAGCGCACCTATGTCATGGGGATCGTCAACTGCACTCCCGATTCCTTCGCCGGCGACGGCCTCGGCTACGACACTGCCGCGGCCGTCCGCCGCGCCCTGCAGATGCGCGAGGACGGCGCTGACATCGTAGACGTGGGGGGCGAGTCCACCCGCCCTGGCTACGAGCCGGTGCCCGCCGAGGAGGAGATGCGCCGCGTCCTGCCCGTGCTCCGCGCCCTGGCCCGCGAGCTGGACATCCCCGTCAGCATCGATACGGCCAAGGCGGAGGTGGCGCGGGCGGCCCTGGAGGCGGGTGCCTGCCTGGTCAACGACGTCACTGGCCTCAAGGGCGACCCGGCGATGGCCAGGGTGGTGGCCGAATACGGCGTGCCCGCGGTGGTCATGCACAACCAGCGCGGTCGCCCCTTCCGTGACGTCGTGGCCGACGTCCTGGCCGGCTGGCACGAGTCGTTGCAGGTGGCGGCCGAGGCCGGCGTGCCGCCCGACAGGGTGATACTCGACCCCGGCTTCAACTTCGGCTGGCGGCCCGAGCACGCGCTGGAGATGCTCCGGCGCCTGGGCGACCTGCGGCGGGCCTCGGGGAGGCCCCTGCTCGTCGGCACCTCCCGCAAGTCCACCATCGGCCTCGTGCTGGGAGGGCTGCCACCAGAGGAGCGGCTGGAGGGCACCGCCGCCACTGTGGCCCTGGCCATCGCCCAGGGGGCCGATATCGTCCGCGTCCACGACGTGCGGGAGATGGCGCGGGTCTCCCGCATGGCCGATGCCATCGTCCGCGGCTGGCGACCGGAGGAAGGGACATGAGCGACGACCGTCCTCTCTACAGCCCCTTCGTGGACATGGTGGGGGCGGAGCTGGTGGAGTGGGAGCCCGGCCGGGTACGCTGGGCCATTACCCTCGGACCGCAGCACAGCAATCCGGGCGGCGTGATGCACGGCGGCGTGGTGGCCACCCTGCTGGACGAGGCCGTGGCCAACGCCGTCACCTCGCTGCGGGGGAGGGACGCGACCAGCGCCAACCCTCACCTGCTGGTGGAGATGAACGTCAGCTTCGTCGCCGCCGCCCGCCCGGGCCAGCGCCTGGAGGTGGAGGGGCGGGTGCTGCGCCTGGGACGACAGGTGGCCTTCGCCGAGGCCGAGGCCCGCCGCCAGAGCGATGGCGTCCTGGTGGCCAAGGGCCGTTTCACCTTCGTCATCCCCGATCACCGCCGCGACTGAGCCGGCAGCGAGCGCGACGCCTATGGACACCCCCTGGCCGGCCATGGAAGGCGCCCACAGCCCCTTCATCTCCTTCATCGGCGGTCGGCTGGAAGAGGCGCGACCGGGCTACGCCCGCATCTCATTGCGGGGCGTCCCCGCGCTGGCCGACGCCTGGGGCCGAATGCATGCCGGGGCCATCACGGCCATCATGGACTCAGCGGTGGGGGCGGCCCTCGGTCACCTAAAGGTGCAGCGGGGGCGGGGCACGGCCCCCCAGGCCACCATCGCCATGGACGTCTCGTTCGTGGCCCCAGCCGCGAGTGACGACGAACTGGTGGCCGAAGGGCGCGTGGTGGAGCTGGACCGGAACGTGGCCCACGGCGAGGCGGAGCTGCGCCGCCGCGACGGCTCCCTCATCGCCCGGGGCTCGTTCGTCTTTGTGGTGGGGGAGGGTGGCCGGTGGCCCAGGCCTACCTAGGGCTCGGCTCCAACCTCGGCGACAGGGCCGCCAACCTGCGGGCGGCCCTTGCCTGCCTGGCCGAGGCGGGCACCGTGGACGCCGTCTCCTCGCTCTACGAGACGGAGCCTGTCGGAGGGCCCCCTGGCCAGGGCCTGTACTACAACGCCTGCTGCCGCTTCGTCACCGCCCTCGACCCTCGCCAGCTACTGGACTTCCTGAAGGTGGTGGAGCGAAAGCTGGGGCGCCGGGAGGGGCCCCGCTGGGGGCCGAGGCCCGTAGACCTGGACATCCTGTTCTACGACGACCTGGCCCTGGAGACCGATGCCCTGGTGCTGCCCCACCCCCGCCTGGGAGAGCGGGCCTTCGTGCTGGTGCCCCTGGCCGAGATAGCCCCCGACCTGCGCCATCCCCTGCTGGGGATGACGGTGGCCCAGTTGCGGGGGCGGGTGGACGAATCGGGAGTGCGGAGGATTGCCGGCCCGGGCTGGGAGAGGGGCTAAGGCCGGCGAGGGCGGGCGGCCCTCAGCCCTCCACTGCCAGTTCGAGGGGCTCCTCTTCTTCCTCGCTCTCGGCGGTGAACAGTGTCCAGCCGATCCAGAAGGCGAGGGCGGAGACGGTGGCGAGAGCGCCCATGACGGGCAGGGCCACCGCCAGGTAGCTGCGTCGGGCCACCGCCCACAGGAAGAGGACCATCTGCAGGACGGAGCCGACCATGATCAGAGCGCCTGCCAGTTGCGTCTTCTGCATCCCCTTGCCACCTCCACGCTAGGGAAGGGACTGGCGCATATGTGGCGGCAGAAGGTTGGGTATGGAGTCCTCGATGGGATAGCGCTCACCGCAACCCGTACAGGTGAGGTAGCCCTTCACCACCTCCTGGCCTTGCTCCTCTTCCGAGGTCAGTTCCAGGGGTGCCTTGCACATAGGGCAGGCCAGGATCTCCAGCAGGTCCTTGCGCATGCCTCGCCCCTCCCGCCGCCGCAGTCGACCCGAATTGTAAAGCTCCACTGCCCCAGTGTCAACGAAACCGCCGACGAGCAGCACCCCCTTGACACTGCTGGGGGGCGGTGCTAGCGTTGCTCTTGCAAACGGCTTCACAAATGGGCCCGGCGGAGCGAAGCTAGTGCCTTATCTCGAGATCATCCTCCGGCACGTCCCTGAGGGGTTCGAGTTCCTGGCAGTCTTCGCCACCGTCGTCGGTTCCCTGAGCCTGCTGGTGCTGCTGGGCAAGTGGTGGGAGAGGTAGCCTGACGGGGGTCGCCTATGGCTGTCGTAGAAGAGCCTGGGAAGCCACGCAACTGGCAAGAGCGCCTGGCCATAATCCGCGACCGGCTCTACGACCGCCTCTTCCACAACTACGTCTGGCGCTCTATCTTCCGCTCCGGCTACCCCAACACCCCGCGCAATCAGATGCTGGTGGTAGCCACCAACGTCTTCCTGCACCTGCACCCCACGCGGATCCATCGCACCCACGTCAAGATCACCCACACCTATTGCCTGGGCGGCCTGTCCTTCTTCATGTTCATCGTGCTGACGGTCACGGGCGTGCTGCTCATGTTCTACTACGTCCCTGACGTAAACCGCGCCTGGCAGGACATCGCCGCCCTGGAGACCAACGTGCGCTTCGGCCTGCTCATGCGCAACCTGCACCGGTGGGCCGCCCACGGCATGGTCATCCTGGTGTTCCTGCACATGATGCGAGTCTTCTACACCGGCGCCTACAAGCCGCCACGGGAGTTCAACTGGGTGGTGGGCGTCGTCCTCCTGTTCCTGACACTACTCATGAGCTTCACCGGCTACCTGTTGCCTTGGGACCAGCTCGCCGTATGGGCCATCACCGTGGGCCACGGCATCGGCGGGTCTACCCCCTACCTGGGCGACGAGGTGCAGCAGGTGCTCTTCGGGGGCTTCGAGATTGGCCAGGGGGCCCTCATCCGGTTCTATACCTTGCACGTGCTGGGGCTGCCTCTGCTGGCGGCCATCATGATGGCTGTCCACTTCTGGCGGATCCGCCGGGACGGCGGGCTGGCGCGGCCCCTCTGAGGTGAGGGCGGATGGCTGTTGAGACCAGGCGCCCCGCACCACGGCCAGCCGCGGCACCCCGCCCCCGCCGCGAGCGGGAGGAGGAGGTGCTGGTCTGGCCCGACCTACTGTTCCCCGAGTTCATCTCCGCCTGCCTGTTCCTGCTGACCTTCATCATCCTCTCGGTGTTCGTCAATGCGCCGCTGCTGAACCGGGCCAACGTGAGCATCACGCCCAACCCCTCCAAGGCGCCCTGGTATTTCCTCAACCTCCAGGAGCTGCTGCTGCACATGGACAAGGCGTGGGCGGGCGTGCTGCTGCCGGGCATCTTCCTGGCCTTCCTGGCCATCATCCCCTACATCGACCGCAGCAATGAGGGGCAAGGGGTCTGGTTCGGCACCCGGTACTCGGCCCGCATCACCAGCGTCACCGCTATCTACTCCATGGCCGTGACCTGGTTGCTGGTGCTGTTCGACGCCGGCAAGTTCGAGCGGCTGACCCGCTTCTTCCCTACCTGCGACGAGGAGCAGCCTCACCACTGGCCGCCCTGCCTGGTGGGGGACACGGGGCTGGAGGGGCTGCGGGAGTTGCAGACCCGGATGCGCTTCAGCATCGGCGACTTCGACTGGCCTCAGGACTGGCGATTCCCGCTGCCCAAACTGGGCGGGTTCTCGGAGCTACGCTTCAAGAACCTGCACCTCTGGGGCGACATGAACATCAACGTGCCGGCGGTGATGGTGGAGCAGGTGCTGCCCTTGCTCATCATCGTCGGCTTGGCGCTGCTGATCATCTACGTGCTGTTCCGCATCGGCTGGGTGCGCACCACCCGCGACGTCATGATCGTCATGTTCACGGGGGCCATGGCGTCCTACCTGGCGCTGACCATCATCGGCAGCTTCTTCCGCGGCCAGGGCCAGGAGCTGGTGCCGCCCACCGACATCCGCGTGGACTGCGGGACGATACCAACACCACCAGGCTGTCCATAGGGGCAGTGCGCCCCGGGCGAGGTCGGAGAGCATGGCTGAGGAGCGGACGGACCAGAACGGCCAGCAGCCACCCCAGCAAGGGGTAGTGCTGCGGGTGGCGCGAGAGGCCACCACCACTGTGGCCGAGAAGCGGGGCATCGGGCCCCGGCCGGCACAGGTCAGCACCCCTGTAGCCAGCCCCGCCCCCAAGCCGGGGCCCATCGTCAGCCGCCGCGTGATGGTGCTGGGTGGCTTCTGGACAGCCCTCGGCCTGGCCCTGCTGGGCGTCTTCGGCCCGCAGCTCGACTTCCTGTACCCCCGCCGGGTACGGGGCTTCGGCGGCCCGGTCTTCGTGCCCCGCAACCAGATTCCGGAGCCGGGCGGCGACCCGGTGCGCAACTTCGAAGGCCGCTTCTGGCTGGTGCACCTGCCGGCGGGCACCACCCCCAACGGCGAGCAGACGCAGGGGGGCGTGCTGGCCCTGTGGCAGAAGTGCCCCCACCTCGGCTGCACCGTGCCCTGGCGGCCCGACTTCGTCTTTCAGGGGCGGAAGGGCTGGTTCCGCTGCCCCTGCCACGGCTCTACCTACACCAAGGAGGGGGGCGTGCGCGTGTTCGGCCCAGCCCCCAGGTCCATGGACACCTTCCGCATACCCGAAGACCGCATACAGGACACGGGCATCGTCGTGCTGACGGGGCCCAACAACGCCGTCCTGGGCGGGCCGGACAACCCCAGCCGGGCGGTCCGCCTGCCCGGGTTCAACTACGAGTCGTAGAAGGCATCGCCCTATGGCACGTTCGCTGACAGGGAGCAAATCGCGCCGAGCGGGCAGGGGGCTATGAACACCAGCAAGCAAGTCAACGTCATGATCGGCCTCCTCTTCCTGCTGGTGATAACCTTCGGCATCTACTTCGTTTGGGACCAGAACGTGCGCGCCGAGCGGGCCGAAGAGCAGCAGGCAGAGGAGAACGCCATCCGCGGCGGCAAGCTCTTCGCCCTGAACTGCCGCATCTGCCACGGCGACCAGGGACTGGGCTCCCAGGAGAACCCGAACCTGCCCGGCGCTGCCCTCAACCTGGAGTCGTACCGCACCATCGACCCTGGCCAGCTAACCAGCCTGCACCAGCGCTTGTTCGAGACCATCCGTTGCGGGCGGGTGGGCACCCTGATGCCCACCTGGGGCGAGGACCAGGGCGGCACCCTCAACAACACCCAGATGCAACAGCTGGTGGCGCTGATAACCGGCGCCTGGGGCGACGAGCACCCGCCCAGCGTCCGCAAGCTGCTGGCCCAGGCGCAAGTGGCGCGGGCAGCGGGGGACGAGGCGACGGCCACCGAGCTCGAGGCCGAGGCCCAGGCCATCCTGAACGAGATCAGCGAGAAGGGCTGGGAGACGGCCCTGGAGCTGGCCCACGAGCAGGACACCATCGTCAACGCCGCCGGCGAGGTCGTCCGCCTGGCCCGCGACGTGGACGCTGACGACACCAACCTCCTTCTCAACGATGCCCACGTGGGGCTGAGCGCCGACCAGCTCCTTCGCCTGGGCCCCTCCGGGGAGGAGGGCTCGGAGGTGGTGAGGGTGGTGCAGGCGCCTGGCTCCAGTACCCTCGCCCGCCGCGTCGGCCCGGGTGACGATACCCTCCCCCTGGAGTCGGCGGCCAACTTCCGGCCCGGCGTCATCGTCCAGGCGGGCAGCGAGCGGATGCTGGTCATTCGCGTCGACGCCGCCGCCAACACCATCATCGTCATGCGGGGGGTGGATGGCACCCGCGCCCAGGAGCACCCACGGGGCACTCTCGTGCAGGACCCCAGCAACGAGGTCGTGGTGGAGCGCGGCGCCTTCGACACCCAGCCGCGCCCCCACAGCGCCGGCACCCAGGTCTTCAACGGGCCGCAGATACCGCCCGAGGGGCCCCTCACTGGCGAGAGCGGCACCCCGCCCTGCGGCCAGCGGCCGCCCGCGCCCCAGGAGCAGGGCGTCCAGCTTACGCCCAGCCCCGGCCAGCCGGAGCGGCCGCGTAACGCCCAGCCGATTCAGGCCACCGTCACCGAGCCGCAAAACGGCGTCATCGAAGTGCCCATGCAGGACAACCGCTTCCTGCGCAACAATCTGAAGCTGCCCGTGGGCCAGCCGGTCACTATTCGCATCGTCAACCAGGGTCAGGCTCCCCACAACCTGCGGGTAGCCGGGCCCGACGGTGCCTGGAACACGGGCGATGACCAGGCGGTGCCCAGCGGCGGCGGGCTGGTACCGGGCGGCCAGCAGGCGGAGGCCAGCCTCACCTTCCAGCAGCCGGGCATCTTCGCCTTCCGTTGCGACGCCCACCCCAACGACATGTGGGGCTATATCACTGTAGGGCAGTAGGTGTGCGGCGGCTGGCCCTGCTGGCGGTAGCATCGGCATTGGCCCTGGCCGTAGCCGCCTGCGGCGGCGGCGAAGAGCAGACTCCGGAGCCGGTGGGCACTCCCCAGACCAGCGTGACCATCCGTGCCCTCAGGGGAATAAGGTTCGACCTGAGGCAGATGACGGTGGCGGCGGGCCAGCCCATCACCGTCACCATGGACAACCAGGACACCGGCGTGCCCCACGACTTTGTGGTCTGGCGAGACCGCACCATGCGGGAGCGCATCGCCGGGACGGAGCAGTGCAACGGCCCCTGCCAGGAGACGGTGGTGGTGCCGCCCCTGCCCGAGGGGCGCTACTTTTTCAACTGCACCATCCACCCCACCGAAATGCGGGGGGACTATATCGTGCGCTAGGGCGCGGGCCGTTGACCGTGCCCGCACCCTGCGCTATATTCGCCCAGGGATACTCTTCCCTAACACAACCAGAACAGGGTGAGAGGTCATGGCCAACCAGGTGGGCAAGCGCTACCAGTGCGGCGTCTGCGGCAGCGAGTTCATCGTCACCCGCGGTGGCGAGGGGCAGCTCCACTGCTGCGGCCAGCCGATGCAGATGAAGGGCTAAGGAGGTGGCTTCCATGGCCAACCAGCTAGGGAAGCGCTATCACTGCAACAACTGCGGCACCGAGGTGCTCTGCATCCGCCCCGGCGACGGTGGCGTGGAGTGCTGCGGTGCACCCATGGAGCTGATGCAGCCCAAGGTGCTGCCCTCGGCCGACTAGGGTACGGCGCTCCCGTCCCGCGGGCCCTGCCGCAAGGCAAGGGCCCTTTTGTGCCTTGTGCCTACGCTACCCCCTCGGTAGCATACGAAACGGGCCCCATGGCGCAGATCATCACCCTGGGCACCGGCAACGCCTTCACCACGCCCAGCCGGTACTGGAGCGGCATCCTGCTGGAGGGAAAGTACCTGCTGGACTGTCCGCCCACGGCCCTGCCGCACCTGAAGCGGCTGGGCGTTCAGCCCCAGCAGGTCGAGGCGGTCTTCATCAGCCACTTCCACGGCGACCACTTCGCCGGCTTCCCCTTCCTTGTGCTGGAATACGCCTACCTGTCACCACGGCAATCGGACCTGTACGTAGTCGTCCCGCCTGGAGGGGCCCGTTTTCTGGAAGCATTCATCGAGCAGATGTACCCGGGCCTGAGCTCCAACGACGCGGGATACCGTCGCATCTACGTCGAGGCCCGCCCGGGACGGCGACAGGAGGCAGCCGGTCTGCCGTTCTGGTCCGTGCCCATGGAGCACGCCCGCGGCAAGCTGCGGGCTTTCGGCTACAGGCTGGAGCTGCCCGACCTGACCCTGGCCTACAGCGGCGATGCCGAGTGGTCGCCGGCCCTGCTGGAGCTAGCCCGCGGCGCCGACGTCCTCGTAGTGGACTGCACCTATCCCGTGCGGGGGCCCGAACACATGGGCCTCGAGGACGTGATGCATCTGCGCGCGGCCCTGCCCCAGAACGTGCTACTCGCCCTGACTCATCTGGGGGACGATGCCATCGCCCCTTACGGGCTGGCCAACACCATGGCCCTGCGCGATCTGGAGACCTACGAGTTTCGCCGCATGCGGTCCGGAAGTTGAGGACGCGAGCATGAGCTGTCAGGTGGCGGTGCTGGGGGCGGGGGCCTTCGGCACTGCCCTGGCCCAGGCGGCGGCACACGCTGGCCACCGTGTCCGCATCTGGAGCATTGAAGAGCGGGTGCTCGCCGAGATCGAACGTTCCCGACGCAACAGCGCCTACCTGCCCGGCGTACGCCTCCATCGCCACGTGCGGCCCGCGTCCTCCCTGGAGGAGGCAGTGGAGGCCGCGTCGCTAGTCCTGGTGGCCGTGCCCTCCCAGGTGGTGCGGACGGTGGTCAGGCAGGCGGCCCCGCTGTTGCGCCCCGGACAGGCTGTCGCTAACGCCGCCAAGGGGCTGGAGGAAGGCACTGCCCTGCGCATGTCCCAGGTGCTGGAGCAAGAGCTGCCGGGGGATTTGCGGCCCGGCATCGGCACCATCGCCGGGCCGGCCATAGCCCGCGAGATGGCCCGCAGGCGCCCCACCTCGCTGGTGGCGGCCGCCCGCGAGCCGGAGGTGGCCGGGCTGGTGTGCCGCACCTTGCAGAACGCCTGGGTGCGCGTGGCCGTCAGCCGCGACGTCATCGGCGTCGAGGTCTCGGCCACCCTCAAGAACGCCTACGCCATAGCCCTCGGCTTGTGCGATGGCCTGGGCCTGGGGGCCAACGTGAAGGCGACACTGGCCGCCATAGCCCTGAGCGAGATGGCCGAGATGGTGGTCTGCCTGGGCGGACGGCGCGATACGGCCTACGGCCTGGCCGGCCTCGGCGACCTTCTCGCCACCGGCTACAGCCCCCACAGCCGCAACCGCACCCTCGGCGAGAAGATGGGCCGCGGCGAAGACTGGCGGGCCTTCGTCGCCACGCGCACCGTGGAGGGCGTGGCGGTAGTGGAGACCGCCCTGGGCCTGGCCCGCTCCCTGGGGCTGCACCTGCCGGTGCTGGCGGGCCTCCACGCACTCCTGTTCCAGGGCGCCGACCCTGGCCAGACGGTGCGCTCCCTCCTCTCCGACTCGCCTCTGCCAGCCTGAGGCTCCGCGCCGGTGGCGGCTACGCGGGCTGGGGACTGGTGCCGCGCCGGCCGGCGCTGCGCAGGGCGAGCAGGGGCAGCAGGGCCAGGCCTGCCGCCGCCAGCGACACGACCCCCAGCGCTCCGTGCCCCCAGGCCTCGCTGATGGGGCCGCCCAGGAAGGACATGGCTACCGCCGCCGCCGCGCCGATGCCGTCATTGATGCCCACCGCCTGGGCTCGCTGCTGGGGCGCGGTCACGTCGGCCAGCAGGGCGGTGGCGGCCACCGTCACCGCCGACCAACCCAGCCCCACCAGGAACAGCCCGGCCGTGATGGCCATGTAGTGGGACGTCAGCGGCACCATGACCGCGCCGCCGGCGGTGATGCCCAGGCCCAGCAACAGCACCGGTCGCCGTCCGAGGCGGTCGGCCAGCCTGCCCAGGGGCAGCGAGAGGCCGAACATGCCGATGACGTGAATGGCCACCGTCAGCGAGATGGCCGGCAG
>BEIA01000032.1 GCA_002898715.1 bacterium HR24 | reverse complement strand
GGACAACATCGACGTGGACGCCGCCACGGAGCGGGGCATCATCGTCGTCAATGCTCCCACCGGCAACACCATCTCCGCCGCCGAGCATACCATCGCCCTCATGCTCGCCCTCGCGCGCAACATACCCCAGGCCGACGCCGCCCTGCGCCAGGGCCGCTGGGAGCGCACCCGCTTCCTGGGCACGGAACTCCGGGGCAAGACGCTGGGGGTCATCGGCCTGGGCCAGGTGGGCTCCGAGGTGGCGCGGCGGGCCCGCGGGCTGGAGATGCGCGTCCTGGGCTTCGACCCGTACGTGCCCGCGGAGCGGGCGCGAGTGCTGGGTGTGGAGCTGGTCTCCCTCGAGGAACTGCTACGACAGTCGGACTTCGTCACCGTCCACACCCCCCTCACCGAGGCCACCCGTGGGCTCATCGGCGAGGAGCAGCTGCGCATGATGAAGTCCACGGCCAGGGTCATCAATACTGCCCGGGGCGGCATAGTGGACGAGGAGGCGCTGTACCGGGCCCTGTCCGAGGGGTGGATCGCCGGAGCCGCTCTGGACGTCTTCTCCCGGGAGCCCATCACCGAGCACAGGCTGTTCTCCCTGGAGAATGTGGTGGTGACGCCCCACCTGGGCGCCTCCACCGCCGAGGCCCAGGAGCGGGTGGCGGTGGACGTAGCCCAGGAGGTGGTGGCGGTGCTGCAGGGCCAGCCCGCCCGCTACGCCGTCAATGCGCCCCTGATACCCCCCGAGACCTATACCTTCCTCGCCCCCTTCCTGCCCGTGGCCCAGAAAACGGCTTCGGTGGCGGTCCAGCTCTGCGAGGGCCAGCTGGGCGAAGTGGAGGTGGAGTACCTGGGAGACATCGCCAGCCACGACCTTACTCCCCTGCGGGCGGCGGTGGTGAAGGGGCTGCTGGCCCCCATCAGCGAGGAGCACGTCAACATCGTCAACGTGGACCTGGTGGTGAAGCGGCGCGGTCTGCACCTGGTGGAGAAGCGCGGCCCCTCGCACGAGATCTATGCCAATTTGGTGACGGTGCGCATCCGGAGCGACGGCGCCACAACCACCGTGGCCGGAACCCTCGCCCACGATGGCCCCCACATCGTCTCCATCGACGAGTTCTGGGTGGACGTGCCGCCGGTGGACGGCTACCTGCTGGTGTGCGAGAACCAGGACCGGCCGGGGATGATCGGCGCCGTGGGCACCCTTCTGGGGGGCTTCGACGTGAACATCAGCTTTATGAACGTAGGCCGTCACCAGAAACGGGGCCGCGCGTTGATGGTGCTGACCCTGGACGAGCCCCTGACGCCCGAGCAACTACGGGCCGTGCGCCAGATACCGAACATCTACTCCGCGCGGCTGGCGCGGCTCTAGGGCTGCAGCGGGTACATCACCAGGCCCGCCGGCAGCTTGGGATAGAAGAAGGTTGACTTGGGCGGCATGCGCGCCCCCGCGTCGGCCACGGCCATGATCTGGGCCGGGCGCGCCGGGCCCACGAAGAAGGCATAGCGACACTTCCCCTGCCGTACCTGGCGCAGGGCGTCCTCGGCGTCGGTCGTGTACTGGACGACCTGGGCCTCCTTAACCCTCTCTTCGCCGATGCCCAGCACCGGCCCCAGTACGGCATGCTGCAGGACGGCGGTGTCGATGTGAACCCACTGGCGGGGGCTGCCAGGGGGCATGAGAGCGGCCACGGCGTCCACGTCCAGCACCGAGAGCAGGTAGAGGTCTGGGGAGTCGGCGCTGGCCATCCCCAGAGTGGTCAGGGCCTTGCCCCGCTCGCGGATAGCTCTCAGGAGGTGGCCCAGGGAGGGTGCCACCTCCATGTCGAACAGGCCCGTCAGCGACTCCAGGGCCCGCTCGAGGGGCACGTCGCTCTGGACGAGGCGGTGCAGGGGCAGCAGCACCAGGCCCGGGTCGTCGGCGGCCACCAGGCCCATGAGGACGAAGTTCTCCGGCTCCTCCCCCGTCCATTCCCTCGCCTGGGCGCGGCGCTCCTCGCGGTAGGCCAGCCCCGTCTCGTAGCGGTGGTGGCCGTCGGCGATGTAGATGGTCTCGGTGGCGAGGGCGCGCTGCAGATGGTGGGAGGCGTCGACGTCTTCCAGGCGCCAGAACGAGCAGCGGCAGCCTTCCATGTCCTGGAAGCGGGCCAGCGGCTCGCCGAGGCAGTCGTCGCCGAGGAGGGAACGGAGGACGCCTTCCCGGTCGCGGCAGAGGCCGAAGACCGGACTCAGCTGGGTGCGCAGGGCGCGCAGGAGCCGCAGCCTGTCCTCCTTGGGCGGGCGCAGGGTGCCCTCGTGGGGCCGGACGACGCCCGCCTCCCATGGCTCCAGGCGCACCCGGGCGAACAGGGCTCGCCGGCGGTAGCTCCTGCCCTCGTGGGGAAAGGACTGCTCCAGCACATACAGGGAGGGGGAGGGGTCCCGCACCAGCAAGCCCTCTGCCAGCCAGCGCCCCAGCAGGCGGGCGGCCTCGCCATAGGGGTCGTTGTCGCCCTGGGGCAGCTCTAGGCGCACGGCGTTGTAAGGGGAGAGGGCCAGCAGCCGCTCGCGCTCCCGGGGGGAGATGACATCGAAGGGCGGGCACACGGCCCGCCCCAGGTCTATCTCGGGAGCGTAGCGCAGGGCGCGAAGGGGCCTCACATCAGCCATGGACGAGCAGGGGCGGGGAGGAGGGCCGGTCCATCAGGCGGCGGCACCCGCCGGGGACTCTTCCTCCACGTCCGCTTCCACGTAGGGGTTGCCGTAGCGGTCGCGCTTGATCTCCGCCGCCACGACGCGGCCCTTGACCAGCCGGTTGTCCTCCCAGAAGCTGACCGGCTGGCCGATGAGCTTATCGACGATGGCGCGCAGGCCCTTCTCGTCGGCCGGGAAGCGGAAGACGCGCTTCATGGCCAGCTCCTTTCCGCCCTCGCTTTAGATGATAGCACACGTGCCATTGGGGAGGCAGGGCCCCTCGCCCTAAGGCGGCCCCTCTGATATCATTGGCCCCGCTATGGCAAGTGAGCTTTCCTTGGCAGGCAAGGTGGCAGTAGTGACGGGTGCCTCCAGGGGCATCGGCCGGGCCACGGCCATCGCCCTGGCCCGCGCCGGCGCCGATGTGGTGGTGGCGGCCCGCACCGCCCAGGAGGGGCAGGCGCGGCTGCCCGGCACCATCGAGGAGACGGCCCAGGAGGTCCAGGCCCTGGGCCGTAAGGCCCTGGCCGTGCCCACCGACCTGACGCGGGACGAGCAGGTGGAGGAGCTGGTGCAGCGTACCCTCGCTACCTTCGGGCGGGTAGACGTGCTGGTGAATAACGCCGCCGTCAACTACATGGCGACCTTCGCCGACACGCCCATGCGCCGCTGGGACCTGGTGCTGAACGTCAACCTGCGCGGCACGGTGCTCTGCACCAAGCTTTTCCTGCCCCACATGCTGTCGCGGGGGCAGGGCACCATCGTCAACCTGTCGTCCTACCTGGCGGTGGCCTCGGTGCCGCGGACGCTGGCCTATGGCGTCTCCAAGATGGCCATCGAGAAGTTCACCCAGGGGCTGGCACAGGAGCTGCTGGGCACGGGCGTTTCCGTCAACTGCCTGCGCATCGAGGCGAACGTGGCCACCGAGGGCTGGACGTTCCTGAACCCGGGCACGGACTTCTCCACCTGGGAGAAGCCCGAGGCCGCTGCCGAGTGCATCGTCTGGCTGGCCGTGCAGCCCCCGTCCCTCACGGGGCTGGTGCTGACTATGGCCGACGTGCGCCGCCTGCGCGCCCAGATGGCCGAGAGCTAGCTGCCCTGGGGCGTGCCTTCCGCCTCGGGGGTGGTGGTGTCTACCACCTCGTAGGGCGGCCGGAAGGCATCGGAGGCGACGTCGCTGCCCACCTGGGTGGCCTCGAAGAGGCTGCGGTCCTGCTGGCCGCCCTGGGCCGGCGCCAGGGCCTCGGCCCGGAGCAGCAGCGCCGTCTCGACGGCGAAGCAGACCTCCAGCTTCTCCAGCACGCCCCGGCCCACGCCGGTGCTGGTGAAGCAGCGGGCCGACAGGTTGGCTATGGTGCGGCTGGAGACCTGCGTCCGCCCTTCCCGCAGCCGCCCCAGCACCGAATCGGCCACCAGGGACGGGTCGGCCAGGGCCTGGGAATCGTCCACGAAAGGCAATGGGGCCACCGGCGACTCCTCTTCCCTGAACTTGAGGCACACGTGCTCGGCGTCGTCGCACAGGTAGAGGGCGCCGCCGTCGTTGATGATGGAGCCGGACTCGCCGCCGGCGACGGAGATGTCCATCCGCCACTGCCTCAGGGAGGGCCGCCACTGGAACAGCAGGTCTGCCTGCTCCTCAACGCCGGCGGAGACGGTGTTGATCCTGTAGGCTATGCGGGCGTCGCGGGTGCCCCATTGCTTGAGGATGTTGCGGAGCTCGTCCTCGACTTCGGGCGGGACGCCCGCTTCCTGGCCTCTGCCTGGAGTGAAGATGGGGCTCTCGGTGCTGGACTGGCCCGGGGTGCCCGAGTCTTTGCCTCCCCCGCCACAGGCTAGGGCCGCGGCCGCCAGCAGCGCGCCCGCCAGGGCGAGAAGGCGCTGCGGGCGCAATAAGCTATCTAAGCTTGTCATTCTTCCTCCTTCCTAGACCCTTAGACCTTAGCGCAGGGGCGGGGGGCGGGTCAAGGCCCGTCGTTGGGGAACATGTCTCGGAAGGGGTACCACTGGTCGGGGAAGCGGGCTACGAACCGCTCGAAGTGTTCGAGCACCCTCTGCGTGGTGCGATGAGCGTCCTCTTCCGGGTCCAGCATCGGGTCGGCGAAGATGGGCGGGCTCACGTAGGCGGCGAAACGCCCCCCCGGTCGGCGCACCGCTAGTCCGAACAGGATGGGCGCCCCCGAGAGGCGGGCCAGCCGCGCCGGGGCGGTGGGGAAATAGGTCTTGTGGCCGAAGAAGGTGACGGGGCGGCCCTCGCCGTTCTGGACACCCAGGTCCAGCACCAGCGCCACCAGTTCGTTGCGGCGCAGGGCCCGTAGCAGGCGCAGGCCGGTGCCCTCGGTCGGCAGCAGGGTCACACCCATGCGCTCCCGCACCATCACCACCCACTGGTGTAGCCACCAGGGGCGCAGCCGGTTCATCACCGAGGTGACGCGGTAGCCGTGGAGAAGCAGGAGGGCGCTGGCGATCTCGATGCTGCCCATGTGGGCGCTGGTGAATATGACGCCCCGACCGTAGGAGAGCGCCTCCTCGAAGTGCTCATCGCCGTGGATGTCGACGCGGTCACGCAGGTCGTCCAGGTCCCAGCCCTGGACGGATATCAGCTCTGCTATGTAGTGGCCGAAGTGGCGGAAACTGCCCCTGGCCAGGCGGTCAACTTCCGGGTCGTCGGGCGGGCGGTTCAGCAGCCGTGCGTAGTTGCGCTTGGTCGCCTCCCGCTTCTCGCGCCAGAGCAGGTAAAACAGGTCGGCGATGGGACGGGAGACCAGATAGCCCAGCTCGAGGGGCACGATGGCGGCCAGCGAGCGGTGGGCGACCAGGTACCATGGCTCGGCCGCCGGCCTGACCGCCTTGCTCCGCTGCGCCTCCTGCGCCAGTGTCATCCCCAAGGTACGATGTTAGGCCACGGCCGGTTTAGGGGAAAGGGCAGCCGGCGCGGGCCTCAGGAGCCGGCGGGCCCCTCGTCCGATGCCAGGCCGTAAAAGGACCGTAGGCGCTCCGCCTCGCTGGCGCTCACCCGCAGGAACAGGCCGTCCGCCTCGGCCAGCACCTGGCCGTCAACGTCGGTCAGCCGGGCGCGGGCCATCAGCCTGCGCCCGCGTGATTCCACGACCTGTGCGCGCACCTCCAGCGAGGCGCCCACGGGGACGGGGCGGCGGAAGCGCACCTCCATGCGGCCGGTGATGGCCCATGCCCCGGCCAGGTACACGGCCCAGCCCATGGCCTCGTCCAGAGCGGCGGCCACTACGCCGCCGTGGACATAGCCCGGGAAGCCCTGGTGCTCGGCCCTGGGCACGAATACCCCCACCGCCTCCTGTCCTTCCTGCTGGAAGCGGATGGCCAGACCATGGGGGTTGGCTGGGCCGCAGCCATAGCAGAGGTCGCGGGGGCTAAGGCCCGCCGGCGGCTCCGTCATAGCGCCGAAACACCACCGAGGCGTTCTGTCCCCCGAAGCCGAAGGCGTTGACCATGGCCGTGCGCACCTCGGCTCGGCGGGCCGAGCCGGGCACGTAGTCCAGGTCGCAGGCAGGGTCGGGGTTCTCGAGGTTGATGGTGGGCGGGATGATGCCCTGGTATATGGCCAGGACAGCCGTCAGCGCCGACAGGGCGCCGGCCCCGCCCAGCAGGTGCCCCACCATGGACTTGGGCGAGCTGATGGCGGCACGGTAGGCATGCTCGCCCAGGGCCTTCTTGATGGCCATGGTCTCGGTGACGTCGTTCAGGGGGGTGCCCGTGCCGTGGGCCACCACGTAGTCCACCTCGTCCGGCTGCACCCCGGCCGAGCGCAGGGCGCCGGTCATGGCCCTCGCCGCCACTTCCCCCGATGGCTCGGGAGCAGTGATGTGGTAGGCATCGCAGGTGAGGGCGCCCCCTGCCAGCTCGGCGTAGATGCGGGCGCCCCGGGCCAGGGCGTGCTCCAGCCTTTCCACGACCAGGGCCACCGCCCCCTCGCCGAAGACGAACCCGTCGCGGTCGCGGTCGAAGGGGCGGCAGGCCCCCTGGGGGTCATGGTTGCGGCGGGAGAGGGCACGCATGTTGTCGAAGGCGGCGATGGTCAGGGGATGGAGGCTCGCCTCGCTCCCGCCGACGATGATCACGTCCGCCTCCCCACGGTCGATGATCCACTTGGCTTCCACGAAGGCATAGGCCCCGGCGGCGCAGGCAGCCACCGAGGTCACCACCGGCCCCTTGATGCCGTAGCGCATGGCTATCTGGCACGAGGGCATGTTGGGGGCGAGCATGGGCACCAGGAAGGCGCTCACCCTGCCCGGGCCCTTTTCCAGGTAGGTGCGCTCGCCCTCGGCGATGTCGGGCACGCCCCCGCCCCCCGTGTTCATCACCACGCCCACGGCGTAGGGGTCGCAGCGGGAGACGTCCAGGCCCGAGTCCTCCACCGCCTGGCAGGCGGCGGCGATAGCGAACTGGCTGAAACGGGCGCAGCGGCGGGCCGTGCGGGCATCCATGTAGTGCAGGGGGTCGAACCCCTTCACCTCGGCGGCTATGTGGCAGCCCAGGCCCGAGGTGTCGAAGGAGCGGATCCGGTCCACGCCCGAGACCCCCGCCACCAGGTTGCGCCAGAACTCGTCCACCGTCAGCCCGATGGGGGTGATGCACCCCAGACCGGTGACCACTGTCCTAGCCAGGGCTATCGCCTCCTTTCCTCGTTCGGTCGGGACGGGCCGCTAGCCATGCTTCAGGCCGGGGCGGGCGGCACTTCCGCCTCGGCGGTGACCAGTAGCTGGCCCCGCTGGTCCACCACCTCCACCTGCCAGGCGGTCTGGCCGCGCGCCGTCACTCGCACCCTCACCGTGTCGCCCGGGCGAGCGGGAGCGCGGAAGCGGGCGCGCATTCGTCCCCGCTCAAGCCAGGGGCGGCCGCAGGCCAGCGCCAGCGCCTCGGAGACGTAGGCTAGCAGGAGCATGCCGTGGGCCACGGTGCCGCCGAACTGGGTGCGGGCCGCGAAGGCCGGGTCGATGTGCAGGGGGTTGCGGTCGCCGCTCACCTCGGCGTACCGGTCGATGGCCCCCTGGTCGATGGCCCTCACCAGCTCTGCGGCCGGTACGGGCGGTTCGCCGGGCCCGCTCATGGCCCTCCGCCTCCGGCCGGCACGCCCAGGGTAGCGCGGCCCGAGACCACCGGCCCGCCCTGAGCGTCACGCACAGCCAGCTCGATGCCCAGCAGTAGCCAGCCAGCCCGCTCGCCCCGGCTGACGATGGTCGCCTCGGCCGTCACCCTCTCGCCGCGGCGGGCCGCCCGGTGGCAGGACAGCTCCTGGGACAGGTGCAGGCTGCCCTCGGGCAGGTGGGCCTGCTCCAGCAGGGCGCGGACGGCCAGCGCGAGCACGGCCACCGGCGGCACCGTCTCGGGTGCCAGCGAGGGCGTGGTGGCGTCCCTCACGGCAGCCAGGTAGGCGTCGACCCAGTCGTGGGACAGGTCGTAGGTGGCGGGCGCGAAGCGGTGGCCTCGGGGCAGTCTGTCCAGGCTGGGGAGGGCAGGCATGGCCGTCGCTTACCGGGGGCTGGCCGCCCTCTCCACGAAGCGGGAGACGTCGATGACGCGGCGCTCGTGCAGGCCCTCGGCGATCTTGACGCCTCCCTCGTTGTAGGCCTCGACGGTGAAGACGAAGCGGCGGCCGTCAGCTTCGACCAGGCGGCCGCGGATGGTCACCCTCTGACCGATGGGCGTAGGCGCCAGGTGCTTGACCTCCACCCGATAGCCCACCGAGTTCTCGCCCTCGTCGAGGAAACGGGAGAGCATGCGCAGGCAGAGGGCCTCGATGTGCCCCACCAGCGAGGGGGTGGAGTAGAAAGAGCGCCCCGGCCCCAAGTGGGTGGTGCCCATCTCGGGGGTGGTGGCGATGGTCAGCTCCTCCTGTAGGTCGGCAGGCACTTCTTTCATGGCCCTACCCCGGACGGTCTATGCCAAGTATAGAGCACGTCCCCTGGCCAAGAGCAATCCAGGGCCATGGGGGCGCGAGCAGGCGGACGTGGCATGCTACAATGGCCTGCGCCGGACCATGCCCGCCGAGAGCCCCTTCCGCGCCCTGCCCAGCGTCGACCGCCTGGCCTCCGATCCGCGCCTGCGGCCCCTCCGCGGCGACGCCCCACCGCAGGTGGTGGCCCAGCTGGCCCGCGAGGTGCTGGCCGAGGCCCGCGCTGCCGTCGCCCAGGGGAGGCCCGCACCCAGCCAGGAGCAACTGGCCGAGGCCGTCCTGCACCGCGCCCAGGCCGTCCTGCGCCCGTCCCTGCGGCCGGTCATCAACGCCACCGGCGTAATCGTCCACACCAACCTGGGCCGGGCGCCCCTGTCGGAGGAGGCCATCGCCGCCATGGAGGCGGTGGCCAGGGGCTATTCCAACCTGGAGTTCGACCTGGAGGCGGGCGAGAGAGGCTCCCGCCATGTGCACCTGGAGTCCCTACTGTGCCGCCTCACCGGCGCCGAAGCAGCCCTGGTGGTCAACAACAACGCCGCCGCCGTGTTGCTGGCCCTGACCGCCCTCTGCCAGGGCAGAGAGGTGGTGGTCTCCCGCGGCCAGGCGGTCGAGATCGGCGGCGGCTTTCGCATACCCGACATCCTGCGCCAGTCGGGGGCGCGGCTGGTAGAGGTAGGCACCACCAACCGCACCTACCTGCGCGACTACGAGGAGGCCATCGGCCCGGAGACGGCCGCCCTCCTCAGGGTCCATACCAGCAACTTCCGCATCGTGGGCTTCACGCACAGCGTCCCCTTGAGGGAGATGGCGGAGCTGGCCCACGCCCGCGGCCTCGTCGTCATCGACGACCTGGGCTCTGGCTGCCTGCTTGACACCACCCGCTTCGGCCTGGCCTATGAGCCGCGTCCCCAGGACTCCCTGGGCGAGGGGGCCGATCTGGTCTGCTTCTCGGGCGACAAGCTCCTGGGCGGCCCCCAGGCGGGCATCGTCCTGGGCCGGCGCGACCTGGTGGAGCGGCTGCGACGGCACCCGCTGGCGCGGGCGGTGCGGCTGGACAAGGCCAGCATAGCCGCCCTGCAGGCGACGCTCCTCCACTACCTGCGGGGCGAGGCGCTGGAGAAGGTCCCCGTGTGGCGGATGATAGCCATGCCCCTGCGGGAGGTGGAGCGGCGGGCCCGCCGGTGGGCGCGGGCCCTGGGATCGCCCGCCCAGGTGCGGCCCTCGCGCTCCATGGTGGGCGGCGGCAGCCTGCCCGAGGAAGGGGTGCCGACGCGGGTGCTGGCCGTCGCAGGAGATGGCGCCTGGCTAGTGGAGGTAGCCCGACGCCTTCGCCTGGGCGAACCGCCGGTGGTGGGGCGCATCGAGGCCGACGCGCTGCTCTTGGACCCCCGCACCGTCGACCCCCGCGACGACGCCGCGCTGGTGGCGGCGCTGAAGGCTGCCCTCGCCGCGGCCGCCGTATAATGGGATGCCGGAAGCGGCGGCCATGCCCATCGTCTACGCCTGCATTTCGCCCCATCCTCCCGTCATCGTCCCCGAGGTGGGGCGGGGAAGGGAGCGGGAGGTCCAGCGCACCCTCGATGCGCTGGGCCAGGTAGCCTCCATGCTGGCCAGCCACCGGCCCGAGCTGGCGGTGCTGGTGGCCGTCCACGGCCCCCTGCACCCGGCCGCCTTCACCCTGCTGGACGCCGACCGCGCCGAGGGCGACTTCGCCCAGTGGGGTGCGCCCCAGGTCCAGCTCTCTTTCCCGGTGGACAGGGAGGCGGTCTCGGCCGTGCGCCATGAGGCATCGGCCCGGGGCGTACCCCTGCGCGTCGTCTCGCGCTGGGACCTGGACTGGTCGGCCACCGTCCCCCTCTATTACCTGCGCTCGGGCCTCGAGGGCTCCCGCCTGGTGGTCCTGAACATCTCCTTCCTGTCGCCGCAGGAGCACTTTCGGCTGGGGCAGGCGCTGCGGGCGGCCATCGACCGTCTGGGCAGGCGGGCCGTCGTCGTCGCCAGTGCCGACCTCTCCCACCGCCTGTCGCCCGAGGGCCCCTATGGCTTCGACCCTGCCGGGCCGGAGCTGGACCGGCGCCTGGAGGAGGCGGTGGCCGGGTGGGACGTGGAGGCCGTGCTGACCATGCCCCTGGACTTCCGCGAGCGGGCCGGCGACGACGCGGTTCCCTCGCTGAGCGTGCTCATGGGTGCCCTGGATGGGCTGCGCGTCCGGCCCCGCGTCCTCTCGCACGAAGGGCCCTGGGGCGTGGGCTACATGGTGGCCTCGGTAGAGGTGCTGGGCGAGGCCACGGGCCTCGAAGACGGTCTGCCGCGCACCGCGGCGCGCGCCCCGGCGCATCCCCTGGCGCGGCTGGCCAAGGAGGCGGTGGAGGCCTACGTGGCCCGCGGCGAGGTGCTGGAGCCCCGACTGCCCGAGGAGGCCCTGGCCGGGCTCCCCCGCCGGTCGGGTGTCTTCGTCTCCATCAAGACCGCCGAGGGACGGCTGCGGGGCTGCATCGGCTCGATCTACCCCACGCGTCCGGGCCTGGCCGAAGAGGTGGTGGCCTACGCCATCGAGAGCGCCACCGACGACCCACGCTTTCCGCCCATCGCCCCAGAGGAGCTGGACGGGCTGGTATACTCGGTGGACGTCCTATCGCCGCCGGAGCGGGTGTCCGGGCCCGAGGCCCTGGATCCCAAACGCTACGGGGTCGTCGTCAAGAAGGGGCTGCGGCAAGGGCTGCTGCTACCGGACATCGAGGGCGTGGAGACGGTGGAGCAGCAACTGGCCATCGCCAAGGCCAAGGCCGGCATCGACCCCGACGACGAAGACGTGGAGCTCTTCCGCTTCACTGTCATCAGGCTGACCTGA
Source organism: bacterium HR24 (assembly GCA_002898715.1). Taxonomy (GTDB): domain Bacteria; phylum Chloroflexota; class Dehalococcoidia; order SM23-28-2; family HRBIN24; genus HRBIN24. Next base: position 6,049 of record BEIA01000032.1, on the reverse strand, counting down.
CCTTGACTCCCAAGTACCTGCAGACCCTCGAGTTCGATAAGGTGCTGGCCAGGCTGGAGGCCCTGTGCACTTTCTCCCTGGGCCGCGAGCTGGCCCGTCGCCTTCAGCCCTCCACCGACTATCAGGAGGTGCTGCGCCGCCAGCGCGAGACGGCCGAGGCGCGCAAGCTCCTTTCCCTGCGTCCCGGCCTCGCCCTGGCATCGGCCCGTGACGTGCGGGAGCTGGCCCGCCAGGCGGCGAAGGGGCATGTCCTTCAGCCCGGTGAACTGCTGAAGATAGCCGACACGCTGCAGCTAGCGCGCCAGGTCCGGGGCCTGGTGGGTAGCCATCGCCAGCAGATGCCCACCCTCGCCGCCCTGGCCGACCGTATCGCCGATCCCTCGCCCCTCCTGCAGGAGATAGGACGCTGCATCGACCGCCGGGGCGAGGTCACCGACGATGCCAGCCCAGTGCTGGGCGAGCTCAGGCGGGAGGTGCGCCGCGCCCACGACCGCCTGGTCGCCCACCTGGAGCGCATCGTCTCCTCGCAGACGGGCCGACAGGCCCTGCAGGAGCCGCTGGTCACCATGCGCGAGGGCCGCTACGTGCTGCCCGTCCGCGCCGAGATGCGGCACATGCTGCCCGGCATCGTGCACGACGTGTCGGCATCGGGCGCCACCGTCTTCGTTGAGCCTCTGGAGGTGGTAGAGGAGGCCAACCGCTGGCGGGAGCTGCAACTGGAGGAACAGCGAGAGGTGGAGCGCGTGCTGCGGCGCCTCTCAGGCCTGGTGGGGGAGCGGGCGGTGGCTATCCGGCGGGCCGTGGAGGCCCTGGCCCGCCTCGATGTGGCCCTGGCCAAGGCGCGGCTGGGCGACGATCTGCGCTGCCCCCTGCCCCTGGAAGGCCCCGACCAGCCCTGGCTCCTGCCCGAGCCCTCGCGATTGCGCCTCGTCCAGGCCCGCCACCCGTTACTCAAGGGGAACGTGGTGCCCATTTCCCTGTGGCTGGGGCCGGACGAGGGCTTTACGGTGCTGCTCATCACCGGGCCTAACACCGGCGGCAAGACGGTGGCCCTGAAGACGGCGGGACTTCTCTGCCTGATGGCCCAGGCCGGGCTGCCCGTGCCCGCCGAAGAGGGCTCGGCCCTCCCCGTCTTCGACGGCATCTACGCCGATATCGGGGACGAGCAGAGCATCGAACAGTCGCTGTCCACCTTCAGCTCCCACCTGCGCAACATCGTCGACATCCTGCACCGCGCCACCGCCCGCAGTCTGGTGCTGCTGGACGAACTAGGCGCTGGCACCGACCCCACCGAGGGTGCGGCCCTGGCCCGCGCCCTGCTGTTGCACCTGCTGGCGCGGGGCTGCCTCACGGTGGCCACCACTCACCACGGCGAGCTGAAGGCCCTTGCCCACGATACGCCGGGCATGATGAACGCCTCGGTGGAGTTCGACCCCGATACGCTGGCCCCCACCTACCACCTGCGCATCGGCGTGCCCGGGCAGTCCAACGCCCTGCACATCGCCCAGCGACTCGGGCTGCCCGACGACATCCTGGAGGAGGCACGTCGCGCCCTCTCACCGGGCCACCTGGAGGTGGAGAGGCTCCTCCTCGACCTGCAACAGGAGCGGCAGCGGGCTGCTGCCGAGCGTCGTGCCCTAGAGGAGGCCCGCCGCCAGGCCGAGGCACTGCGCGACGAGCTGGAGCGCAGGCTCGCTGCCCTGGAGCGCGAGCGGCGTCTATCCCTGGAGCGGGCGCGCCAGCGCCTAGAGGAGGAGCTGGCCCGTGCCCGCCGTCGCCTGCACCAGGCCGAGAAGGCCGTGGAGCGGGCGGAGCGCTCGGCCCGCGGCCGCCGCTCGCTGGAGCAGGCCCGTCGCCTCCTGCAGCAGGTGGCAGGCCAGGAGCAGGCGCTGGCCGAGGAGGCGCGTCCGCCCGCCCTGCCCCTGGGCCAGGTGCGTCCCGGCGACCGGGTCTGGCTGCGGGGGGTCTCGGAGCCGGGGGAGGTACTGGCGGGCCCCGACGAAGAGGGCGAGCTGGAGGTCCGCCTGGGCTCCCTGCGTGCCCGCGTGCCCCTGGCCGAGGTGGCGCGGGCGGAGAGGCCGGCGACAGCCCTCGGGCCTTCGGCCTCGGTGCCGCCGCCTCCTGCCCAGGCCCGCGACCAGATCGAGGTCCGGGGCATGACCCTGGACGAGGCCCTGCCTCTGGTGGAGGAGCACCTGGACGCCGCCTTCCGTGCCGGTCTCCGCCACGTGCGCATCGTCCATGGCAAGGGCTCCGGCACCCTCCGCCGGGCCGTGCGCGAATTGCTCTCGTCCCATCCCCTGGTCAAGTCCTACCGCCCTGCCGAGCCCAGAGAGGGCGGCGAAGGCGTCACGGTGGTGGAGGTGGCCCAGTGATCGTCGTCTTGGCCGGGGGGACGGGGGCGGCCCGCTTCTTGCAGGGGCTGGTCAGGGTCGTGCCGCCGGAGCAGGTGACCATCGTCTCCAACGTGGGCGACGACTGCGAGATGTACGGCCTGCACGTCTCGCCGGACATCGACATGGTCATCTATCACCTGGCGGGGGTGGCCGACGAGGAGCGCACCTTCGGTATCCGCGGCGATACCTTCGCGGTGGTGGACGCGCTGGCCCGCTTCGGCTACGAGACCTGGTTCCGGCTGGGCGACCGTGACCTGGCCACCTGCCTGCACCGCACCAACCTGCTGCGCGGGGGGGCGGGCCTGGCCGAGGCCACCGCCAGCATCGCCCGCGCCTTCGGCCTGGCCTGCACCGTGCTGCCCGCCACCGAGTCGCCCCTGCGCACCCGCATCCGCACCGACGAGGGGTTGCTGGAATTCCAGGAGTACTTCGTCCGGCGCCGGGCCGAGGTGCCGGTGCGGGAGCTGGTCTATCAGGGTGCAGAAGCTGCCCGGCCTGCCCCTGGTGTGCTGGAGGCCATCCAGCGGGCGAGGGCCATCATCGTCTCGCCGTCGAATCCCCTCCTCAGCATCGGCCCCATCCTGGCCGTGCCCGGGATACGGGAGGCGCTGTCCTCGACTGCGGCCCGGGTGGGGGCCGTCAGCCCCATCGTGGGCGGAGCGACCCTCAAGGGCCCCGCCGACCGCATCATGCGCGACCTGGGGATGGAGGTGAGCCCGGTGGGCGTGGCCCGTCTCTACGCCGACTTTCTGGACGTGATGGTGCTTGACCGGCAGGACTCTCTCCTGGCCTCCCGAGTGGAGGCCCTGGGGTTGGACGCTGTGGTGACGGATACGATAATGTCCTCGATGGACAAGAAGGAGACATTGGCCCGCGTGGTGCTGGCGTCGTTGGGGGTGGAAGTGTGATCGCGGCCCTGGTCCCGGTGAAGGCCCTTTCGGAAGCGAAGGGCAGGCTGGCGGCCGTCCTCACTTCGGAGGAGAGGCGCAGACTGGCCCTGGCCATGCTGGCCGACGTGGTGACGGCGCTGCTGGGTGCCGCCTCCATCGCCTATATTGCCATCATCAGCCCCGACAAGGCGGTGCTGAAGGAGGCGGAGCGTCTGCGCGCTCGGCCCCTGCCCGAGCCGCCCCAGGTGCGGGGCATCAACGCTGCCCTGAGCTACGGCGCTTCGTTGCTGGCCAAGGAGGGTGCCGACACCATCCTGGTGGTGCCGGGCGACCTTCCCACTATCACTGCGGCGGCGGTGGAGGCGGTGCTGGCCTCCCTGCCCTCCCCCCGGGGGGTGGCCATAGTGCCCTCGGCTGAGGGTGGCACCAACGTCCTGGCCCTGCGGCCCCCCGATGCCATTCCCTTCCGTTTCGGGCCCAAGAGCTTCACCGCCCACCGGCGGGAGGCGGTGGCCAGGGCGGTGCCCACCACAGTCGTCCGCCGCGAGGAGCTGACCACCGACATCGACAGCCCCCAGGACCTCCTGCGGGTGCCCCAGGCCCCGGGAGCCGAGAACACCAAGCGGCTGCTGCAGGACCTGTCCCTGCCCGGGCGACTGGGCGCGGGCCAGGAGGGCGGCGCGTGAGCCGCTCCGTGGCCCTGGCCCTGGACGAGGCCATCCTCGGCCGCCGCTCCGTACGCCGCTTCCTGCCCCGGCCGGTCCCGCCGTCGCTTCTGCGGGAGCTAGTGTCCCTGGCGGCCTGCGCCCCCGCCCCCCACCATAGCCAGCCCTGGCGGTTCGTCGCCCTGTCCTCCAGGGCCCGCGAGGCCCTGGGGGAGGCCATGGGCGGTGCCTGGCGCCGCGACCTCCTGGCCGATGGCATCGCGCCGGCCGAGGTCGAGCGCCTGCTGTCGCGCTCCCGTCGCCGGCTCATGGCGGCCCCGGCTCTGCTGCTGGCCTGTGTAGACCTCTCCGCCGCTCGTCCCTGGCCGGACGAGCGGCGCCGTCGGGCCGAGCGGGACATGTTCGTACAGAGCCTGGGCGCTGCCCTGCAGAACCTCATGCTCGCCGCCCACGCCCGCGGTCTGGGCTCCTGCCTGCTGGGCGCCCCCCTCTACTGCCAGGAAGAGGTGAGGGCAGCCCTGGGCCTGCCCCGGGACTGGGAACCTGCCTTCCTGGTGGAGGTAGGCTATCCCGACCCCTCCTACCGCCCCCGCGACCGGGAGACGCCAGCGCTAGAGGGGCTGCTGCGGGAGGTGTGAGGCGTCGCCGGCGGCCTCACTCCTGACTGCGCCGCTGCCAGTAAGGCAGAACCACCGAAAGTGCCCAGATGGCCCTCTCCACCGAGGGGAAGAGGGCCAGGCCGGCCGCGACCATCTGCGAGCGCAGTTCGGTCAGCAGCCGCCACTGCCACTCCTGCTCGTAGTCGGGCGGGTTGAGCACCACCGCCAGCGGCTTGCGGGCCACCTGCCCCACCTCTGCGAAGCGCTGGGCCACCCTGCGCAGCACTTGTTCGGCGTTGGGCCGGCCCAGCGCCCACGGCTCCCCCAGGATGGCGATGAGGGCGTCGTAAGATGGGTCCTCGTTCATGAGGGCCAGTATCTCTGTGCCACCCACGCCCGAGCCGGCCAGGATGGACTGGTCCACCGGGTTGGTTACCCAGCCAGCCAGGTCGGGGGCCTTGCTGGCGATGTGGGCCTCGATGCGCTCCGAAAGCGGCGGCGTCTCCAGCCCTGCCTCCTCGCACTGGTCAGCGGCCAGCACCGACCGGCCACCTCCCCCGCCGACGATGCCCACCCTGCGCCCGCCGCCGGGCCGCATGTAGGCCAGGGCCACCAGCAGGTCCATCAAATCGTCGAGGGTGGCGACGGCCAGCGCACCCGCCTGCCGCACCGCCGCCTCCCAGACCTCGCGACGACCGGCCAGCGCTGCCGTGTGGGAGGCAGCCGTCCGGCCGCCGCCGCGGGTGCGCCCGCCCTTGAGCACCACCGTAGGCTTGGCGCGGGCGGCCTCGCTCAGGGCAGCGAGGAAGCGCCGCCCGTCCCTCACCCCCTCTATATAGGCGCCGATGACCCGCGTCTCGGGGTCACGGGCGAAGTAGCGCAGGAAGTCGCTCTCGTCCAGGTCGATCCCGTTGCCGTAGCTGATGGCCTTGCTGAAGCGGATGCCCCGCGGCACACCGCGGTAGTTGAGCTCGAACAGCAGGTTGCCGCTCTGGGAGAGGAAGCCCACCGGCCCGGGCGGGGAGGCCATGTCTGGCCGGAAGGCTATGCCCAGCCGGGAGTGGTGCAGGCCCATGCAGTTGGGGCCGATGATGCGCAGGCCGCCCCGACGCGCCCGCTCCAGCAACTCACGCTCCAGGCGCCTCCCTTCCTCGCGCCCCGTCTCGCTGAAGCGGGCGGTAAAGAGCTGCAGGGCACGTGCGCCCTTCTCGATGCACTGCTCGACCAGGTCCAGGACCGCTGTGTTGGGCACGCAGGAGACGACGTAGTCCACAGGCCCGGGCACCGCCCGCAGGCTGGGGTACGCCGGCAGGCCCAGCAGCTCCTCCAGTCGGGGATTGACGGGGTATATCTGCCCCCGGTAGCCGTACTGGAGCAGCGACAGCACGTAGTCGTGGCCAGGGGTGTCGCGGTTGGCCGATGCCCCCACTACGGCGATGGAACGGGGACTGAAGATGGCCTCGACCTCCTCGTAGGTGGCGTCGCCCATTTCGGCCCCA
>BEIA01000031.1 GCA_002898715.1 bacterium HR24 | reverse complement strand
AGGGGCCGGGGCCCGCTCGGGAAGGGCACGACGGGCAGCGGCCCGCGCCCGCAGTTTGGTGGCGACGAAGGCCAGGGCAAACAGGGCCGTGGCCGACAGGACGATGGCAGCGCTGGGGGACACATCGGCATAGTAGGCAACGTAAAGGCCGGCCAAGGCTGAAACCAGGCCCACTGACACCGCTGAGGCCATCATCCCCGCCAGGCTGCGGGCCACCAGTTGCCCGGTGGCGGCGGGCGTCACCAACAGGGCCGCCACCAGGACTACGCCCACCGCCTTGAGAGCGATGACGGCGGTCAGGGCCACCAGCGCCAGCAGGCCCATCTGCACCCGCTCTACGGGCACTCCCAGGGCGCTGGCCATGGTGGGGTCATAGCTGACGATGAGCAGTTCCTTCCAGAACAGGAACACCAAGGCGAGCACCAGCGCGCCGACGCCGGCCATGAGCCAGATATCGCCCCAGCCCACGGCCAGTACGTTGCCGAAGACGAAGGCGAACAGGTCCACGGTGTACGTGCTGCGGCGGCTGGCCAGCAGGATGCCCAGGGCAAAGGCGGCCACGAACACGATGCCTACGGCCGTGTCGTGCTTGAGGGCGCCTCGACGCCCCAGCAGGCCAATGAGGAGCGCCGTGACCAGCGCGGCCACCGTACCGCCGAGGTACAGGCTCCCGCCGAGCAGGAAGGCGGCTGCCACGCCGCTGAAGGTAGCATGAGGTATGGCGTCGCCCAGAAAGGCCATTCCCCGCAGGACCACGTAGCACCCCACCACTGCCGCCACCACCGAGGCCAGGCAGGCTGCCAGAAGAGCACGCTGCATGAACTCCAGCGTCCAGGGCTCCCACAGCGGCTCAAGGATGGTCAGCATACAGCCTGCCCTCCTCGCGCACCAGCAGCAGGTGGCGCTGGTAGGTCTCCTGGAGCACGTCTTCCCGCAGCACCTCGCGCAGAGGCCCGAAGGCCACCACCCGCCGGTTGAGGAACACGGCGTGGTCGAAGTGGGTCGCCACACAGGTCAGGTCATGTGTGGCCACCAGCAGGGTCTTGCCCTCGGCGGCCAGCTCCTGGAAGAGGTGGAGCAGGTCGTGCTGTACGGGGGCATCGAGGCCAGCGAAGGGCTCGTCCAGGAGCAGCAGGTCTACCTCCTGGGCCAGGGCACGGGCGATGAGGGTGCGCCGCTGCTCGCCTCCCGAGAGCTCCTGGATGCGCCGGCGTGCCTTGTCGGCCATGCCCACCCTTTCCAGTGCCCGCCAGGCCACATCCCTGTCGCGCCGGCCGGGGCGGCGCAGGGGCCCCAGCACCCCGTAGCGGCCCATGAGGGCCACCTCGAACACGGTGATGGGGAAGGCCCAGTCCACAGCCTCGGACTGGGGCATGTAGCCCAGGCGGCGGCGGTCGGCCGGGGCGCCGAAGACCAGCACCTGCCCCCGCCAGGGCATCTGCAGCCCGAGGATGGTCCGCAGGAGCGTGCTCTTGCCCGAGCCGTTGGGCCCCACCAGCCCGGCCAGGCACCCCTTCTCGATGGCGAAGGTGACGCCCTCCAGCACGGGCCCACCATTGTAGCCCGTCCAGAGGTCGCGCACCTCCAGGGCCATAGGCTCGCCCTCGGCCATCAGGTTCCTCCCAGGCAGCGGACCAGCTCGCGGCCGTTGTGCTGCAGCAGGTCGAGATACGACCGCACGCGGTCGTCCAGGCTGTCGGAGTAGAGGGTGCAGACGGGTAGGCCCAGGTCGCGGGCCAGGCGGGCCAGCAGGCGGTCGGGGCCCTCCAGCTGCGGCTCGGTGAACACGGCCGGCACCCTCTCCTCCAGGATACGCTGGCGCAGGGCGGCCACCTCGGCGGCGCTGGGCTCCGCCTCGGGGTTGGTCACCAGGTAGCCCACCTCCTCCAGCCCGTAGCGACGGGCCAGCCAGTAGAAGGCGGCGTGGGTGGCCACCAGCTTGCGACGCTCCGGCGGCAGGGCGGCCACCTGTTGCGCCACCTCGCTGTCGGCCTGCCGCACCTGATCGGTGTAGGACTGGGCGCGCTGACGGTAGCCCTGGGCGCCCGTCGGGTCGAGGGTGGCGAGCTCCTCAGCGATGACGGCCACGTATTCGACGGCGATGCGTGGGTCCAGCCAGAGGTGGGGGTTGGTGGCCCCACCTTCGTGGTCGTGCTCTTCTCCGGCCGAGGGCTCGATGGCCAGGCCGAGCCTCTGGGCGGCCCTGGGCGCGAGCTCCACCACCCGAGCAGCGGGGGCCTTGTTCTTTTCCACGGCCTCCATGAGGGGGCGCTCCAGCCCCAGGCCGTTGGCGAAGACCAGCCGCGCCTGGCCAATGCGGCGGGCCTGAGAGGGAGTGATGTCGAAGGTATGCGGGTCGGCGTCGGCGGGCACCAGAGATTCCACCCCCAGGTCGTCGCCCGCCACCTGCCCGACCAGGTCGGCCAGGATAGGTGTGGTGGTCAGCACCAGTGGGCGACCATCTTCGTCCTGGGCACAGGCGAGGGCGAACACGGCGAGCGCAGTGAGACCGAGTATCAGTCGAGGCAAAGAGAAAACGTTCACCGAACACCTCCTTGGTCAGGCTCGCGGCATGACAGGCACCGGCCGTAGAACTCCAGCCAGTGGCCCTGGATCTCGTACCCGGTAGCGCTGGCCAGCTCACGCACCAGGCCGCCTACGGCGCATTCCTCTAGGTCCTGGACGCGGCCGCACTCCACGCACACCAGGTGATGGTGGTGCCGCCTGGGGCCCAGCAGGCGGTAGTGCAGGCGACCGTCCTCCAGCAGGACGCGGCAGAGGAGGCCCAGCTCGCACAGCAGCCTCACCGTTCGGAAGACGGTGGCCCGCCCAGCCCGGGCACGCCGCATCACCTCCTCGGCCGTGAAGTGCTCAGGCCGGCTGAGGATGGCCTGCAGCACGGCGCGGCGGGCGGGCGTCACCCGGTAGCCCCGCGCCTCCAGTGCCCCCTCGATCGCCTCCAGGGCCGGCATCAGTGATACCTCGTATCAATCATCGCGCCACTATAGCAGGCCGCGCATGCGGCCGTCAAGACGTGGAGCCTTCTCTCACGAAGGCGAAGGCCGGACTGAAGGGGCGGCCGGGGGCACCAGCCGCCGCCGGTGGACGGTCGAACCTCTCCTTGACAGCCGCCACGAGCCGGCGCCTAATGGGTATCGCCGTGGGCGAGCAGCGAGCGGCGCCCCCTCCCCGTCCCAAGCTGTCCCTCCGCGACGTCTCCCTGGAGCGGGGCGGTCGCATACTCCTGGAAGTGCCTTCGCTGGACGTGCTGCCGGGCGAGGTGCTCGCCGTGCTGGGGCCCAACGGCGCCGGCAAGAGCACCCTCCTGCGCGTCCTCGGCCTCCTCGAGCGCCCCAGCCGCGGTCAGGTGCTGTGGGAGGGCCTGCCGGTGGCGGGTGACCTGCTGCCCTACCGTCGCCGCATGGCCGTGGTCTTTCAGGAGCCCCTCCTCCTCGATATGTCGGTGGAGGCCAATGTCCGCCTCGGCCTCGCCCTGCGCGGGCTCCCCCGGCAGGAGCAGCGTCGCCGCGCCCGGTACTGGCTGGAGCGCCTGCGGATCGCCCACCTGGCCAGCCGTTCGCCCCGTCACCTGTCGGGTGGGGAGGCCCAGCGGGCCAGTCTGGCGCGCGCTCTCGCCCTGGCGCCCGAGGTCCTGCTGCTGGACGAGCCCTTCGCCTCCCTCGACCCTCCGATGCGGCGCGAGCTGACCGACGAGCTCGACGCCCTCCTGCGCGAGACGGCGACCACTGCCGTGCTGGTGACCCACGACCGCGCCGACGCCCTACGCCTCGGCGACCGGGTGGCCGTGCTCATGGGCGGACGCTTGCGTCAGGTAGGAGCGCCCGAGGCGGTGTTCTCGCAGCCCATCGACCCGGAGGTGGCCCTCTTCCTGGGTGTGGAGAACGTCCTGCCCGGCGAAGTGGTGTCACGGGAGGAAGGTCTGGCCCAGGTGAGGGTGGGGCCCCACCTCTTATGGGCGCCTGCCAGCGACGCCGCCCGTGGACAGGTGTGGGCCTGCATAAGGCCGGAGCACATCGTCCTCGCTCCCCTGGGCAGCGGCGAGGAGCCGGGCAGCGCGCGCAACCGCCTGCCCGGGGCGGTGGTGCGGCTGGCCCCGGTAGGCCCCGGGCCCCAGGTCAGGGTGGACCTAGACTGCGGCTTCCCGCTCGTGGCCTATATTACCGCCCCTTCCGCCGAGCAGCTGTCCCTGGCCCCGGGCGCGCGGGTGGTGGCCTCCTTCAAGGCCCTGGCGCTCCACCTGATACCGCGCTAGCCATCGCCCGCGGGCGAGAGCGCCTCCAGCAGGTCCAGGCGGTTGGTGATGATCCCCTCTGCCCCCAGGGCGACCACGCGGGAGGCCAGGGCCGGGTCGTCCACCGTCCACACGTAGAAGGGCAGGCCCATCTCGGCCAGGAGCGATGTCCGCTGCTCCTGGACCAGGGCCCAGTGGAGGCAGAGGCCGTCGGGCCGAAAGCCCGAGCGCAGGCGCGGCCACAGCCTTTCCCACTGCTGCGGCCTTTCCAGGCTGTAGCGCACGGGCAGGCCGGGGAGGGCGCCCAGGGCCGCGTCCAGTACCCGCCACTCCTGGCCGCAGAGCATGGCCTGCCCGGGCCCGGTCGTGGCTAGCAGTCGCTCCAGGGCAGCTACGTAGCCCGCCACGTACGAACGGTCGCCCTCGCCCTTGACGTCGATGAGCAGGCGACAACGACCGCCGATGGTCGCCAGGACTTCGTCCAGGGGCAGCGGACGGGCGTCCAGGCGCACGTAGGCGCGGCCTACGGGCAGCGCCCAGGGGCCGAGGCCGTGGTAGGCGTAGCGGCGCCAGTCGAACAGGACGGGGAGCGGCCCCAGGCGCCGCTCGTGGCGAGCCCAGAGGCGGCCGCCCCGCAACCAGGCGTCGACTTCGATGGCGTCGACACCTGCAGCCAGGGCCTTCTCCAGCAGGTCGCGTCGGTCGCCGTAAGCGTGGGCGATCAGGAGAGGACGCCCGTTCCTCACGGCCCGCCCTGCCCCTCCGCCGCCAAACGCTGCCTGGCCATGTCCACTACCATGGCTATGCGCTGCGAGTCGGGGGCGTCGGCGCAGTAGCGCAAATAGGTCTCCAGGTCGGCCATCGCCTCGCTGTAGCGGCCCAGGTGGTAGCACACCAGGCCGCGGTCGCGCACCTGGTCCAGGTCCCAGGGCGTCACCGCCAGCGCCAGTTCGATGATGCCCAGGGCGCGGGCGTAGTCCTCCCGCCCCACGTAGATGGCCTTCAGGTTGTGGAGCATGCGCACCAGCATCTGGCGCCTGGTCGTGGCCGCCAGCTGGTGGGGGCTGAACAGGTCGGAGCGGCCGGTGGCCTCCCACACCCGCTCCTCGCACTCCTCCACGCTGAGGATGGCACCATCGTTGAAGGGGTCGATGTATATCTCCTCCTCCGTCCCCACATGCTTGACCACGAAGTGGCCGGGGAGGGAGACCCCCACCACCGGGAAGCCCAGCCTGGCCGCCACCTCCATGTACACCAGCGACAGCGTGATGGGGATTCCCAGGCGGCGTTCCAGGACGCGGTTCAGGTACGAGTTCTCGGGGTCGTAGTAGTCGCGGCGGTTGCCCCGGAACCCCTCCCGCTGGAAGAGCACATGGTTGATGGCGCCTATGATGTGGTACGGCCCGGCGCCTGGCCGCACGTGGGGCCGACAGCGACAGGCCAGCTCGTCCAGCAGAATGAGGTAAGCGTCCACGTCCAGGCCGGGGTACTCCTCGCAAGCGATGAGAAGGGCGCAACGGGCCAGGTCTATCTGTTCGTCGGGCACCCGCACCTGGCGCGCCAGGGCCTGCCGGTGCCAGCGGGACCCTTTCATGGCGACCCGGACGCCTCCTCCCGCGCGCGCCGCAGCGTCAGCACCTCGTCGCGACAGCGGCGGTACTGCTCCACCGCCCGTTCCAACAACGCGGCCAGACCCACCGTCCCCTCGCCCTCGATGGTGACAGTGCGGGACAGGTCTTCCGGCCGCAGGTCGTGGAGCAGGTTGCCCAGACGACGGTGAGCGATCTGCACGGCTATGGCCGCCTCTCGCGCCGAGCCCAGCTGGGCGGGCACGATGCAGGGGGGCGGCGGCAGGCCGAGCGCCCGGGCCAGATAGCGGCTGAAGTACAGGTTGAAGCGGTCGACCGTCTCCTCCACGGCCCGGCGGATGGAGCGACTGTCGCGCTGCCAGCCGAACTCCTCGGGACCGAGCCCGTCCAGCGACGACAAGAGCTCCCCTTTGGCGTCTTCCAGTCGTCGCAGCAGTCCAGCCAGGTCGGACACGCGGCGGCCTCCTCGGCGACCATAACGGCTTATACCCAGTTTATCCCAGCCGGGAGGCTAGGCCAAATCGGCAGCGGGGCGGCCGAAGAGGGCGCGCCAGGCCTCGCGCGCCCGCAGCGAGTAAGGACGGAGGGCGCGCGGGGGCAACGGGCCGTCCTCGGTGAGGTAGGCGGTGACCAGCGTCCCGGGCGTGGTCTCGAAGGGGCGGAAGGAGACCCCTACGCCCGCCCCACCCATGGCCGGCACATCGAGCTCCCATTCCTCGACGAGCGGGGCCACGCGCGGGGGCAGTACCTTCCAGGTCTCGGCCACCACATAAAAGGGCACGCCGAAGCGACGGGCGGCCAGGGCCAGAGGGAAGGTTCCCGTCTTGTTCAGGAACGAGCCATCGGCCAGGAGGGCATCGGCCCCCACCACCACGGCCTCTGCCTCCGCTACCAGGGCCGGGAGGGCGACGTCGGCGGCGAGGGTCACCGGCACGCCTGCCTCTGTCAGCTCCCTGGCCAGGGCCACCCCTTCCTGACCGGGCCTGCCCTCGCTCACGAGCACCCGGGCCGGCCGGCGGGCGAGCAGGGCCGCCGTTACGCTGGAGGAGCGACTGTAGGTGAGCACGGCACCGGAGGGGAGCTGGCCGGCAGCGCAGGCGGCTGCCTCGCGCAGGGCGTCGCCCATGGCCTGCCGAAAGGCCTGGATGGCGCTGGCCGCGTGGGGGACGGAGCGGGCCCGGGCGTACGCGTGAGCGACGGCCAGGGCGATGGCCGGCACGGCCGGCCGCGCCCGCGCCAGGTAACAGGCGCTGGCCCGCAGCCGCATTGGAGAACGGTCGGCCGCCAGGGCAAGCTGGTCCAGGGCCGCTGCCGCCAGCTCGCGGGCGCCGCGCTGGCGGTCCTGGGCCAGGGCGCGGGCTGTCGCCTCCACCCCTTCGCCCACCAGGGGGTAGACCCGTTGCAGCGTTTCGGGCAGGCGCGGGACGGTCGGCAGAAGGAAAACGGTCTCCGGCCGGGCCCAGCGGGCGCAGGTATGCTCCCAGTCCAGGCGGAGTGCCCTGCCGGGCAACAGCTCGAACAGGAACGGGTGCACCAGCCAGCGCCGTCCCAGGGCGGGGTCGGGCACCGGCAACGGCTCGCCTGCGCGCAGGAGACGCACGTCCTCGGGCGAGAGGCCCGCCTCTTCCTCGATCTCCCTCAGGGCCTGACGCAGCGGCTCGGGCCCCTCCAGGTAGCCGCTTATGCCCGCCCAGCGCCCCCGGTAGGTGCCCACGCGCGCGCTACGCCGCAGCAAAAGCAGACGGGGCCCGCCCGGGCCCCGTCGGAGCAGGAAGGAAGTGACGACGGCGGTGGTCTCCACGTCGACGTCAGGCGGCGCGGCGGGCCGGCTGCTTGCGGCCGCCACCCTCACGGCCGCGACTGTAGAAGGAGAAGGCCTCCAGCGGCGAGCGATAGCCGCACTGGACACAGACCAAGTCGGCCTCGTAGCCGGGGAAGGTCTCCACGAACAGGAGGCCGGCGCAGCGCGGGCAGTGTCGACGCTCCTGCATGGCCACCACCTCCTGTAGCAGTGTCGCCAGTGCCATTCTAGGCACCCGTCGTCATCTTGTCAAGACCATTGATAATCATCTTGTCACAGAACGGTTGGAGCGCCCCCTTTTTAGCAGATCAAGCCCTTGAGTGACAAGAGCCCGCCTGCTATAGTGGGCGGCGGCATGCAGCCCGAGGCCCTTCCCGCTCCGGTCCGCGCCTTTCTCGACCCATCTTTCTATCCCCACCCGGTGGGCCGCGTAGAGATGGTCCAGACCCATATATCCTACGTCTTTCTGGCCGGGGACTACGCCTACAAGGTCAAGAAGGCAGTGGACTTCGGCTTCCTCGACTACTCCACCCTCGGCCGCCGCCGCTACTACTGCCGCCAGGAGCTGCTGCTCAACCGCCGCTTCTGCGCCGATGTCTACCTCGACGTGGTGGCCGTTCGTGAGCGGGACGGCCGCCTGAGCCTGGGTGGCCGGGGCCGGCCGGTGGAGTACGCCGTCAGGATGCGTCGCGTGCCCGAGGAGCGCATGTTCCATCGCCTGCTGGAGCGCGGCGAGGCGGCAGTCCCCACCGTGGAGGCCATCGCCGAGCGGCTGGCCCGGGCCCACGCCGATTCCCCCACGGGGCCCCACATCGCCCGCTACGGCACCTGGGCCATCGTCTACGCCTGGCGGGAGAACTTTCTGCAGTGGCGGGAATTCATCGGCGAGACCATCGCCCCCGAACAGGACTCCCTCCTGCGGGGATATGTCTCCTGGTTCCTCCGTCGGCGGCGGGGCCTGCTGCGAAGGCGCGCCGCCGAGGGCAGGGTACGGGACTGTCACGGCGACCTGCGCTCCGAAAGCATCGCAATCTGGCCCGACGGCGGCGTCTGCATCATGGACTGCATCGAGTTCAGCCGCCGCCTGCGCTACACCGACGTGGCCGGGGATGTGGCCTTCCTGGCCATGGACCTGGAGTTCCGCGGCCGCCCCGACCTGGCCGACGCCTTCGTCCGCCGCTACGTGGGGGCCAGCGGCGACGAGGGACTCGCCCACGTCCTCGACTTCTACCGCTGTTACCGGGCAGCCGTCCGGGGCAAGGTAGAGGGCTTCTTGCTGCGCCAGCCCGAGGTCCCGGCCGAGCAGAAGCGGGAGGCCGAGGCCCGGGCTCGTCGCTACTTCGACCTGGCCTGTCGCTATGCTGCCCGCGACTGGCCGGCGCTGGTCATCACTTGCGGCCTCGCCGGCTCCGGTAAGTCCTCCCTGGCACGGGCCCTGGGCCTGGCCACGGTCTCGTCGGACGTGGTGCGCAAGGAGCTGGCCGGCCTCGCC
Organism: bacterium HR24; assembly: GCA_002898715.1. Classification (GTDB taxonomy): domain Bacteria; phylum Chloroflexota; class Dehalococcoidia; order SM23-28-2; family HRBIN24; genus HRBIN24. The sequence goes on along the minus strand of BEIA01000031.1, from coordinate 8,669 downwards.
CCCGAGCAGGAGGCGCGCGCGCCGTGGCAGAAGGGGCTCTATGCTCCCTCCATGACCGAGCGTACCTATCGCGAGATGCTCTCCCGGGCCCGGGCCATCCTGCGGGAAGGGAGGACGGCGGTGCTGGACGCCACCTTCCTGCGCCGGCGACACCGGGAGCGGGCGCGACGGCTGGCGCGGGAGGAGGGAGTGCGCTTCCTGTGCGTAGAGCTGCGGGCCAGCGACGATCTGGTACGGCAGCGCCTCTCCGGCCGCGAGGCGGCAGGGCCAGGCCCCTCCGACGCCAACTGGCAGGTCTACCTGTGGCAGAAGGAGGTCTTCGAGCCACCGGAGGAGTTGCCGGCCGGGGAGAGGCTGTCCCTGGACGCTTCCCTGCCGGCGCACGAACTGGCCGCCGCCGTGCGGCAGCGGCTGGGGGCTGGTGGATAGCCACCTTTTCTCGAGAAGCTGGCCATTCCGGGCAGACTTGACAGCCTCGGCGGCCGCGCGGTAGATTAATTATCGGAACAAGAAAGGTCGATCATCGAAAAAGCCGATGACGGCCGCCCGCCGGCCCTAAGACCTGCGGAGGAGGTGATAGGGTATGGCGGTGTTGTTCCCACCCATAAAGGTGCGCTGGGGCACGCGCGAAGTGCCCTGGACGTGGGTGCCCGCCAACGTGCGGGAGATGGCCGAGGCGGCGCGCCCCGTCTTCGCCGAGTTCCTCGGCACCCTCAGCTTCGTCTTCCTGGCCGGCTCCCTGCTGGTCCACATCGCTGACCGCGTCCACGGCAGCGTGGGCCTGCTGACCATCGCCCTGGGCACCGCTCTGGCCTACGGCATCATCGTCTCCGTCTTCCATCCCTTCTCGGGCGGCCACATCAACCCTGCGGTGACTCTGGGCGTCATGGCGGCCCGCCGCCTGCCGCCGGTGGAGGGGCTGCTGTACATCCTGGGCCAGATGGCCGGCGGCCTCCTGGGCGCCCTGATGCTGAACTTCGTGTACCGGGGCATGGTGCCCGACGCCACCCGGTCGGCGGCCCTGGTGTTCGGCGATCGCTACCACGGTAGCTGGGCGGCCCTGTTCACGGGCGGCTTCCTGGAGGCGGTCCTGACCTTCCTGCTCGTGCTGACCTTCCTCTCCACCCTGGTGGACAGCAGGGGCCAGCGCGCCTTCGGCGGCCTGGCCGTGGGGCTGGTGGTGTTCGTGGCCATGCTCCTGGCCTTCCCCCTGACGGGGTCGGCCCTGAACGTGGCCCGGGTCTTCGCCACCGCCGCTGTGGCCAATTACTGGGCCGACTTCGCCATGTACTGGCTGGGGCTGGCCGGCGGCCTCATAGCCGGGCTGGTGTATGGGTTGGTGTTGGCGGAGCGGGAGCAGCCCGAGGCCGGGCGCCCCGAGACCATCCGGTAGCCAGTACAGGTCGGCGGGCGGCCGCGGCGCCGGGGCGCTTGCCCCCGGCGCCGCCCTTTGTGGGCACCGCCTCCGCCGCTCGGGCGGCAGCTATTGTAGAACCGCTCCGTCCTTGTATAGAATCGTCATAGGCGGCCGGCGGAAGCCGGCCCCGGGGCCTGCCACGGCTGCGGTCGGCCCCGAGCGTGCCGAGGAGGAGGGAAACCATGGCCCAGGACACCAAGCAACAGGCCCCCATGTACGACTACCGGCACACCACCCTGGGGGGTAACATGCTCCGGGTATGGTGGCCGAACGAGCTCAACCTGAGGATCCTCTACCAGAACCCGCCCACCCTGGCCCCCACGGACTCCGAGTACAACTACGCCAAGGCCTTCGCCGAACTCGACTACTACGCCCTCAAAGAGGACTTGCGCCGCCTCCTGACCACCTCCCAGGAATGGTGGCCGGCGGACTACGGCCATTACGGCCCCCTCATGATCCGCCTGGCCTGGCACAGCGCGGGCTCCTACCGCATCTTCGATGGCCGTGGCGGCGCGCTCGACGGCAGCATACGCTACCCGCCGCGCAAGAGCTGGCCGGACAATATCAGCCTCGATAAGGCAGTCCGCCTCCTCTGGCCCATCAAAAAGAAGTACGGCAACAAGATCTCCTGGGCCGACCTTATCATGCTCGCCGGCAATGTGGCCCTCGAGTCCATGGGCTTCAAGACCCTGGGCTTCGGCGCCGGGCGCGTAGACATCTGGGAGCCGCCGGAGGACACGTACTGGGGCCCGGAGATAGAGTGGCTGGGTGACCAGCGGTACAGCGGCAACGGCGAGCGAGTGCTCCAGGAGCCACTGGCCGCCACCCAGATGGGGCTGATCTATGTCAACCCCGAGGGCCCCGGAGGCAACCCCGACCCCCTGGCCGCAGCGCGAGACATACGCGATATCTTCTCGCGCATGGGCATGGACGACGTGGACACAGTCGCGCTCATCGCCGGTGGCCACACCTTCGGCAAGACCCACGGCGCGGCCGACCCCAAGAAGCACCTGGGCCCGGAGCCCGATGCCGCCCCCCTCGAACAACAGGGCCTCGGCTGGAAGAACAGCTTCGGCACCGGCAAGGGGCCCCACACCATCACCAGTGGCCTGGAGGGGGCCTGGACTCCCACGCCGACCAGGTGGGACAACAAGTTCCTGGAACTCCTGTTCAAGTACGAGTGGAGGCTGGAGAAGAGCCCGGGCGGGGCCTGGCAGTGGGTCGCCGTGAACCCCGAGCCTCAGGACATGGTGCCGGACGCGCACGACCCCGAAAAGGTGCACGCGCCCGTGATGCTCACCACCGACCTGGCCCTCAGGGAGGACCCCATCTACGCCCCCATAGCCAGGCGCTTCCGCGACGACCCCGCCGCCTTCGCGGACGCGTTCGCCAGGGCCTGGTTCAAGCTCACCCACCGCGACATGGGGCCCAAGTCGCGCTATCTCGGCCCGGAGGTGCCCCAGGAGGACTTCGTCTGGCAGGACCCCCTGCCACCGGTAGACCACGAGCTCATCGACAGCAGCGATATCGCTGAGCTGAAGCGCCAGATACTGGCCTCGGGACTCACCATCCGCGAGCTGGTGTACACTGCCTGGTCCGCGGCCTCTACCTTCCGGGCTTCGGACAGGCGCGGCGGCGCCAACGGTGCCCGTATTCGGCTGGCCCCCCAGAAGGACTGGGAAGTCAACGAGCCGGCCCAGCTCGCCAAGGTGCTGAGGACCCTGGAAGAGATCCAGGCCCGGTTCAACCGGGCACAGGCCGGCAACAAGCGGGTCTCCCTCGCCGACCTGATCGTCCTCGGCGGCGTGGCCGCCGTAGAAGAGGCGGCAAGGCGGGCCGGCTTCCAGGTGGAGGTCCCCTTCTATCCGGGCCGCACGGACGCCAGCCAGGAGCAGACCGAGGTCGAGTTCTACAACTACCTGGAGCCCATCGCGGACGGTTTCCGCAACTATGTGAAGCCTGGCTACGAGACGCTGCCTGCGGAGCGGGTGCTCATCGACAAGGCCCACCTCCTTACCCTGACGGTACCGGAGCTGGTCGTGCTGGTAGGCGGGTTGAGGGTGCTCGGCGCCAACTACTGCGGTGCGCCCCACGGCGTATTCACCGAGCGCCCGGGCGTCCTCACCAACGACTTCTTCGTCAATCTGCTGGACATGAGCGTCGAATGGCGGCCCACCGATAACCCGCAGATCTACGAGGGGTACGACCGGGCCACCGGCAGGCTCAAGTGGACTGCCACCCGCGTAGACCTGGTCTTCGGGTCCAATGCCCAGCTACGCGCCCAGGCGGAGTTCTACGCCCAGGACGACAACCGGGAGAAGTTCGTACGAGACTTCGTGGCGGCCTGGAACAAGGTCATGAACCTCGACCGGTTCGACCTTTTCTGGTGGTGAGACGAGCTTCCCGGTGCCGATGGCGGGGCAGCGCGCGCTGCCCCGCCATCTGTCAGCAGAGCTGGTGTGGCCATTGCCGGCGCGGCTGGCAGGCCCTCCGCCAGCGCCCAGCCCCGGCTAGACCTTAGCGGCCGGTGGAGCCATGGCCGCCGGCCCCGCGGCCCGTGGGTGAGAGCGTGTCGCTCTCCACCAGGGGCAGGGTCACCACCCGCGCCAGCACCAGTTGAGCGATGCGGTCGCCGTGGTGGACGGTGTAGGGCGGACGGGTGCCTACCGTGTGCATGGTCACCAGCACTTCGCCGCGATAGTCGGCATCGATCGTCCCGAAGACGACGGCCACCCCCTGGGCCGAGAGGCCGGACCGCGGCCGCACCTGCGCCTCGTAGCCTGGTGGCAGCTCGATGGCGATGCCCGTGGGCACCAGCACCGGGTCCGGGCCCAGGGTCAGGTCCCCGTCCAGGCAGGCGTAAAGGTCCATGCCGGACGAGCCATCGGTAGCCCTGGTGGGCAGGCGCGCCTCTGGACGCAGCCGCTTCACCTTCAGCACCGGCCGGGACTGGCCCATCAGCCCTCTCCCAGGAAGGACTCGACGAGGCTGGCCGTCTCCTCTGGCCTCTCCTGAGGGAAGAAGTGGCTGCCCGGCGCCTGCTCCACCCGGGCCATCGCCAGCCGGCGCGCTGCCTCCCGTATGCCCCACTCCAGGCCAGGGTTGGGACTCTGGCTGCATACGAGCAGCACCGGGCAGGAAATGGCAGGCAAAAGCGGCCAGATGTCCAGGGCGGCGCGTCCCTCGTATACCTGGGCCTCCAGTTCTCCCGACATCTTCAGCTCCACGTGGCCATCGGGGCGGAGGAAGGTGCCCTTCTCCAGGTACAGGCGCAGCACGTCCTCGCGCCAGTGGGCGTAGGCCTCGCGCCGCCGCAAGTAACGGAATGCCGCCTCGCGACTGGGCCACACCGTCCGGCGCCGGCGAGCCGTCTGCACCCATTGCTGGTGGCGCTCCCGCCATTCCGGGCCCTCGACCTGCGGCGGCAGGAGCACCGGCTCCAGGGCTACTATGCGCGACACCAGCTCTGGCCTGCGTGCGGCGCAGGCCAGGGCAGCAGTGCCGCCGCTGGAGTGGCCCACCACCGCCGCCGGAGCGAGCGACAGCGCCTCGATGAAACAGGCAAGGTCGGCAGCCAGCGCATCCCAGCCGTAGCCCTGCGGCGGCCTGTCCGAATCGCCGTGGCCGCGGGCATCGTAGGCCACCACCCGCCACCGGCGCGCCAGGTGGCGGGCGATGGGCTCCCACACCCAGGCATGGAGGCTGGTAGCGTGGTGCAGGACCACGGCCGGCCCCGGGCCCGCCCACTCCAGATAATGGAGACGCAGGCCGTTGACCGTCACGGTGCCTTCACGCGGCCCCATGGTCGTCCTCCGGTCGGTAGTCGATGGTGGGTATGAGGGAGAGGTCGAAGCTGGCGATCCCGCCGGGGCCCAGGCCCCGCAGCTCTCGCAGGCAGCGATGGATGCCCTGACGCAGGGCAGCCACGTCCAGGCCCAGGCAACGGTCGGGGAAGGGCCTCAACAGCGCCAGGGCGCCGGCCAGCAGGTGCGTGGCGCCGCGATAGTTCCGTCGCAGCAGGTGATGGAAGCCCGCCGCGGCCTTGATGATGCCCTGGTAAAGGTCGGCCGCGGCCGTGTCCTCGTCCTGCCAGACCTCTTCCAGGGTCTCGTGGCAGTCCCAGAAGCGCCAGGAGTTGAACTGCCGCACGGCCCTGGCCAGGGCCTGCGGGTCCCGGGCCAGGAAGGGACCTGCGGGCGGCGGCTTGGGCCCCTTTTTACCCATCCCGAGGTCGATTGTAGGCGCCGGCCGGCGGAGGGGTCAAAGCCGCAGCCCCGCGCCGGGAGCATGTGCGCGTCGCCAACGCGTTCGTTGGCCCCGGTCTCCGCCCGCCGCCAGAGCCATTGCCCCCACACCGGGCCCCGGGAGCGGGCTCGTCTCGCTCAAGACAGGTGCAGGGATTCGAGCGGTCCTGGTCCAGTACCGCCGGTCGATATCGGCCGAGCGCAGAGCGAAGAGGGCGGGCTGTTCCGCCGGTCGCAACTCGCTGCGCAATCCCCTTTGCGGACGGGCGCCAGGGGGTTGACCCCCGCCAGCGGCCCTGTTAGCATAATGACTGACAGTCAGTCAGTAAGGACGAGAGTTACACCGGATGTCACGGCTGCGCCTGCCCGCCGACCGCCGCCGGAGCCTGCTGGCGGCGGCCCGTCGCGTCTTCGCCCGCAAGGGCTACGAGGCCGCCACCGTCGCCGAAATCGTGGCCGAGGCAGGGGTGGCCCAGGGCACCTTTTATCTCTACTTTCCCTCCAAGCGGGCAGCCGCGGCCCAATTGGCCGAGGACTTTCACTGCGGCCTCATGGAGGCCGTGGCCTCAGCCTACCGGCCCGGCCGCCCCCTGGTGGAATCGGTGCGACCCACCGTGGAGGCCGCGTTTCTGTACTGTCGCGACAACCTGGATCTGATGCGCCTGTTCGAGGTCGAGATAGCCCTGGACAGCGAAGCGTGCCGTAAAGCCCAGGCCTCGGCAACCCGTCAGCGGTTCCATGCCTGGTTGCAGGAGGTGATCCGCCGCCATGCCGAGCAGGAGGGCCTGCGCCTCGACCCCGAGATGATGGCACACATCATCCAGTGGGTCATGCGCGAGGCGACATACGAGTGTTTGGTCGTGGGTGGAGGAAAGGACGTGGACCGCTACATCGATGGCGTCACCACCTTCCTAGAAGCCGCCTTGCACGGCTCTCAGACCCCTTATCGCACGGCTGGAGAGGAGAAGCGATAGCTATGATCGAGTCGCCGTTGCTGGAAGACCTGGCCCGTGCCCTGGTGGCCGAAAGGCAGGACGAGGCCCGCCGCTACCGCCGCCGTGAGGGGCGCGCCGGCCCCCTGGTCGCGCCTGTCGCCCGCCCGCTCGTCCGCATCGGCCTGACGCTGGACCCGGCTATCGGGCAGGAACTGGCCCTGCAGCCGGCGGGCAGCAGACCGCGCTCTGTTCCCCTGCTCCGCTGACGGCCTCTAACAACCAGTACGCTGGGGGGATACCGTGAGGATGCGATTTTCGCCCGGAAGGCTGGCACGCTGGTGCGCCAGCCACCCCTGGACGGTCGTTGGCGGCTGGGCCGCGGCCTTGCTGGTGGCCGCGGCCCTCGCTTTCACCCTCCTGGGCAGCGGCCTCACCCACGAGGCCAGCTTCAACAACCGCCCCGAATCCCAGCAGGCAGAAGACCTGCTGGCGCAGCGCCTGCGCGGCCCCGAACCACTGCAAGAGGTCGTCGTCGTCCGCTCGGAGTCCCTCACCGCCGACGATCCGGGCTTCCGCGCGTTCGTCGAAGGGCTTTACGGTCGCCTGGTGGTCCTCGGCCCCGACGTGGTGGCCCATGCCATGGCCTACTATCAGCCTGGCGGGGAGACCCTCGTCTCCGCCGACCGGCATACGGCGCTGGTCGTCCTCACCCTGGAGGGGGGAATGGACGGAGCGGAGGAGAAGGCGGAGCGCATACGCGCCGTGGTGGAGGCGGCCGATGGCCAGCAGGGCTTCCGGGTCCTGCACACTGGCCAGGCCAGCGTCTCCCTGGACTCCGGCCATGTGGCGGAGAGCGACCTCCGCAAGGCCGAGGGGATCGGCATCCCTGCCGCACTGGTGGTGCTGCTGCTCGTGTTCGGGGCAGTAGTGGCAGCGGTGATGCCCATCGTGCTGGCCGTGGTGGCCATCGCCATCGCTGTGGGGCTGGCGGCCGCTATCGGCCAGGCCTTTCCCCTCTCCTTCTTCGTGACCAACATGATCACCATGATGGGCCTGGCAGTGGGCATAGACTACTGTCTGTTCATCATCTCTCGCTATCGCGAGGAGCGGGCGCGCGGACTCGACAGGGTAGAGGCCATCGCCGCCACCGGCGACAGCGCCAGCCGCGCCGTCCTCTTCAGTGGCCTGACGGTCATCATCGCCATGTCGGGCCTCCTCATCGTCCCCACCTCCATCTTCCGTAGCCTGGCCCTGGGCTCGGTACTGGTGGTGGCGGTAGCTGTGCTGGCCTCCCTCACTCTGGTGCCGGCCCTGCTGGGCCTCTTGGGCGACCGCGTCAACGCCTTGCGAGTCCCCTTTCTGGCCCGCTTCGCCGGCGCCGAGGACGGCCGCGGCGGCCTGTGGGACACGGTGGCCCGCAACGTGATGCGACGCCCCCTTCTCGGGCTGGGCGTGGTGGCAGCGGTACTGTTGGCCCTGGCCGTCCCGTACTTCCAGATCGAGACCGGCTTCAACGGCGTCAGCACTCTGCCCGACGACCTGCCCTCAAAGCAGGGCTTTCAGGCCCTGGCCCGCGACTTCCCGAGCGGGCTGGTGGGCCCGGCCGAGGTGGTCATCGACGGGGACATGTCATCGCCCCAGGTGCGGGCGGCGGTGGAACGACTGCAAGCCCTCCTGGCGCAAGACCCCATCTTCGGGCCGACGACCCTGACGGTGAACGAGGCGGGAGACCTGGGGTTGCTGTCAGTGCCCATAGCTGCCGAGTCGGGCAGCAGAGAGGCGGTGCGGGTGGTGGACGACCTGCGCCAGCGCTACGTCCCCCAGGCCTTCGCCGGCGTGGACGCACGCGTGCTGGTGGGAGGGGAGCCGGCTTTCAGCCGCGACTTCTTCGCCCTGGTGGACACTTACACGCCTATCGTCTTTGCCTTCGTCCTCGGCCTCAGCTTCGTGCTGCTGATGCTGGCCTTCCGCTCCGTGGTGGTGCCGGCCAAGGCCGTGGTCATGAACCTCTTGTCGGTAGGGGCGGCCTACGGGCTGACGGTGCTCGTCTTTCAGAAGGGGATCGGCGCTGAC
>BEIA01000030.1 GCA_002898715.1 bacterium HR24 | reverse complement strand
TGAGGCGGGCGGCAGTGCCGACTACCCAGAGGGAACCCGGACACGCTACGCCGAGCGCCTCTGCTGGACCAGCGTAAGCACCAGGTTCACAGCGAACACTAGCGCCAGCAGCAGCACCGAGAGGGCGATGGCCACGTCGAAGTTGCCCCGGCCCGTCTCCAGGACGATAGCCGTGGTCAGCACCCGCGTCTGGCCCTCGATGTTGCCCCCCACCATCATGGAGGCGCCGACCTCGGATATGGCGGCGCCGAAGCCTGCCATCACCGCCGCCAGAAGGGGCAGTCGCGCCTCGCGCAGCAGCAGCCACAGCGCCTGCCAGCGAGAGGCGCCCAGGGCCAGCAACTGCAGCCTCAGCCGCGGGTTCAGGGACTGGAGCGCAGCGGCCGTGAAGCCGGTGATGATGGGCAGGGCTATGACGGCCTGGGCTATGACCATGGCCGCCGGCGTGTATATGAGGCCCAGGGCGCCCAGAGGCCCGCTGCGCCAAAGCAGCACGGCCACCAGCAGCCCCACCGCCACCGGCGGCAGGCCCATGCCGGTGTTGACCAGGGCCAGGACGAGCCGACGGCCCCGAAACGAGGTCAGGGCCAGGAAGGAGCCCACCGCTACACCCACCGCCAGGCTGACGAGGGTAGCGAGCCCCGACACGGCCAGGGTCAGGGCCGTGATGCGGGCCACCTCCCGGTCGAGCTCCACCAGCAGCCGAAAGGCGCCGCGGATGCCGTCCCACAGCAGGTCCATGTCCGGCACCCCCTAAGGCGAGGAGATGAGCTCTCGCTCGTCGCGGCCGGCGTCGGCGTAGAAGAGAGGCTGGCCGTAGCGGTCCACGCCGAAACGGGCGATGACGGCCTGCGTTTCGGGCGCAACCATGAACTCCACGAAGGCGCGGGCGCCCTCAGCGTTGACGCCTGGGTGGCGCTGCGGGCTTACCTGGATAACGTGATAGACGTTGTACAGCCTCCTGTCACCCTCCACCAGCACGGCCAGACGCAGGCTGCGCTGCAGGGCCAGATAGGTCGCCCGGTCGCAAATGGTGTAGGCGTCCTTCTGGTCGGCGATGGTCAGGGTGGCCCCCATGCCTTGGCCGCTCTCCTGGTACCAGGGCTGGCCGGCAGGGGCCACTCCCGCCGCCTGCCAAAGCTGCGTCTCCAGCCTGTGGGTGCCCGAGTCGTCGCCGCGGCTGACGAATAGGCTCCCCCTGGAGGCGATGCGGCGTAGGGCCTGCACCGGGTCCTGGCCGGCGATGCCCGCCGGGTCGTCGGCCGGGCCGACGATGACGAAGTCGTTGTGCATGACCAGCCGTCGATCGCTGCCGTGCCCCTCGGCCATGAACTGCTTCTCGTCGCGGGGAGAGTGGGCCAGGATGACGTCGGCGTCCCCGCGGCGGCCCATGGCCAGCGCCTGCCCCGAGCCCACGGCCACCACCTTCAACCGGTAGCCCGTCTTCTTTTCGAACATGGGCACCAGCACGTCCAGCAGGCCCGAGTCCTGGGTGCTGGTGGTGGTGGCCAGGATGACCGTGTCCCTGCCCCTGCAGGCGGTGAGCAGCGCTGCGAGGAGCGCGGCGAGGGCTACCGGCAGAAGAGAGCGTCCCATGCCCAGACAATTATGGCGGCGGCTCATTGGCAGCTGCCAGCCCCTGTCCTACCATGAGGGCGGAGATGGACGAGTTCGCGCCCGAGGAAGACTGCCTGCCGCTGCGACAGGCCATCGTCGAGCGCATCCGGCGGGAGGGTCGCATGACCTTCCGCGACTTCATGGAGATGGCGCTGTACCACCCCCAGCACGGCTACTACCTGCACCGCCTGCCCATGGGCCGTCAGGGGGACTACGTGACCAGTCCTGAGGTGGGGCCTGTCTTCGGCGCGCTGGTGGGGCGCCAGCTAGCCGAGATGTGGGAGCTCCTGGGGCGACCATCGCCTTTCCAGGTGGTGGAGATGGGGGCCGGCCGTGGCACCCTGGCCCGCGACGTTCTGTGCTGGGCGCGCCGTGCCCGCCCGGAGTTTTTTGCCGCGCTACGGTACTGCATCGTGGACCGGAGCGAGGCGATGCGAGCGGCGCAGGCGCTCCTCCTGTCCTGCGCCGGGCTGCAGGTCGAGCACCTGGCCTCGCTGGCGACCGGGAGCGTGGAGGGGTGTATCGTCAGCAACGAATTGGTGGACAGCTTCCCCGTGCACCGGGTAGCGATGCAGGCAGGGCGCCTGCAGGAGGTCTACGTGGTCTGGGACGGCGAGGCCTTCCGCGAAGAGCTGGGGCCGCCCTCAGCGCCGGCCCTCGAGGAGTACTTCCATCGGCTGGGCTTGTGGCCCGGGGAGGGGTGCTACGCCGAGGTGAACCTGGAGGCGCTGGCCTGGATGCGGGACGTGGCCAGGGCGCTCCGACGGGGCTTCGTCCTTACCTTCGACTACGGGTACGAGGCGCAGGAGCTCTACGCCCCCTGGCGTCGGGAAGGCACCCTGCTCTGCTTCCGCCACCACCGTCCCTCCGCCGACCCTTATGCCCATGTGGGCTGGCAGGACATGACCAGCCACGTGGACTTTACTTCTCTGGTGCGGGCAGGCAGGGAGGCGGGGCTGGAGCCACTGGGCCTCACCACCCAGGCCCGCTTCCTGACCGCGCTGGGCATCGAGGACGCGCTGCGGACGGAGGGCCTGGACATGGACGGACTCATGTCCCGTCGGCGCATGGTGACGGAGCTGCTGGACAGCGCTGGGCTGGGTCGGGTGCGGGTACTGGTGCAGGCCAAGGGCGTGGGGCCCTGCCGCCTGCGAGGCCTGGAGGAGGGGACATGCCCCTGAGGCCCGGCGATCCTGCCCCCGACTTCACCCTCCCTTCTACCCAGGGGCCGGTATCTCTCTCGTCCTTGCTGGGGAAGGGGAAGGTGGTGCTGGCGTTCTACTTCCAGGACAACACCCCCCTGTGCGCCACCCAGGTAGGGATGCTGAAGGGGGACTTCGACGTGCTGCAGGAACTGGGGGCACAGGTGGTGGCCATAAGCGCCGACAGCCTGGAATCGCACCAGGAGTTCGTCCGGCGGCTGGGAGGCGTGCCCTTCCCCCTGGCCAGCGACGAGTCGCTGGCTGTGGCCAGGGCGTACGATGTGGTAGACGAGACCGGCAAGCGCTGCCGGCGGGCCGTGTTCGTCATCGGCGAGGACGGCAGGGTGCTCTTGGCCAACGCTTTCTTTCAGCCCAACAGTCCCGACCAGTACCAGGAGCTGTTCCGCGTCCTGGGGCTGGAGGTCTAGGTGGGGCGCTGGCTGGCCGTTGCCGGGCTGGCGGTGGCCGTGACGGCCTTTGCCTGCGGGGGTGGCGGTGGCGGGGAGCTGCCGGCGCTACCCGAGGCGCCCCGCGACCTAGTCGTGAGCAGCAGCGCCTTCGTCCCGATGGGCGCCATCCCTGTCCGCTACACCTGCAACGGCGACAATCTATCACCGCCGCTGTCGTGGTTCGGCGCCCCCAAGGGCGCCGTTTCCTATGCCCTGGTGATGGACGACCCCGATGCCTCGGGCGGGACCTTCGTGCACTGGGTGGTCTACGATCTCCCCGCCGGTACCGAGTCCCTACAGGAGGGGGTACCTGCCGTCGATAGGCTGCCCGGGGGTGGCGCCCAGGGGAAAAATAGCGCCGGCCGGACGGGGTATACCGGCCCCTGTCCACCCCGTGGCCCGGCGCACCACTACCGGTTCACGGTGTACGCGCTGGACAAGGCGCTGGGGCTTCCGCCCGGCGCGTCGCAAAGCGACGTGGCCGACGCCATGGCCGGCCACGTCGTAGCCTGGGGGCAGCTGGTGGGCACCTACCAGCGCTAGCCCCCCTCGCCGCCACCCTCTTCGCCCTGGCCGCCCCCGTTGGTCTGGCACCCCTCGCTCCACTTGGGGTGCCGCTGGCGGTCCCGCGCCACGTTGGCCACCTCGGGGAGCTGCACGCACTTGCCGTCCGGGTTGGTCATGGAGACGCGCTGCGGCCCGCCCCGCTGCTGGCCGGGCCCCTCGCCCCCGTTCGGCTGAGGCTGCGGCGGGGCGCTGCGCCCGGGTTCGCAGCCTGCGCTCTCGGGCACGCCGGTCCACTCGGGGTGCTTGTCGGGGTTGCGGACTACGTCGGAGGTGCAGGGAAGCTGCATCTCCTTGCCGTCGGGATTGGTGACGGTCACGCGGGTTGGCCCGCCCGGGGTCCCCTCGTGCTCCTGTTCGCCTTCACCGTTCCCCTCTTCGCTATCCCCGTTCTCTTCCTGCTGCTGGTTGGCCCCATTGCCTGCCTGTGGAGTCAGGGTGGGCGTCGGCCCTGGCGTCTGCTGTTCCTCCTCCTGCAGTAGCTGCACATCGGGGCCCTGCCCGCTTCCCCGTCCCCCGCCGTCAGAGGCAGCGAACACGGTAAGCCCCAGCAACAGCGAGGCTGCGGCCAGGGCCGCTATCAGGACGAGCCTCATGCCAGTCATCGCCCGCCTCCTCTCGAGTGTCGCCACATGTATAACCGCTCGCCGGGGCAGGAGCGTTACGGGCGGAGCCCGAGACGGGCCGATCCGGCTGGCGCCCGCTCTCGAGGCTCTTGGCCCGCGGCGCAGGGCCGATTTCGGTTGACATGGGGTGCGGGCTTGGCTAGAATGCCGTTTGCACTGTGAGGACGGGGGGCGGTCAGGCGTGATCGAGATGGTGGTTGACAGCGTCAGGGTGAGCCTATCCACCTACCAGCGGGTGGTCATCCTCAAAGAGAAGGAAGCCGACCGCTATCTGCCCATCTGGATCGGACCCGCCGAGGCCGACGCCATCGCCGTGCGGCTGCAGGAGGTGGCCGTGCCCCGGCCGCTGACCCACGACCTCCTGCGCAGCGTCATCGAGGCGCTGGGCGCCAGCGTGAGCTATGTGCTGGTGAACGACCTGGCCAACGACACCTTCTTCGCCAAGATCTACCTGGAAGTGAACGGCCGGCTGCTGGAGGTGGACTCCCGCCCCAGCGACGCCATCGCCCTGGCCGTACGCGTGCAGGCCCCCATCTTCGCTGATGAGTCGGTGCTGGACAAGGCTGGCGTGCGGTTGGACGAGGAGGGGCAACTGGTCGAGGGGCCGCGAGAGCCTTCGCCGGAGCCCGAGCAGGGGCGTGGCGTTACGGCGGAAGAGCTGGAGAAGCTCTCTCCCTTCCGCGAGGTCATCGAGAGCCTGAATCTGGAAGACCTGGGCAAGGAGCAGCAGGACTCCTAGCCCCGATGGCAGGGCAAACGGACACCCCCCTGCGAGGGGGGTTAATTAGTGCTGTCAGGGCGGTTGGCCATAGGCCCTGGTTGTGATACAATTCACGCGACGGGAAGGGGGAGGCGATAGAGTTGGGACGCCTCCCCCCCAGCGTGCGCCTGATCGGCATTGGCTGGTACGTGGCCCTGTGCATCGGGCTGGGAGCGGGCCTGGGGGCCTTCCTGGACGATAGGTTGGACACCCGCCCGCTCCTCACCATGCTGGGCCTCTTCTCGGGCCTGGCACTCGCCTTCTGGGGAGGCATCCGCATGCTCCTGGACCTGATACGGGCCAGCGGGCCCAAGGGGCGCAAGGGCCCATGAGGGGCAGACTACTGGTGCTGGGGGCCATCGCCCTGGCGGGCGTGGGCTTCATCTTCCTGCGCGGCCCCAGCCCCCACATCCAGATCCGCCCCGAGGTGTTGGCCGATTTCGGCCTGGTGAAGATTACCAACACCATGGTCACCTCGTGGGTGGTGGTGCTGCTGATGGTGGGCACCGTCTTCCTCCTCACTCGGCGGTGGGAGTTGGTGCCCCGGGGCGCTCAGAACTTCATCGAGGCAGTCATCGAGGCCTTCTACAACCTGGTGACGGGCGTGGCTGGCGAGAAGAACGGTCGCCGCTTCTTCCCCGTCGTTGCCACCATCTTCTTCTTCATCCTCTTCGCCAACTGGTTCGCCCTGACGCCTCTCTTCAACGTCGTTGGCCTGGTGAAGCAGGTACCTTCGGAGGCGGTGGCGGAGCACCCGGAGGGCAAGGTCTTCGTGATGGACAAAGTGGACGTGGGGCCGCTGCCGGTGGGCCTCGTGCCATTCCCGGGGCTCGGCCAGTGGCAGGGGGAGGCTATTGAGCTGGGCGAGCCGGGGGCGCAGGAGGAGGTCCGCCATGCCGAGGAGGAAGGCAAGCTGGTGGGCGAGTTCCTGCCCTTCCTGCGCAGCATGAACACCGACGTCAACATGCCCCTGGCCCTGGCCCTGGCAGCAACCATCGCCGTGGAGTACTGGGGCATTACCGCCCTGGGGCTGGGCACGTATGCTGGCAAGTTCTTCAACTTCGGGCGTCTGGTGCGCGGCATTGTTTCGTTCAGGCCGTCGCTGGTGTTCGAGGGAGTCATAGATGCTTTCGTAGGCGTTCTCGAGCTCTTTTCGGAGATCATCCGCATCATCAGCTTCACCTTCCGTCTCTTCGGCAATATGTTCGCCGGAGAGGTGGTCATCCTCATGTTCACCTTCCTGACGCCCCTGCTGCTTACGCTGCCCTTCTATGGCCTCGAATTGTTCGTCGGCGTGATCCAGGCTTTCATTTTCGCGATCCTGACCCTGGTTTTCGGGATGGCAGCCGTCTCCCATGGCGCTCACGAGGCCGGGGAGCACGCGGCTGGCCATGCCGGCCATGTCGAGGAAGCAACGGCCGTAGCTGGCCACACATCAAGCTAGAGGAGGTGTTCCATGGACCTGTTCCTGGCTGTTCTGCCGCCGGTAGTGGAGGCCCTGCGGGCCGCCGCCCAGGAGCAGACAAACATGGCCTTCACTGACGAAGGTCTGCGTTTCCTGGCGGCGGGCATGTCCATAGCCTTTGGCGTCATTGCGCCCGCCCTGGCCATCGGTAACCTCGTCGGGAAGGCCATGGAGGCCCTGGGCCGCAACCCTGAGGCCCAGCCGGCCATCCAGACCAACATGATCCTGGGCCTCGCTTTCGCGGAGGCGCTGGGCATTTACGCCCTGGTCACCGCCGTCATGATCGGCTTCGTGTTCTAGCTCTGGGGGTGTGAGGCGATGCCCTTCCTGGCCGGCATCACCGAGGGGCTGAAGGCGCTGGGCATCAACCTGCCCAGCCTTCTGGCCCAGCTGGTCAACTTCACCGTCCTGCTGGTAGTGCTCTACTTCCTGGCCTACAAGCCGGTGCTGCGGCTGCTGGACGAGCGGCGTCGGCGCATTCAGGAAGGGCTACAGGCCTCGGAGGAGGCCAAGCGGCGGTTGGCCGAGGCCGAGCAGGAGGTGAAGGCCCAGCTGGACCGGGCGCGCCAGGAGTCCCAGGCCCTCATCTCCCAGGCCCAGCAGGTGGCGGCCCGCATCCAGGAGGAGGCCCGCGCTCAGGCCCGGCAGGAAGCGGAGCAGCTGCTGGCCCGCGCCCGCAGCGAGATCGAGATGGAGCGCGATGCTGCCATCTCCCAGCTCCGCCAGGAGTTCGCTGACCTGACCATCCGCGCCGCCGAGAGGGTCATTCGCCGCTCGCTCGACCGTGAGGCGCATCGTCGCCTCATCGAGGAGACGCTGGCCGAGGCGCCCCTCGGCGACGGGGGAGGGGACAGAGGGGCGTGATCCGCAAGGCCGCTGCCAAACGCTATGCCGAGGCCGTCCTGCAGCTGGCCAAGGAGAAGGGGCGGCTGGAGGAGTGGGCCGAGCAGCTGGACTTCATCGCCCGGGTGCTGGGCCATCCGGAGGTAGCCGAGGCCCTGGACAACGCCCGCTTGCCCGTGGCCCAGAAGCTGCGCATCCTGGAGGAGTACCTGGTGGGCCTGGACCCCCTGGTGCTCAACCTGGCCAAGCTGCTGGTGGCCCGGGGGCGCGCCCACCTGGCCGGCGACATCGCCGAGGCCTACCGGGAGCTGGCCGACGAGGAGCGGGGCATCGTCCACGCCCACGTCACCACCGCCGTCCCCCTGAGCGAGGAGGAGAAGCAGGCCCTGGTCAGGCGCCTGGAGGAGGCCACCGGCCGCAAGGTGGTGCTCCACGACCAGGTGGACGAGGGCATCATCGGCGGGATGGTGATCCGCATCGGCGACCGCCTGATCGACGGCAGCACCAGGAGCCAGCTTATGGCCCTGCGGCGCCAGCTAGAGGAGGCCCGCGCCTAGGGGGCAAGGAGGAAGGGTAAGCATGGCTGTAAGGCCCGACGAGATAGCCTCCATCATTCGCCAGCAGATCGAGCAGTTCACCGCCGGGGTCACCGCCACCGACGTGGGGGTGGTAGTGGAGGCGGGCGACGGCATCGCCCGCATCTACGGCCTGCGCAACTGCATGTACAACGAGGTGCTGGAGTTCGAGAACGGCACCCTGGGCCTGGCCCTCAACCTGGAAGAGGACACGGTGGGGGCCATCGTCCTCGGGGAATACACCCACATCAAGGAAGGCGACCAGGTACGCACCACCGGCCGCATCATCGAGGTCCCGGTGGGAGACGGGCTTCTGGGACGGGTGGTGGACCCCCTGGGGCGGCCCCTGGACGGCAAGGGCCCCGTCCGCTATGAGCGCACCCGGCCGGTGGAGCGCATCGCCCCCAACGTGGTGGTGCGCCAGAGCGTCGACACCCCGGTGCACACGGGCATCAAGGCCATCGACGCCATGATCCCCATCGGCCGCGGCCAACGAGAGCTCATCATCGGCGACCGCTTCACCGGCAAGACAGCCATCTGTCTGGACACCATCATCGCCCAGAAGGGTGGAGACTTGCTGTGTATCTATGTGGCCATCGGCCAGCAGGCCTCCAAGGTGGCCGAGGTGGTGGCCACGCTGGAGGAGTACGGGGCCATGGAGCACACCATCGTGGTGGCGGCCAACGCCTCCGACCCGGCCGCCCTCCAGTATCTGGCCCCCTACGCCGGCTGCGCCATGGGCGAGGAGTTCATGGAGCAGGGCAAGGATGCTCTCATCGTCTACGACGACCTGACCAAGCACGCCTGGGCCTACCGCCAGATGTCGCTGCTGTTGAGGCGCCCGCCGGGGCGCGAGGCCTACCCGGGCGATGTGTTCTACCTGCACTCGCGCCTGCTGGAGCGGGCGGCCAAGCTGGCACCCGAATACGGCGGCGGCTCGCTGACGGCCCTGCCCATCATCGAGACCCAGGCCGGCGACATCTCCGCTTATATCCCCACCAACGTCATCTCCATTACCGACGGGCAGATCTACCTGGAGACGGACCTGTTCAACGCCGGCATCCGCCCGGCCATCAACGCCGGCCTGTCGGTATCGCGGGTGGGAGGTGCCGCCCAGACGCGGGCCATGCGCCGGGTGGCGGGCGGCCTGCGCCTCTCCCTGGCCCAGTACCGTGAGCTGGCCGCCTTCGCCCAGTTCGGCACCGGCGAGCTGGACGTGGCCACTCGCCGCCAGCTGGAGCGGGGCCAGCGCCTAACGGAGGTGCTGAAACAGCCCCAGTTCCAGCCCCAGAAGCTCTGGCAGGAGGTCACCATCATCTACTGCGGCATCCACGGCTTCCTGGACGATGTCCCTGTGGCCAAGGTGCGCGACTTCGAGGCCGCCTTCCACCGCTTCCTGGAGGCCCAGCATCCGGACATCGTGCGGGGCATCGAGGAGAGCAAGGACCTGACCCCGGAGATGGAGGAGAAGCTGCGGGAGGCCATCCGCCAGTTCAAGGAGACGGTGCCCTACTGAGGGGCAGGCCATGCCCAGCCTGAGGCAGATAAGAAGGCGCATACGCAGCGTCCAGAACATCGCCAAGGTCACCAGGGCGATGGAGCTGGTGGCCGCTTCCAAGATGCGGCGCGCCCAGGCGGCCGCCCTGGCTGCCCGCCCCTACGCCGAGCGCATGCGTTGGGTCCTGGCCGACCTGGCCGAGACGGCCCACTTGCTGGAGCCAGAGCAGCTCCACCCCTTGCTGCGGCGCCGTCCCGAGGTGCGCACGGTGGAGGTGATATTCATCACCCCCGACCGCGGCCTGTGCGGCGGGCTGCCGGCCAACCTGAACCGTCGCGCGGCCCAGTTCGTGTTGGAGGTGGGCAAGCCCGTGCGCATCGTGGCCGTGGGGCGCAAGGGCCGGGACTTCTTCCTGCGCACCGGGCACGAGGTGGTGGCCGACTTCATCGGCCTGGGCGACCGGCCCGCCTACGATGACATCTTGCCCATCGCCCGCATCGCTATGGACGATTACGTATCGGGGGCGGCGGACGAGGTCTACCTGCTCTACGCCCGGTTCGTCAGCACCACTGTACAGCGGCCGGAGGTGTTCAAGCTGCTGCCGGTGGAGCCGCCTACCGAGGCCGTCACCTGGCGCTACGACTACATATACGAGCCCGACCGTGAGACGGTGCTGGCAGAGCTGCTGCCCCGTTACGTGGAGCGCCAGATATACGAGGCGGTGCTGGAGGCGGTGGCCAGCGAGCAGTCGGCGCGAATGGTGGCCATGCGCAATGCCACCGATAACGCCAACGGTCTCATCCGTGACCTGACGCTGCTGCTGAACAAGGTGCGGCAGGAGGTCATCACCAAAGAGTTGCTGGAGATTACGGCCGGGGTGGAGGCCCTCAAGGCGGCCAGGACATAGACTGCGACGAAGGGACGGGAGGTCAAGAGGACATGGCCAGAGGAACGGAAGGCAGGGTAATCCAGGTCATCGGCACGGTAGTGGACATCGAGTTCCCGCCCGACGAGCTGCCGGCCATCTACAATGCCGTAGAGATAGACATGGGCAACGGCCAGCTGCTGGTGGCCGAGGTGGAGCAGCACGTGGGCAATAACTGGGTGCGCTGCCTGGCCATGGGCAGCACCGACGGCATGCGCCGGGGCGCCCGCGCCGTGGACACGGGCGCGCCCATCGCCGTGCCGGTGGGCAGGCCCTGCCTGGGCCGCCTGTTCAACGTGCTGGGAGAGCCCCTGGACAACCTGGGGGAGGTGAAGGCAGACGAGCGCTGGCCCATCCACCGGCCGCCGCCTCCCCTGGAGGAGCGGACCACCAGCCCCCAGATGCTGGAGACGGGCCTGAAGGTCATCGACCTCATCTGCCCCTTCCGCAAGGGCGGCAAGGTGGGCGCCTACGGCGGCGCCGGCGTGGGCAAGACGGTCATCATCATGGAGCTGATCCGCAACATCGCCACCGAGCACGGCGGCTTCTCCGTCTTCGCCGGCGTGGGCGAGCGCTCCCGCGAGGGCAACGACCTCTGGCACGAGATGCGCGCCTCGGGAGTCATCGACAAGACGGTGCTGGTCTTCGGCCAGATGAACGAGCCCCCGGGCGTGCGGGCGCGGGTGGGCCTCACCGGCGTCACCATGGCCGAGTACTTCCGCGATGTGGAAGGGCAGGACGTGCTCCTGTTCATCGACAACGTGTACCGTTACATCCTGGCCAACATGGAGGTCTCGGCCCTTCTCGGGCGAATGCCCTCGGCAGTGGGCTACCAGCCCACCCTGGCCACCGACATGGGCGAGCTGGAGGAGCGCATCACCTCCACCAAGCGGGGCTCCATCACCTCCTTCCAGGCCATCTACGTGCCGGCCGACGACTACACCGACCCGGGCATCGTCACCACCTTCGGGCACCTGGACGCCGTCATCGCCCTGGAGCGCTCCATCGCTGAACAGGGCCTTTACCCGGCGGTGGACCCGCTGGCCAGCTTCTCGCGCATCCTGGACCCGCGCATCGTGGGCGAGGAGCACTACCAGGTGGCGCGGGAGGTGCAGCGGGTGCTGCAGCGATACAAGGACCTGCAGGACATCATCGCCATCCTGGGTATGGAAGAGCTTTCCGAGGAAGACAAGCTGACGGTGATGCGGGCGCGCAAGATCCAGCGCTTCCTCTCGCAGCCCATGTTCGTGGCCGAGGCCTTCACCGGCCGCCCCGGGCGCTACGTGCCCATCCGCGAGACGGTGCGCGGCTTCAAGGAGATCCTGGAGGGCAAGTGGGACCACCTGCCGGAGCAGGCGTTTTACATGGTGGGCACCATAGACGAGGCTGCCGAACAGGGCGAACGCATGCTGAAAGAGGCGGCGGTCTAGGGGGCCGGGAGCGATGGCCGGGCGTCCCGCACGGAGCCTGCCCCGCCCCTTCACTCTGCACTGGGGCAGCGGCCGCATTGTGGAAGAAGCGACGTATATGGGCCGGTACCACGAGCCGTCCATCCAGTTGCTGGAGTTCGAGGACGGCTCCCTGGCCTTGCGCTTCTGCTACTATGACCACGCGGGGCGCTTCCAGCGCAGCCCTCTCATCCTCGGCGACGACGAGATAGGTGGCCTGCGCGAGGCCCTGGCCAGCACGCCGCGCCTGCGGGCCCTCTTGGAGGAGTTGGTAGGATGCCGCTGAAGGTGGAGGTCATCACCGCCGAACGGGTGGTGTATACTGCCGACGACGTGGACTCGGTGACGCTGCCCGGGGTCGTCGGCGAGCTGACGGTGCTGCCACGGCACGCCCCTCTCATGACCATGCTGCAGCCAGGCATCATGCGCATCGTCCGCCGCGGGCAGGAGGAGGAGATGGCCGTCCACGGCGGCTTTCTGGAGGTGATGGGGGACAGGGTGACAGTCCTGGCCGATGCCGCTGAACGGGCCGAAGAGCTGGACGTGGAGCGGGCCGAGGCGGCCCGCCGCCGCGCCCAGGAGCGGCTGGCCGAACGCCGGGCCGAGGCTGTCGACATGGCCGTGGCCGAGGCCGCCCTGCGCCGCGCCCTGGTGCGCCTGAAGCTGGCCGAGCGAACCCGCCGGCGACGGCCCTCCCCCTAGGGAGCGTCATGATCCCTCCCCCCGTCACCGACCAGCGCGAGAAGACCAGCAGCCGCTTCCTCATCGACGGGCGCCGGGCCCTGCGGGGCGTAGTAGAGGTCTCGGGCTCCAAGAATGCGGCCCTGGGGGCCATGGCCGCGGCCCTCCTGACTGCCGAGGACTGCTATATCGAGAACGTCCCCGATATCGGCGACGTCCGCTTCATGTCGGACGTGCTCCGCAGCCTGGGTGCGCAGGTGGAGTGGGCCGCCCCGGGCGTCCTGCGCATCAACGCGGCCAGATTGCACGACTTCGCCCCGCCCAGCGACTTGGTATCTAACCTGCGGGGCAGCTTCCTGGTGATGGGAGCCCTGCTGGGGCGCTCCGGCCAGGCAGCCTGCGCCCCGCCCGGTGGCGACGTCATCGGCCAGCGGCCCATCGATGTCCACCTGAAGGGCTTCGAGATGCTGGGCGCTCGCGTCTGGCGGGAGGAAGAGAAGTTCGTGGCCGAGGCGCGCGAGCTGCGCGGCGCCCGCATCTTCCTCGACTACCCCAGCGTGCTGGGCACCCAGAACCTGGTGCTGGCGGCCGTGCGCGCGCGGGGGCGCACCACCATCATCAACGCCGCCTGCGAGCCCGAGGTCTCGGCCCTGGCCGAGATGCTGAACCGCATGGGAGCGCGCATCCGCGGCGCGGGCACCCACACCATCGAGGTCGAAGGGGTGGACGAGCTGCGGGGGGCCGTGCACCGTAACATACCCGACCGCATCGAGGCGGGCACCTTCGCCATCGCTGCCGCCATCACCGGCGGCGAGGTGGAGGTGCGCGGCCTCCGCCCCGACCACCTCTGCTCCCTCGTCCAGAAGCTGAGGGAGGCCGGCGTACAGGTGGAGGAGGGCGAAAGCTGGCTGCGGGTGCGAGGCGAGCGCCCGCTACGGGCCATTACGGTGCAGGCCCTGCCCTATCCCGGCCTGGCCACCGACCTGCAGGCGCCGATGGCTGCCCTGCTCACCCAGGCCGAGGGCGTGAGCTATGTGCACGAGCGCGTGTTCGATAACCGGCTGCTCTACGTGGCCGAGCTGCGCAAGATGGGGGCGGAAGTGGTGACCACGGGCACCACCACCGCCATTATCACCGGGCCCACGCCCCTTTTGGGCACGCGGGTGAGGGCGCTGGACGTGCGGGCCGGGGCGGCCCTGATCCTGGCCGGCCTCGTCGCCCACGGCCGCACCGAGATCACCGACATCTACCACGTGGACCGTGGCTACGAGCGCATCGATGAGAAGCTGAACGCCCTGGGCGCCCACGTGGAGCGGGTGGATTAGGCCCGCCCAGTGGTGCATGATAGAGGGGCCGGCGAGGCGACAGGCCCCGCGAGACATTCCGCGCCGGAGACAGGGGGTTGCCGTGTTAGGGAAGCAGTTGGGGGTAGACCTGGGTACCGCTAACGTCCTGGTATACGTCAAGGGGCGGGGGATCGTCATCAACGAGCCGTCTATCGTGGCGGTGGCCCGCCACAGCAACACCATCGTGGCCGTGGGCAACGAGGCCCGCGAGATGGAGGGCCGCACGCCCGACGCCATCAACGTCATCCGGCCCATGCGTCACGGCGTTATCGCCGACTATCTGACGACGGAGGCCATGCTGCGCTATCTCATCGCCAAGGCGGTGGGCAGGCTCTCCTTCGTCAAGCCGGAGGTGGTCATCTGCGCGCCGGTGGGGGCTACCGGGGTGGAGAGGCGGGCCGTGCAGGAGGCCTGCGAGGCTGCCGGCGCCCGGCGTCCGGTGCACGTGATACCGGAGCCCCTGGCGGCGGCCCTGGGCGCCCGCATCCCCATCGACTCGCCCCAGGGACACATGGTGGTGGACATCGGCGGCGGCCGCACCGAAGCGGCCATCATCTCCCTGTACGGCATCGTGGTCAGCGAGTCGGTGCGGGTGGCTGGCGACCGCTTCGACGAGGCCATCGTCAACCATGTGAAGCGCCGTCACAACCTCATCATCGGCGAGCGCACGGCGGAAGAAGTGAAGATCGCCATCGGCTCAGCCCTGCCCCTCGAGGAGGAGCTGACCTATGAGGTGCGGGGCCGTGACCAGATCACCGGCCTGCCCCGCAGCATCACCATCACCGCAGCCGAGGTGTGCCAGGCCCTGCAGGAGCCCCTGCAGGCCATCGTGGGGGCCATCCGCTCCGTGTTCGAGCGCACGCCGCCGGAGCTCGTCTCGGACATCATCGACCACGGCATCGTGCTGGTGGGCGGCGGGGCCATGCTGCGCAACCTGGACCGTCTCATCACCCAGGCGGTGGGCATCCCCTGCTACGTGGCCGAGAACCCCCTGACCTGCGTGGCCATGGGAGCGGGAGTGGCCCTCGAGTACCTGGAGCTCATCAAGCGGGCTATGCCGCCCGAAGAGGAATGGGCGGTGGCCCTCTGAAGCCGGCCTACTTGGCCGGCAGGGAGGCGCTGCCCTGACGCAGGTAGTAGGTCATGCTCTGTAGCGCCAGCACAGGGTCGACACGTCGGATATGCACGCCCTTGGGCACCCGGGCAGTGATGGGTGCGTAGTTGAGGATGGCCCTGACCCCGGCCCGCACCAGCCGGTCGATGACCTCCTGGGCCACCTTGGCGGGCACGGCGACGATGCCGATCTCCACCGGCTCCCGTGCCAGGACCTCTTCGAGCTCGGCCACGTCGTGCACCGTGAGGCCGTTGACCTCCTGGCCGACGATGCGCGGGTCGGCGTCGAAGGCGTGGACGATACGGAAGCCCTGGGGTGCGAACCCTTCGTACTGGACGATGGCCCGACCCAGCCTGCCCACGCCCACCAGGGCCATGCGCCACTGCCTGTCCAGGCCCAGGATCTGGCGCAGCGCCTCGAGTAGCGTCTGGACGTTGTATCCACGCCCCTGCTTGCCGAACCGGCCGAAGTAGCTGAGGTCCTTACGGATCTGGGCCGGCGTCACTCCCAGACGCTGTCCAAGCTCCTGAGAGCTGACCACCTCCCTGCCTTCCTGCGCCAGCGCGTCCAGGGCCCTCGCATACAGCGGCAGCCGCTCGATGACTATCGATGGTATTTCCAACGTGCTACCCCCACCAGGTCCCGAAGCGTTTTATCAATCGCCCCAGCCTCAGGTGGCTTGTGCAATTTATAACATTGGCCCAGCGAGGCAGTCAACACCGCCCCGTCACTGTAAGCCCTGCCTATATCTGATGCACCTCGTCGATGACGCGCCGCACCACCTCGTCGGCGTCACCGCCACGCACCATGAAGCCCAGGGTGACGGTGGTGACGATGCCGCCCCACCGCTCCTTGAGCTGGGGGGCGATCTCGTCGGGCGTGCCGATGATGGCGAACTCCTGCAGGATGTCGTCGGTGATGAGAGATGCCATCTCCTGCCACTTGCCCTCCAGGGAGAGTTGGTGCAAGCGCATGCCCACCTCGCCCCAGCCGTGCACTTCCAGCACGCCATGATAGGTGCGCGTGGACCCGTAGAAGGCGATCTGCGAGCGGGTCGCCTGCTTGGCCCTTTCTATCTCTTCCCGGTTGCGGCCGGTGATGATGAAGCCCCCGCCCACGATGTCGATGTCCTTCAGGCTGCGGCCCGCCTTCTTCGCCCCTGCCTCCATGTTGGGCAGGATGACCTCCTTGGTGTACTTGAGGGTGTTGAAGCCGTGCAGCCGCACTCCGTCGCATAGCTCGCCGGCCAGCCGGCACATGTAGGGCCCCACCGCCGAGATGTAGATGGGCACGTGAGGATGCTCAATGGGCCCGGCGTTGAAGAAGGGAGAAATGAGGGTGAACTGGTAGTACTTGCCCTGGAACCGCGGCGGGGTGTTGTTCTGGAAAGTGTCGAAGATGGCACGCAGGCACAGAATGTACTCCCGCAGGCGCGGTCCGGGGGGCCCCACCCAGGGCGTCGAGTAGCGGCGCTCGTTGTGGCCCTTGACCTGCGTGCCGATGCCCAGCAGAAACCGGCCGCTGGAAAAGTGTTGCAGGTCCCAAGAGATCTGGGCGGTGACGAAGGGACTCCTGGGGAAGGCAATGGCCACGCCCGTTCCCAGGGTGACCCGACTGGTATGCTCGGCGGCGATCAGCAGGGGGAAGAAGGGGTCGTGGCCGGTCTCGGCCGTGACCAGGCCGTCGAAGCCCAGGGCCTCTGCCCGCCTGGCGGCCTCGGCGATCTCCTGGAAGGTGCGTCCCGTGAGGCCGGTCTCGATGCGCATCTGCCCTCTCCTGTGGGTGTGACGGTACTTGACCTATGCTTTAATTTTGCTCACACCTGGCCCCGATGGCAACGGCTGGCGGGCTCACCCCAGGACGAAGGCGACCACCTCGGCGTTCACCAGGTCGGGGCGCTCGCGCATGAGGAAGTGGCCCGCCTGGGGCACCCGCTTGAAGGTCAGGCGGGCGAAGTAGTCGCCCAGGCGGTCGCTCCAGGCCACGGGCAGCACCGGGTCGCTTTCTCCCCACAGGACCAGGGTGGGGGCCTCAATCTTGGCCTGGGGCGCAGCCATCTGCCCCGCCTCGACTCGAAATGTAGCCCGATAGCAATTGAAGCCGCCCCGCAGGGCGCCGGGCTGGGAGAAGGCGTCCACGTAGCGCTCTATCTCTTCGTCCGTCCACAGGCCCTTATCGTGGGACCAGTGAGAGAGGAAATGGCGCAGGTACGCCTCGATAGCCTGCCGCGACGAGCCCACTAGCTGTTCGGCCAGGGGCAACTGGTGGAAGAACAGGTACCAGACCTGCTGTAGGTGCGAGGGCTCGAACCAGCGCGGCCCGATGCCGGGGTAGGGAGGGTCGAAGAGCACCAGCTTGTCCACTCGCTGGGGGTAGGTACGGGCGAAGCGCTGCACCCAGACGGCGCCGAAGTCGTGGGCGACGAAGCTGGCCCGCTCCCAGCCCAAGTGGTCCAGTAGGGCGGCCAGGTCCTGGGCGAAATGGGCCGAGGTGTACCCTTGCTCGGGCGGCACGTCGGGCTTGTCGGTGTAGCCGTAGCCGCGCATGTCGGGGACGACCACATCGAACCGCTGGGAGAGGGGGCCGATGTTCAGGCGCCACTCGAAGTAGAAGCCGGGCCAGCCGTGGACGAGGACGAGGGGCGGGCCGGAGCCCTGGCGCACGTAGTGGTAGCGCAGGCCGTTGACCTGCGCCT
>BEIA01000029.1 GCA_002898715.1 bacterium HR24 | reverse complement strand
ACAAGCGCTGTCCATGTCCTATATTTGAGGCGCTTTCGTCGTGTGCGAGCGAGGTGAGAGGCCGTGGCCCAGCAGCAGAAGAAGCCCTGGTGGCGTCGCTTGCACGACGCCCTGGAGGCACGGGCCGCCGTCAGGGCTATGGCGGGGCAGAAGCAGCCCTGGTGGTGGCGACTGCATCACGCCCTGGAGGCACGGGCCGCCGTCAGGGCTATGGCGGGGCAGAAGAAGCCCTGGTGGCGTCGCCTGCACGACGCTACTTGCCCCGGCTACCGCAACGTGAAGTTGTTCCAGCAGGTCTGTCCGGTGTGCCGGGGCGGGCAGCAGAGGCGCGGGATGGCCTAGGCCGGCATCTCCCTATGCAGCTCGGCCACCATACCCAACGCCCCGGCTGAAGCCCCCAGCGCGCCCAGCTCCAGTTGCAGGTCGCGTCGGATCTGGGGCAGGGTCAGGGTGAACAGCGCCTCTCGCGCCGGGGCCAGCAGCATTTCGCCCGCCTGGAGGACGCCGCCTCCCAGCACTATCAGCTCGGGGTCCAAGGCGTTAGCGTAGCTGGCCAGGGCCACTCCCAGATAGCGCCCCGCTTCGGAAAGGAGGGCCCGGCAGTCCTCGTCGCCGTCGAGGGCGGCGCGGTGCACCAGCTCGGCCGTGGGCTGCTCGCCGCCGGCCGTCAGTCGGGCCAGGGCAGCGGCCCTGCCTGCCGCCAGCAGCTCCCGCGCCCGCCTGGCGATGGCTGTGCCCGAGGCCAGGGCCTCCACGCAGCCCCGGTTGCCGCAACCACACGGGGGGCCGTCCGTCTGGACGACGATATGGCCCAGTTCGCCGGCGGCGCCGCTCTTGCCCCGGTACGGTCGGCCGTCGCAGATGATGCCCCCGCCGATGCCCGTGCCCACGGTGACGAAGACCATGTGCCGTGCGCCGCGGCCGGCGCCGAAGGCGTGCTCGCCCACGGCAGCAGCGGTAGCGTCGTTGTCCACAGCCACCGGCAGCCCCAGGCGCTCCTCCATGAGGCGGCGCAGGGGCAGTTCGCCCCAGCCCGGCAGGTTGGGGGGATGGCTGACGACGCCCGTGCGGACGTCCAGGGGCCCCGGCGAGGCGATACCCACGGCCCGCAGCTCGGCCAGGGTGAGACCGGCCTCGGCGACGGCCGCCCGCAGGGAGTCCTCTATCTGGCGGAGGACGGCTTCGGGGCCCTCCGGCGCCAGGGTGGGGCGCCTGTCCCGGGCCAGCACCTCGCCGTCGGGGGTGGCCACCAGGGAAAGGACCTTGCTGCCCCCCAGGTCCACGGCGCCGTAGATGGCCCCCGCCATAGGGCTATGATACGACAGCGGCAGGGCTCACCGGCGCGGCCAGAGGGTGTGACAGTTGCGCCCGCGGATGGCGTCGAGCACCGTCTGGCGCTCGAGGGCGCGCAGTTGGGAGAAGGCCTCGTCCACCTGGGCGTCGCCCTGGGGCCAGAGGGCGGAGCGGCAGCGGCCGCGTATGCGCTCCCCCAGGCCCAGCTCCTCCAGCATGGCGATGCTGTGGGGCCAGATGAAGAAGGCGAAGCGTTGGGGCATCCCGAAGCGGGGACGCTTCTGTCCCAGCCAGAAGAAGCGCTCCTCGACCGTGGCCACCGGCTCCACCACCGACACCAGCGGCCCCTCCTCGGCATTGAAGCGTGTGTCGACCAGCAGCCGCTGGGGGAAGAGGCGAAAGCCGACGGTGAACACATCGCAAGTGTCCACCACCCGTCGCACTTCGAACAGGTCGATGAGCACCCCGTTCTCGCTGAGCACGCTACTCACCCCCTGCTGGGGCCCGAGGGCCAAAAAGGGTCGGGCCCAGCGCTCGGCCGGGCCCGACCCTTCGCGCCGCCATCAGTACTCGGGGACGCGCTCCTTCTCCTTCTTTTCAGGCAGCTCCGCCACCAGGCAGTTGGTGGTGAGCACCATGGCGGCGATGCTGACGGCGTTCTCCAGGGCGGAGCGGGTGACCTTCAAGGGGTCGATGATGCCGCGCTCCATCATGTCGCCGAACTCGTCCTTGGCGGCGTCGTAGCCGTGGCCCCTGGGCAGCGAGCGGACCTTCTCGACGATGACCGAGCCATCCTGACCGGCGTTGATGGCGATGCGGCGCAGGGGCTCCTCCAGGGCGCGGCGCAGGATGCTGACGCCCGTCTGCTCGTCGGGGTCGTCCAGCTTCAGGCTGTCGAGGGCGGCCTGGGCGTTGATGAGGGCCACGCCGCCGCCGGGCAGGATGCCCTCCTCCACCGCCGCGCGGGTGGCCTGCACGGCGTCCTCCACCCGGTGCTTCTTCTCCTTCAGCTCCACCTCGGTGGCGGCGCCCACCTTGATGACGGCCACGCTGCCGGAGAGCTTGCCCAGCCGCTCCTGCAGCTTCTCGCGGTCCCAGTCGGAGGTGGCCTCCTCCAGGGCGGCCTTGACGGAGCGGATGCGCTCCTGGATGCGCTCGGCCTCGCCCTTGCCCTCGATGATGGTGGTCTCCTCCTTGGTCACCACCACCTTGCGGGCGCGGCCCAGGTCGGAGACCTGCACCGAGTCCAGGCGGCGGCCCAGCTCCTCGCTGATCACCTGGCCGCCGGTGACGGTGGCGATGTCGCCCAGGTTGTCCTTGCGCCGGTCACCGAAGCCGGGGGCCTTCACGGCGCAGGCATTGAGGGTGCCCCGCAGCTTGTTCACCACCAGGGTGGCCAGGGCCTCCCCTTCCAAGTCATCGCAGATGATCAGGATGTTCTTGGAGCCGGTCTGCAGCACCTTCTCCAAAGCGGGCAGGATGTCGTTCACCGCCGACAGCTTCTTGTCGGTGATGAATATGTAGGGGTCTTCGATGACGCATTCCATGCGCTCGGGGTTGGTGATGAAGTAGGGGCTTATGTAGCCGCGGTCGAACTGGAAGCCCTGGACGTACTCTACTTCGGTCTTGATGCCCTTGGACTCCTCGACGGTGATGACCCCGTCCTTGCCCACCTTCTCCATCACTTCGCCGATGAGTTCGCCGATCTCGGGGTCGTTGTTGGCCGAGATGGCCGCCACCTGCGCCATCTGCTGGCGAGTGGTGACGGGGATGGCCTGCTTCTTCAGCTCCTCTACCACCGCCTGGGAGGCCTTCTCGATGCCGCGCTTGAGGGCCATGGGGTTGGCGCCGGCGGCCACGTTCTTGAGTCCCTCGTGGACGATGGCCTGGGCCAGTACGGTGGCGGTGGTGGTGCCGTCGCCGGCGATGTCGTTGGTCTTGGAGGCCACCTCCTTGGCCAGCTGGGCGCCGATGTTCTCGAAGGGGTCCTCCAGCTCCACTTCCTTGGCGATGGTGACGCCGTCGTTGGTGATGACGGGCGAGCCGAACTTCTTCTCCAGCACCACGTTGCGGCCCTTGGGGCCCAGCGTGATCTTGACGGCATCGGCCAGGGCGTCGATGCCGTTCTTCAGGGCGAAGCGCGCCGCCTCGTCGAACAGGAGCTGCTTGGCCATACTCCTCCCTCCTTCCCTCAGTTTTGGGGTCGCTTAGCACTCGAGAGGCGAGACTGCTAAACCTAGCTCTATATTTAGCGCCTCCGTCGCCCGCTGGCAAGAGGGGAAAAAGGCGCACTACAGGTCGAAATGTTGCGCCAGCGGCCACAGTGCCCGATGGAAGGCCGTTCCCTCACCAGATGCTGGGCCCAGCCCCAGGATCCCTTATCACGTAGCCTCTGGCCTTCCGGAAAAGGGCCGGGAACCGGGCCTCGTCGAGCCGCAGCAGGGCTGCGTAGCGACGGGCGTTTTCCAGGTAACGCTCGTCGCCCGTCTCGCGGTAACGGTTGAAGTTGTCCAGCATCTTGTCGGCGATGAGGTTCATGTCCAGGCCCATGATGTAGCGGTCGGAGAGGTCGTTCAGGGCGTCCATATACAGCTCGAAGTGGCGGGAGAGCCGGTACAGGATGGGGCGCATCTGGGTAGCCTCGGCCAGCTCGTGCTCTGCGGCCATGCGGTAGCACGCCTTGCCGGTGCTGATGAAGTAGGAAGGGTCTACCGGCCGCGGCAGGCCCAGGCGGCCGCCGCCGCGACGCCTACGGAAGCTCTGGGGAAAGAGGCCGGTAAGGAACAGGGCGTTGTCCCCGTAGCGGCGGGCGGCCTCGAACAGGTTCTGGAAGCGTGTGAAGCCCCGCTGCATCTCTTCAAGCAGGTCGGAGAAGTAGAAGGGCTGGCGCCTGCCCCCGGGCCCGACGAAGGGGAAGAGCTCCCGGGTGTAGAGATAGCGGGTGAGCATGTCGCCAAGGTAGTCGATGACGGCGGCGTCCCGGCTGCCCCTCTCCACATACAGCACCTTGATGACCAGCAGGTCGAACACGCTGCGCAGGGGCACCTGGAGGACGATGCCGATATCGTCGTAGAAGGAGCTGATGAGGTCGTCCACCTGCCGGCGGAAGGCGTAATCGGCTACGTTGCGGCCGTCGTGCCGACGGACCTGGAGCTTGAGCTCCTCCACCCGCTGCGCGAAGGCCGTGGTCACCGCTCTCGACCCCTCCTCCGTGTCCTCCGGTATGAGGCATGATGGGCCCTATCACAGCGCCTGTCAAGCGCCGCCGGGGCTGTTCCCGCCGTACGCCGAGGGGCGCATCGGGCGGGCCGGTGGCCAGTCCACGCCGGGGCCGCCTGCTGGCGGCGGAGGCGTTGCCCTTGATGGGCGCTGCGGCGTAACATGGGCAGCGGAATGTCCGGCATGACCAGGCGTGAGGCGGACATGTTCGAGGTCTTGGAGCGGCTGGCCGTGCACCTGACGGCCCTGGCCCTCTTCGGCGGGCTCGTCGCCCTGGTAGTGGCCGTCATCGTCCACGAACTCGGCTAGGGCCCCTCAGACAGCAGCCGAGCCTCGGGCCCCTCTCGGCCTGCTCGCCGGCCGCCGGAAGGCGCGGGGGCGCACGCCTTCCGACAGGAGGAGGTGTGGTGAGGTCATTCTCCGCCCGCTACGCGTAGCTCGGCCATCGGGCGCCCCGGCCGGCCGCGGCACTTCGTTCCTCCCCACAGCCGGCACTGGGCCCCGCCGTCGTTTGTCCGCTACTCTGGCCCCACCGGCCGGCGTCGCGCTCCTGGCTTTTCTCTTTCGGCTGGGGTGGGCCGTCCCCATACAAGCAGACCCGGTGGAAGTGTTCCGCTGGGACGCCACCTGGTACCAGCATAATGCCGCCCATTTCTGGGACGCCCTCGGCACCACTCGTATCCCGGCCCTGGAGCTGGTGCAGCCGGGGGCGGGACCGCCCGGGCTGACCTGGACGGCCTACTGGCCGCCCGGATACACGGCTGTCCTGGGGGCGGTGTACCTGCTGGCAGGAGGTCCCGATCTCACCGCGGCCGAGGTATTCCAGGCGGCGCTGGGCGCGGTGGCGGTGCTGCTGGTGTTCCTGGCCGCGACGGCGCTCATGGGCAGGGGCGTGGGGCTGACAGCGGCCCTGCTGCTGGCCCTCTTCCCTGGCCACGCCCTCTACGCGCCGGTAATCATGA
This sequence comes from bacterium HR24, assembly GCA_002898715.1. GTDB lineage: Bacteria > Chloroflexota > Dehalococcoidia > SM23-28-2 > HRBIN24 > HRBIN24. The sequence goes on along the minus strand of BEIA01000029.1, from coordinate 12,642 downwards.
CCGAGACGCTGGCCTCGTTCCTGGTGGCGGCGCTGCTGGTAGCCATGGTCTGGCTGCTGCGTCGCCAGACGCCGCCCCCGCTGTGGGCGGCTGCCGGCCTAGGGCTGCTGGTGGGCGGCAGCAGCCTCGTGCGCGGCGAGTTCCTGCCCCTGGGCCTGGCCTGCCTGGCCTTGCTGGTCCTGCGTTACCGCCCCCGTCGGCGGGCCGTGCTGTGGGCGGGGGCGGCTGGCCTGGCCCTGGCTCTGCCCCTCTCGGCCTGGACGGCCCGCAACCTGGTGGTGCTGGACGCGCCGGTCGTCATCAGCACCGGCGCCGCCGACGCCTTCTGGGATGCCCACCGGCCGGGCGCGACCGGCCTGCCCTCGTTCGGGGCCGCAGCCGACCAGGAACAGCGGCTGGCAGACGTGCCCTACCCGCGCCGCGAGGTGACGACTGCCCGTATTCGCCTGCGCGAGGGTGTCCGCTACCTGATTACCCACCCGGCCCAGGAGGCGCGGCTCTGGCTGCGCAAGCTCTATCTGCTCCACCGGGACGATTCATCGGCCCTGGACTATATCACCGCCTGGGGGCAGGACGCGCAGGTGTCGCAGCCGGTGGCCCGGGCGCTGGCCAGAGCGGCCAACGGCTACTGGTACGCGGTACTGGCGTTGTGCTTCTTCTCGTTGCCCCTGTGGTGGCGCGCCCAGCGAGAGGCGGGCATGGCCGCCTCGCTGCCGCTTCTGTTCGTCACCGTCTGGGTGCTCGTCATCGCAGTCCTGTTCCTCGGGCAGACCCGCTACCACGTGCCCCTGGCGCCAGCCTATGCGGTGCTGGCTGCGCCGGCGCTGGCCTTCGCCGTCGAGAAGGGCAGCAAGTGGCCGATGGCAGCCTTCAGAACCAGCGCCAGAGCCACCAGCGGGCAAAGCCGGCCTTGACCAGGTGCCAGAAGAGGCTGGGCGCCCGCAGCGACACCCGCGGCTCGGGCTCGGCCAGGAAGTCGCCCTGGACGAGGGCGGCGCGCCTGTAGCCCGTTTCCAGGAAGCACTGGCCCTGGCCGGCGAAGGTGTAGCTCTCGGGCCGCCCCTCTATCTGGGCGGCTATGTTGCGGGCCACCACCTCCGCCTCGGCGTGGGCGAAGACCCCTGCCTTGGGCAAAGGCAGGCCGTTGGCCAGGGGTATGTGCGTTACGTCGCCGATGGCGTAGACCCCTTCCCAGGCGGTGGACAGCGTGTCCCTGTCCACCTCCACCCAGCCCTTGTCGCCCGTCAGGCCGGCCTCCCTGACCACCCGCGGAGCCGAGTGCACCGGCACCCCGATGAGCAGGTCGAAGGCCACCTGGGAGCCATCGGCGAAGGTGACCGTGCGGGCGTCCTGGTCGACAGATTGCACCTGCATCCGCGGCCCGAACCACACCTCCCGCGCCGAGAGCAGCTCCAGCACCTGCTCCCCTACCTGCGGCCCGGCCACGGGCAGGGGCTGGGGCTCGGGGGTGAAGAGACGGATGTCCACCCGGTCGCGCAGGCCGCGTTTGCGGTAATAGTAGTCCAGCAGGAGGGCGGCCTCGTAGGGGGCGGCGGGGCACTTGTAGGGGACGGAAGGGATCAGGATGACGATGCGGCCCTCGCGCAGCTTCTCCAGTTCGTCGCGCAGCGCCTCGGCACCGTCCAGGTGATAGAAGGTCCAGGCGCGGGCCAGCCCGGGTACGTTGCCCGTCCCGTACTCGACCCCGGGCGACAGCACCAGGTAGTCGAACGGCACCTCCTGCCGGGTGAGGACGAGGCGACGGCGCTCCATGTCCAGGGAGGTGACCTCGTCTATGAGTACCTCGATACCGCGCCGACGCAGGTGCCGCAGGTCGCCGACGATGCGGGCCGCCTTCTGCCACCCCAGCATGACCCAGGTGAAGGCGGGAGCGAAGGCGTGGATGGGGTTGCGGTCTACCACCACCACCCGGTGCTCGCGCGGCAGGAGCTGGCGCAAGCGGTTGGCGGCCACCACGCCGCCCACGCCTCCTCCCATGACCGCTACCGTCTTGCCGGCCACTGGCTGCCTCCCCTGCTGGGCACGGTCCTCACTCCAGGCCGAGGACACCTTCCAGCCCCACCACCAGCTCGTCCAGCTCCAGCACGCGCCGCACCGCCAGCAGCACGCCGGGGATGAACGACTCGCGGCTGGTGGAATCGTGGCGGATGGTGAGCACCTGTCCCGGCCCGCCGAAGACCACCTCCTGATGGGCCACCAGGCCTGGCAGGCGCACGCTGTGGATGGTCACGCCTTCCAGCTCGCCGCCGCGGGTGCCGGGCAGGTTCTCCCGCTGCGTCTCTGGCCGGCGGAAGGGGCGCCCGCGGGCGCGGGCCATGGCACGGGCAGTGGCCATGGCCGTGCCGGAGGGGGCATCGGCCTTCTGGTCGTGGTGCATCTCGATGACCTCGGCCACGTCGAAGTAGCGGGCGGCGATCTTGGCCAGGTGCACCATGAGCACGCCGCCGATGGCGAAGTTGGCGGCGACGATGGCCCCCAGCCGGCGGCGGCGGCACTCCTCTCGCAGCTCCTCCAGGAAGGCATCGCTCAGGCCCGAGGTGCCGATGACCGGTCGCGCGCCCACTTCCAGGGCGGCGCGCGCCACCCTGGGGGCGAAATCGGCATGGGTGAAGTCCACCACCACCTGCGGCTGGGTGCGCTGAAAGAGGGGCAGAGGGTCAGCGCCGAAGGGCACCAGGCCGGAGCCGTCGGGCAGGGGCAGGTACTCCTCCCGGGCGGAGCGAGAGACCACGGCCACCGGCTCGAGGTCGGGCTCCCGGCAGAGGGCGGCCAGCACTTCCCGCCCCATGCGCCCCGTGCCGCTGATGGCCACCCGAACGGCCAAGGGCCTACCTCCGGGTTAGCGGAAGGTGGACGGGGGCCTGGGCGGAGGCGGGGGCGGCGGCTCCGGACCGCGACGCACCTGCGGCGGCCGCTGCGGGCCCTGGGGACGCTGGCCCTGGCCGCGGAAGCGGTTGTCGGGCGGGCGACGGCCCTGTTGCGGTTGCTGCGGGCGCGGGCCGGTGCGGGACTGCTGGGCAGCGCGGGCCGCCCGCACCACGTCCTCCGGCTGCAGGCCCTCCAGCACGGCGCGGCGCGAGAGGTTGATGCGCCCGAACTGGTCCACCTCCGTGACCATGACCATAATCTCGTCGCCCACGCGCACCACGTCTTCCGGTCGGCGGGCGCGGTAGTCGGCCAGCTCCTCGGTGCGTACCAGCCCTTCCTTGCCGGGCAGGATCTCCACGAAGGCTCCGAAGGGCACCAGTCGAGTCACCTTGCCGGTGTAGATCTCGCCCACCTTCACCTCTTTGGTGAGGCCCTCGATGATCTCGATGGCGCGGCGGGCAGCCGCCTCGCTGGGCGAGCCGATGTATACCGTGCCGTCGTCCTCCACGTCGATGGTGCACTTGGTCTCGTCGATGATGGAGCGGATGACCCTGCCGCCCGGGCCGATGACGGCGCCGATCTTCTCCACGGGGATCTGGATGCGGTACATGCGCGGGGCGTAAGGCGACAGCTCGGCCCGCGACTCGGGTATGGTCTCCAGCATGCGCTGCAGGATGTAGAGGCGAGCCTCCCGCGCCCGCCGCAGGGCCTCCTGCAGCACGGCGAAGTCCAGGCCTTTGATCTTGATGTCCAGTTGCAGGGCGGTGATGCCCTCGGCCGTGCCCGCCACCTTGAAGTCCATGTCGCCGTAATGGTCTTCCAGGCCGGCTATGTCCGTCAGGACGGCGAAGCGGCCGTCCTCGCCGGTCACCAGGCCCATGGCCACCCCCGCTACGGGCGCCTTGATGGGCACGCCGGCGTCCATCAGCGACAGGGTGCTGCCGCAGACGCTGGCCATGGAGGTGCTGCCGTTGCTGGACAGCACCTCCGAGACCAGGCGGATGGTGTAGGGGAACTCCTCCTCGCTGGGGATGACGGGCTCCAGGGCCCGTTCAGCCAGGGCGCCGTGGCCGATCTCGCGGCGGCTGGGGCCGCGCAGGGGCCTGGCCTCGCCGGTGGAGAAGGGCGGGAAGTTGTAGTGGTGGATGAAGCGCTTGGACTCCTCGGGCTCGATGGTGTCAAGCTCTTGCCGCTCGCCCAGGGAGCCGAGGGTGGCGATGGTGAGCACCTGTGTCTCGCCGCGGGTGAAGAGGCCGGAGCCGTGGGTGCGGGGGAGCAAGCCCACGGCCGTGGAGACGGGACGCAGCTCGTCGGGGCGGCGGCCGTCGGGACGCAGCCCCTCTTCCAGGATGCGGGTGCGGACCACCCGTCGCACCTCTTCCTCGAATGCGCGCAGGAGCTGGTCCTGGGGGTAGGTCTCGCCCAGGGCAGCCAGTAACTCCTGCCGGCGCTGGTCCATGAGGGCCTGCCTTTCGTCCTTGGCGGCGGCCAGCAGGTCCCACTCCTGGGCGCGGACGAACTCCCGCACGGCCTGGGCCACCTCCGGCTGCAGGGGAGGCGGCTCCCAGGCGACCTTGGGCTTGCCGATGGCGGCGGCCATCTCCTCCTGCAGGGCGATGACCTCTTGATTGACGGTATGGGCGTGGCGGACGGCCTCCAGCACCAGCTCCTCGGGCAGCTCCATAGCCCCTGCTTCCACCATCACCACGGCCTGACGGGTGCTGGCCACCACCAGGTCGAGCAGGCTGTCCTTGCGCTGGGCGAAGGTGGGGTTGACCACGAACTGGCCGTCGATGTAGCCGATGCGGGTGGCGCCCACCGGCCCCTCGAAGGGGATGTCGGAGATGGTGAGGGCGGCCGAGGCGCCGATGATGCCCAGGATGTCGTGGTCGTTCTCCTGGTCGGCGGACAGAGCGGTGATGATGATCTGCACGTCGTGGCGGAACCCCTTCGGGAAGAGGGGGCGCAGGGGGCGGTCGGTGAGGCGGGCGGTGAGGATCGCGGACGTGGACGGGCGCCCTTCGCGCCTGAACCAGCTTCCGGGTATTTTGCCGGCGGCATAGAGCCGCTCTTCGAAGTCCACTGTCAGGGGCAGAAAGTCCACCCCTTCGCGGGGCTTGCTCATGCAGGCGGTAACGAGCACCACCGTATCGCCGTAGCGTACGGTGACGGCGCCGTTGGCCTGTCTGGCCACGAGGCCCGACTGCACTATGAGCTGTCTTCCGCCGATCTCGCGCTGGAAGGTGTGAACCGTAGTCTCCATCCCTCTCCCCGCTCCTGTCTGGTCTATGAGGGGCTGTCGCAGCGGTGCGTGGGCAGTGTCCAAACGCTTTCCATCCCCTTTCCCGCCTCTGGGCGGGGCCCGGCGTGGGCGCTAGTACGGCTATACGCTCATGGCCCCGAGTGTCTCAGAGCGAGACTGTGTGAAATTCTTCGCTCGGCCTTACAGGTCGCTTCTCTTCGCCGTCGCCCGCGCTACTTTCGCAGTCCCAGGGAAGCGATAATGCGCCGGTAGCGGGCCGGGTCTTCCCGCTGGAGATAGCGCAGGAGCCGCCGCCGCTGGCCCACCATCATCATCAGCCCGCGCCGGGAGTGGTGGTCCTTGCGGTGGCTGCGCAGGTGGTCGGTGAGTCGGCGGATCCTCTCGGTCAGGATGGCTATCTGCACCTCGGGGGAGCCCGTGTCCCGTTCGTGCACCTGGTAAGCGTCTATGAGCGCTGCCTTTTCCTTCTTGGTGAGCATGTCGGGGCCTGGTCCCCTCCGCTTCCTTACTCTGGTGGGAAGTATAGCACCCGCCCAGGCAGCGAGCAACGGCGCCCTCCTGGCTGGCCCCGCGCCACCGGGCTATACTCTTTAGCGATGCGCGGCCTGCCATCGTCCAGCTATCGTCATGGTCGTTGCTATCGTCACCGACAGCTCTGCCTGCCTGCCCAGGGAGCTGGTGGACCGTTACCGCCTGACCGTGGTCCCCCACCGCCTGCACCTGGACGGGCAGACGTTTGAGGACGGGGCCATCTCCCCGGGCGAGTTTTACGCGCTGCTGCAACAGTCGCGGGGCCGGCCCACTACTAGCTCCCCCTCGCCGGGCCGCTTTCTGGAGGCCTTTCACAGCGCGGCGGAGGGCGCCAGCGGGGTACTGTGCCTCACCTTTTCCGCTCGCTATTCGGCCACCTACAGCGCTGCCGAGAACGCGGCCCGGCAGTTCCGCCAGGAGCGGCCCGATGTGCCACTGGAGGTGATGGATACCCGCTGTCTGGCCATGGCCCACGGCTTCGTGGTGCTGGCCGCGGCCCGGGCGGCCGAGGCAGGCGCATCCCTGCCGGAGACGATGCGGTCGGCGGAATCGGTGGCCCGGGAAGCAGCCCTCATCGGCATGGTGGACACCCTGCGCTACCTGGCTATGAGCGGGCGCGTGCCATGGGTGGCGCACTGGGCCACCTCGGTGCTGCAGATCAAGCCCATCATGACCGCCGACGGCGAGGAGATACGCCTGGCCGAGCGGGTGCGCACCCGCCGACGCGCTCTGGAGCGGATGATGTCCCTGCTCAGGGGGCGGCTGAAGCCCGGGCGCCCCCTCCACGCCGCCGTCATGCACGCCGCCGCCCCCGAGCCGGCCAGCGAGCTGGCCCGGCGGCTGGAGGAAGAGCTGCGCCCCGCCGAACTGCTGCTGACCGAGTTCACGCCGGTAATGGGCGTGCACGTGGGGCCCGGCTTCCTGGGCGTGGCCTATTACCAGGAGCCTCCCGGCGGCGATACTCTGGCCGAGGACGTGGCCCGTATCGAGCGGGAGCTCTCGCCCCTGCCCTCGCCCTCGGATCCCCCGGCCCTGGTGGTGCTGGTGGGACTGCCCGGGGCTGGCAAGACGACCTTCGCCGCTAGGCTGGCCGAAAGGGTACCCCTGGCGGTACTGGAGAGCGACCGCTTCCGCAAGCTCCTGTTCGGCCAGCCCACCTATTCGGTCGACGAGAGCCGTCGCCTGTTCCGTGCCCTGCACGCGACCATCGACCGGCTGCTGGCCCGCCATGTCTCCTGCCTGCTGGACGCCACCAACCTGCGCGAGGAGCATCGTCGGCCGCTGTACGAGATGGCCCAGCGCCACGGCGCCCGCTTGGTGGTGGTGCACCTGGATGCCCCGGCCGATGTCGTCCGGGCCCGCCTGTCGCGGCGACGGCAGGCCGCCACGCCGGGCGACTGGTCCGACGCCGGCCCGGAGGTGTACGAGCGCATGCGCGAGGCGGTGGAGCCCATCGCCCGGCCGCACCTGCGGGTGGACACATCGGGGGACACCACAGCGGCGATAGAAGAGGTGCTGCGAGCGCTGCAGGGCGGGTAGGCGCGCCCCTGACGCCGATGGTAGACTGGGGCCGGTGAGAAGGCATGACCGTCGTTCGCCACCGCTTCAGCGTCGATGACTACCACCGGATGGCCCAGGCGGGGATCCTGGACGAGGACGACCGCGTGGAGCTCATCGATGGGGAGATCGTGCAGATGGCACCCATGGGGTCGAGGCATGCAGCCCAAGTACGGCGGCTACAACGCCTGCTACAGAGCGCCGTCGGAGGGCGTGCCTCGCTCTCCGTCCAGTGCCCTGTCCGGCTGGGGGAGTACTCGGAGCCGGAGCCGGATCTGGCACTCTTGCGCCCGCGGGAGGACGACTACGCTTCCGCCCACCCCGGCCCTGAGGACGTGCTGCTGGTGGTGGAGGTGGCCGACAGTTCGGCGGAGTACGACCGTCAGGTGAAGGCGCCGCTGTACGCGCGGCACGGCATCGGCGAGCTGTGGCTCATCGACCTGGAGCGGGGGCAGGTGGAGGTCTGTCGGCGGCCGGGGCCGGAAGGGTACGCGGAGGTAGTGGTCGCGGGGCCGGGGGATGTCCTGTCGCCCCTCGCCCTGCCCGACGTCTCCTTGCCGGTGGCCGAGATGCTGGTGCCCTGAGGATGGTAGACTGGGGCCGGTGAGAAGGCATGACCGTCGTTCGCCACCGCTTCAGCGTCGATGACTACCACCGGATGGCCCAGGCGGGGATCCTGGACGAGGACGACCGCGTGGAGCTCATCGATGGGGAGATCGTGCAGATGGCACCCATGGGGTCGAGGCATGCAGCCCAAGTACGGCGGCTACAACGCCTGCTACAGAGCGCCGTCGGAGGGCGTGCCTCGCTCTCCGTCCAGTGCCCTGTCCGGCTGGGGGAGTACTCGGAGCCGGAGCCGGATCTGGCACTCTTGCGCCCGCGGGAGGACGACTACGCTTCCGCCCACCCCGGCCCTGAGGACGTGCTGCTGGTGGTGGAGGTGGCCGACAGTTCGGCGGAGTACGACCGTCAGGTGAAGGCGCCGCTGTACGCGCGGCACGGCATCGGCGAGCTGTGGCTCATCGACCTGGAGCGGGGGCAGGTGGAGGTCTGTCGGCGGCCGGGGCCGGAAGGGTACGCGGAGGTAGTGGTCGCGGGGCCGGGGGATGTCCTGTCGCCCCTCGCCCTGCCCGACGTCTCCTTGCCGGTGGCCGAGATGCTGGTGCCCTGAGCCTTCCTTTCGTGCCGCTCTACGGCCTGTTAAACTGGACTGAGCCCCGGTGATGTGATGTCGGTCAGTAACTGGCCCCCTCTTATCGTCGTGCGGGCCCAGGTGGAGCCCGAAGCCATGGCCCGCTTCCTGCGCTGGTATCAGCGGGTGCATCTGCCCCACGTCCTGGCCATCCCCGGCATCGTGAGGGCGTTCAGGGCCGACTGCCACCGCCGCGGGGTCAACTGGGCGGCCGTCTACGAACTGCGCGACGAGGCCGCGATCCAGGAAGCCTTCCAGAGCACGCAGGCCCAGGCGGCCCGTGAGGAGTGGGAGCCCTGGCTGGAGACCCACGTGCATGAGGTGAGCGTGGAGGTGTACGCGGGCCTGCCCCCTATCCTCACCTACCACCTGTGGAACTAGTCCTGCCCCTCCAGCACTATCTGCGTCTGGATCACCAGGGCCACCAGCTTGCCGTCCTCGCGCGTCACTCGCGTCTGCCACACCATCGTCCGGCGGCCACGGTGCAGGGCCGTGCACTCGCCTATCACGCGCGACCCGGCGGTGGCGGGCGCGAAGAAGTTCGTCTTGGACTCGATGGTGGTGGTCGTGGCGCCCGGAGGCAGGTTGAGGACAGTGGCCGCCGCGCCCAGCGTGTCGGCGAAGGCCATTATGGCCCCGCCGTGGGCAATGCCGGGTACGGTGCACAGCTCGTCGCGCACCGTCATCTCAGCGCGCACGCCCTCGGCCGAAGCCTCTAGGAAGCGTATGCCCAGGAGGCCGGGAAAGAGGCCGTCGGTGGCCCGCTGCAGTCGGGCGATGGCGTCTATTGTCTCGCTCCTTTACCCTCTGGGGGCAGCTAGCGGCCCTTGTACTCGGGCTTGCGCTTCTGGGCGAAGGCCAGGGGCCCCTCCCGGGCGTCCTCGCTGCTGAACACCTCGCCCGCCAGGCGCGCCTCCAGCGCCAGCCCCTCGTCCAGGGGCATCTCCAGGCCGCGCAGGGCCGCCTGCTTGATGGCCCTGACGGCCAGAGGCCCGCACTCCAGTATCTTCTCCGCCACCTCCTCGGCGGTGGGCATGAGCTGCTCCTTGGGCACCACTCGCGAGACCAGGCCGGCCCGCAGCGCCCACTGGGCGTCGAACCGCTCCCCCGAAAGGAGCAGTTCCATGGCATAGGCCAGGGGGATGGCGCGGGGCAGTCGCTGGGTGCCGCCGGCGGCGGGGATTATGGCCCGCTTGGGCTCGGGCAGGCCGAAGGTGGCATGCTCAGCAGCAATGCGTATGTCGCAACACAGGGCCAGCTCCAGGCCGCCGGCCAGGCAGTAGCCGTTGATGGCCGCTATGATGGGCTTCCAGCACTCGAAGCCGCGGGTGATGCCGGCGAAAGGCACGTTGTAGGCAGGGCGGCCGCCACCGGCGAAGGCCTCGGCCATGGCCACCAGGTCGGCCCCGGCCGAGAAGGCGACGTCGCCGGCGCCGGTGACGATGGCCACCCAGACCTCGGGATCGTCCTTGAAGTCGTGGAAGGCGTCGTACAGCTCCTTGCTCGTCTCGGGGTCGATGGCGTTGCGCCGCTCCGGCCGGTTGATGGTCACGTAGGCAAGGCGCCCCTTCTTCTCGTAGATGATGTTCTTGAAGTCGGGCATGGCTCCCCTCCTCTCGCCCTGCTTACGGCCCAAGTATAGAGGGCCGCGGGCTGCCCCGGCCAGCGCTCAGGCCGGCCCGAAGACGGACAGGGCCACAAGGGGCACCAGCCAGAGGCCGCACAGGGCAGCGAAGGCCAGGGGCACCCGCTCTGCCAGGGCCTCGGCCAGCTCGGGCGTCGGGCTGCCCTCCTTGGACGCCTGCAGCACCGCCAGGCGCAGGCGCCGCAGCCCCATATTGACGATGGGCAGGAAGACGAGCAGCAACACCAGATAGAGGAGCCCCAGGGCCAGAAGCCAGCCGGTGGTGAAGAGGTCATAGCCCCGCTCGCTCCAGTAGAAAACGCCGGTGGCGCCGGCGAGGATGGCTCCCGGCAGGAGCAGCACGCCCTGGTAGTGGTGGGCCTCCTCCACCGCCAGGTGCTGCACCGTCAGCGAGTCCACGCTGTAGGCCCGCAGCAGCGGCAGGGCCACGCCCACGACGCCCGCCACCAGCCAGAAGGCCGCCAGCAGGTGGAGGAAGAGGAGGACGTCCGAGAGCACCGGACCGGCTCAGGGGCGTAGGGGTGTGGTGGCGGGGCGGACGGCCACGCGTTGCCGCCGACGCTCCAGCGCGGTGGCCACGAAGGCCAGGAAGAGGGGATGGGGCCGCCCCGGCCGGGAGCGGAACTCGGGGTGGAACTGGGAGCCCACCATGAAGGGGTGGTCGCGCACCTCGCACAGCTCTACCAGCTCGCCGTCGGGGGAGGTGCCGGAGCAGACGAGGCCGGCCCCTTCGAGCTCGTCGCGGTAGCGGTTGTTGAACTCGTAGCGGTGCCGGTGGCGCTCCATGACCAGGTCGGTTCCGTAAGCGGCCCGCGCCAGGGTGCCGGGCCGCAGGTGGCAGGGGTAGCTGCCCAGGCGCATGGTGCCGCCCTTCTCGGTGATGCCCAGTTGCTCCTCCATGAGGCAGATGACCGGATAGGGCGTCTCGGGATCGAATTCGGTGGAGTGGGCCCCCTCCCAGCCGAGGACGTCGCGGGCGTACTCCATGACCATCACCTGCATGCCAAGGCAGAGGCCCAGGTAGGGCACGCCCTGCTGGCGGGCATAACGGGCGGCAGCGATCTTGCCCTCCACCCCCCGCTCGCCGAAGCCGCCCGGCACCACGATGCCGTCCACGCCCTCCAGGACGGCTTCCGGGCTGTGGTGTTCCAGGTCCTGGGAGTGCACCCAGCGCAGCCTCACGGCCACGTGGTGGGCCACGCCGGCATGGATGAGGGCCTCCTTCACCGAGAGGTAGGCGTCGGGCAGCTCGACATATTTGCCCACCACCGCCACCTCCACCTCGCCCTGGGGCTGCTTCAGGCGCTGCACCCACTCCTGCCAGTCCTTCAGGTCGCGGGAAGTGTCGGGGAGGCCCAGGCGCTCGCCCATGTAGTCACCCAGGCCGGCGTCCTCGAGCACCAGGGGCACCTCGTAGATGGTGGGCATGGTCAGGAGGGGGACGACAGCTCGGCGGGGCACGTCGCAGAAAAGGGATATCTTCTGCCGGAGGTCCTCGCCCACGGGCAAGTCGCTGCGACAGACGATGACATCGGGCTGGATGCCCAGGCTGCGCAGTTCGCGCACGCTGTGCTGGGTGGGCTTGGTCTTCAGCTCGCCGGTGGTGGACAGGTAGGGCAGGAGGGTGACGTGGATGGAGAGCGTGTCGTCGCGGCCTTCCTCGTTGCGCATCTGGCGGATGGCCTCCAGGAAGGGCTGGCCCTCGATGTCGCCCACGGTGCCCCCCACCTCCACCACCACCACCTGGGCGCCAGCGGCTCGACCCACCGCGCGGATGCGCTCCTTGATCTCGTTGGTGACGTGGGGTACGGCCTGGATGGTGCGGCCCAGGTAGTCGCCGCGCCGCTCGCGGGCGATGACTGCCTGGTAGATCTGGCCGGCGGTGACGGATGACAGGCCGGTGAGGTCCTGGTCGAGGAAACGCTCGTAATGGCCCAGGTCCAGGTCGGTCTCGGCGCCGTCGGCAGTGACGAACACCTCCCCGTGCTGGTAGGGGGACATGGTGCCCGGGTCCACGTTCAGATAGGGGTCGAGCTTCTGAATAACTACCGAGAGCCCGCGGGACTTGAGGAGGCGGCCGATGGCGGCGGTGGTGATACCCTTACCTACAGAGCTGACGACGCCGCCGGTGACGAATATGTACTTGGTGCCCATCAAATATAAGCCCCTCTCGGGGGCACCCGCCCTCTCCCATGTTAGGGGCGCCCAACAGCCAGTGTCAAGAGGAGTAACTGAGCAGAGACAAAGACAGTTCAACATTATGCCCCCCTTGCCCGCGACCTCCTCCTGCCTTACACAGAGGAAGGGATGCCCAGGGCTATCGTGGACGTGCCGCTGTCGGAGATCGCTCCCCGCCGGGTCAGCAAGGCCAAGGTGGAGGAGTTCGTGCGCCTGATGCGCGCAGGGCGCGTCTTCCCGCCGGTGAAGCTCGCCCGCCTGCCCGAGGGCTCGCCCTACAAATGGCGCGTGTCCGATGGCGGCCACCGGGTGGCGGCGGCCCGCGCCCTGGGCCTGGCCACCATCAAGGCCAAGGTCTGGCTCAGCGACGAGGAGCTGGGCTCCCGG
>BEIA01000028.1 GCA_002898715.1 bacterium HR24 | reverse complement strand
TGCTCCGCGCCTGCGTCTGCGGCGGCGCAGGCGGGACAGGAGCTCTTCCTTGGTGCGCTGTCGCCACTCGGGGGAGGGGCGCACGTCGGGGGAAAGGGTCGGTATGCCCCGCATGAGGGCCTTCAGCTCCTCCAGCTCCCGTCTGAATTCGGGGTGCCGCTCCAGCCAGCGCTGGGCCTCTCGCTCGCCTTGGAGGAGGGAGTCGAGCCTCTGGGCGAGTTCCTGTGCACGGCGGCGCAACGCGATTACGACCTCTCCGTGGGTATGAGCATTCGGCGCAGGTTGCTCAGGGCACGGAACTGGGTCACGCGGATGGCGTTGACCGTCTTGCCCAGAGCGGCGGCCACCTCGGGGTAGTCCATCTGGTCCACGAAGCGGAGCAAGATCACCTGGCGCTCCAGCGGCTTCAGCTTGAGAATGGCGCGCAGCACCTGCTCGTGCTGCAGGCCGGCGATGTAAGCGTCTTCGGGATCGACGCTAGCGGTGCTCGCCTCCGCCCCCATGTGTTCGAGGGAGCGACTGTGGTGGGAGTTGCGGCGCATGCGCGAGATCACCAGGTTATGGGCTATGGTGAGGAGCCAGGAGAGGAGAGGCTTGTCGCGCCACTGGTAACGGCCGATGGCCTGCCACGCGCGCAGGAACGTCTCCGCCGTCAGGTCTTCCGCCTCGGTGCGGTCGCGGGTCAGGTAATATACGTGGCGGTAGACGCGGTCGACGTAACGCTCGTACAGCTCGCCGAAGGCCTCCACCTCCCCCTGCTGGCAACGGCGCAACAGGGATAAGTCGTGGCCGAAGTCGGGTGCTTCGGGGCTGCTAGCCCGGCCGCTTTCCATCACCTCCGCCCTCCCTCCTGCTGGGCCACAGCCCGCGCTGGGCCGCCAGGGCCGCTGGACGGGGCCATGTCTTCGCTCCTTCCTCGCTCACGTGCGCTGACGGACGACCTCGAAGCGAAGACGGTAAGGCCCCAGCTCCAGAAGGTCTCCATCCTCCAGGACTACCCACACCAGGGGCCGGCCCTGTATGGTAGCCGGCACCTCCGGTGCCAACAAGTGTAGCATGAACCGGTCCTCTCGGGGCCATATGCGGGCGAGCTGGGGCGGTAATGCCCCGGAGGGCGCCTCCAGCACTATCTCGCAGTCGGGGTCGGTACCGAGGGTGATGGCAGCGTCGGGCCGCAGTTCGAAACTACGACCGGCCATGGGCCCTTCCAGCACCACCAGCCGCGCGGTAGGGGGCGCAGCCGCCTGCGGAGGGGCAGCGCTCTCGGTCAGCGTCCCCTGCGGGGGCCCGACTACGGTACGCCCCCGCACCTGCAGCAGCCGCTCCAGGCCCGGTGACGTGGACTGGGCACGTGGCGGGGCGGCGGGCGGTGCCGGCGGCGGCAGCGCAGCCGCTCGCGCCTGCCTCCGCGAAGCCAGGGCACCGGCGAGGCTCCGTGCTCCCCTCGCGGCCGCGCGGATGCCCGTGACTGTCGCGCGGACGAGGACGGGCCAGAGCTTCTGCCACGCCCTCCAGAGGGCCCTGGCGGTCGCCCCCAGGGCTGTCGCTCCCCATCTGGCGGCCTCGGCCGCGGCCCGGGCCAGGGCCGGCAGCACGGCCGGCACCTGGCGTGGCCGCCTCTCGCGGGGCCTCGCCGGGGCGGCTTCGGCGGGGGCTGGTGCGGGGGCCGCGCGGGGCGGCCTCTCCGGCGGGGCGGCAACGGGCGGCGCCAACGGCCGCTGAGGTACGGCGGCGCGGGCCATAGCTCGCTGGGCATCGTAGGAAGCGCGAAGCTGTGGATCGCTCAGGACGCGGTACGCTTCTTCTACGGCGAGCACCCGCTCGCCTGCGCCGGCCAGGCTGTACTTTTTGGACAGGTGGGCATAGGCCAGCTCCACTACCTCGGCCGAGGCCAGCGGGTCCAGGTGCAGCACCTGATAGTAGTCGGGGAGCCCGGTCAGCCTGGGCGCGCGCGAGGCCAGGGCACGGCCCACCGCGGGGGCGAGGGAAGCCAGTGCAGCTATGGCGGCCAGGGCACCCAGGCCGGCAGCGCCGCCCCCGACCATGACCCCCTGCCAGTCCTCCAGGGCCCGCAGGCGGCCTTCTGCCTCCACGGCCCCCAGGGCGAGTCCCAGCCCCAGAGACACGGCCGAGGCCGTGGCTGCCAGCCACCCAAGCTCCCAGGCGAGTGTCGAGAGGATCCCGGGGCGTTCCTCTGTGGTCTCGGTAGGGCGCCCCCGCGCAGCGCCCTCGCGGGCCAGGGCGGACACCACCGCCGACATGGCCTCGTTCAGTTGCTGGAGGGCCTCTCTCTGGCCCTGGTCGTGGTAACGGAAGGCCAACAGCCAGTACGCCCGCTCCACCAGTTCCAGGTCGGCGTCGGGCGACAGCTGCAGGGTGCGGTAGTGGGCCTCGAGGTCGCTAGTTCCCCTCTCGCTGGAGTCCAGGGCCTGGCCGGCCAGAGAAGCGCTCATAGCCCGGGGCCTCCCCTCCCCTAGGTACAACGCACCAGCCCCGTCGGTCATTACCGACCGGTGCGAAGATGATGCTGACGGCGACTGCAGCCCCGCTGGCCGGCGAGGTCGCAGACGATACAAAGAGTTTATTACAAAGGTCCTTGGGTGCCCACGGCACAAACTACTACCGTGCCCGCATTCACGCTGGCCCATCGTCCGTCCATATCTGGGCCGGTTCGATCGTCGTCTGCTTCACAACTGGTCGTAAAATTGGCCATCAACGCCTCGGTGCCCAGAACGGATAACCAGCAGGTTTTACCGGCTCCACCGTCGGCGTGCTCGCCTTCTGCTTCTCGACAGCACTCTGGTACCAAGTTCGGTCAACCTCTGAAGCACCGGTAACAGTGGTAACAACGAACAACACCGGAGTGCCCACTCTGTTACCAAATGGTCACAGGCTGGCGGCTCCATATCTGCGACACTTGATATAAGGTGGCATTCGGTAACAGCTTGCTAGCCAGGAGCCCCGTCAGGCACATGAAAGAGCCAGTGCCTTTAGTCGCGGAAGATTTAGTGCGCAAGTGAAAGGGGAGGACAGGTTGCATCCCGCCCTTGGCCTCCCTTCGCACCACTGAGAGGTTTGTAGCCAGGGTGGGAAGGCGTTTTGGTCCGTTAGCACTGAGAACGCATGTAGGTGTCGACGGCCGGGGAGAGGGCCAGCGCGTCTAGACCGTAGCACTTGAGCAGCCCTGTGGGATGTCCGCTGCAGCCGTCCACGAAGGTGCGGCACTCCCGCCGCACGTCGTCAAAGTCTCTCTAGAGAGCAGCCAATGAACCTGTGCACCGTGATGGCGTCGCCGACTTGGGCCTTCATATGTCGCGAATGCTGCCTGTCAGGTGGGCCTAGCCTTGATCTGGTAGCGTAACGTCAGCATGATTCTGATGAAGCTTGCCCAGCCTTCTTGCAGACACGGTCGGCCTTGTAGTTTGGATCTTCCTTGAAGGTACGGTCGAGTCGGCTGGGCAGGTCATGAACTGGCGGTGGGGATGGTGACCTTGGGGCTGGCCGTGACCAGCGAGGGCATCTTCATCTGGCTGTGGGGCGACATCCCCGTGACGTATCCGGCGGTGGGCAGCACATCCCTGGACTTCTTCGGCGCGAAGGTGCTCCCGCAGCAGCTTCTGGTCATCGGGGGCATCGCGGCCGTCTTCGCTGTCCTGCATCTGTTCTTCAGGTTCTCCTACCTGGGGAAGGCCCTGACCGCTGCTGCCCTGAACCCGACGGCGGCCAGAGTGTGCGGCATAGACACGACGGCCATGGGGGTGATGGCCTTCGCCGTGTCTTCCCTGCTTTCGGGTCTGGCAGGGCTGTTGCTGGTGCCTGTGGTTCCCTTCACTCCCCACGTGCACGTCAGCCTGGCCATCAACGGCTTCGCGGCGGCCGTAGTGGGACGGCTCACGGATCCGCTGCGGGGACGCGTGCGTATACCGACGAAGAGACCCGCCTGGGAGGCACGCCATGACCCGTCGCATCTTCTTGCTGGCAGCCTTCGTCGGCCTGGCGCCCGTGCTCCTGCTGGCGGCTGCAGCCTGCCGCCGTGGTGGCCCCGAGGGGGAATTTCGCGGGAGGCAGACGACTTCTACTTCGAGCCCAAGGAGATAAGGGCCCAGGCCGGTCAGCCCCTCACCATCCGCATCGAGAACGAGGGGCGCAGCCTCCACACCTTCATCATCGAGTCGCTGGGTGTGGACGTGGAACTGCAGCCGGGCCAGGAGCGCACGGTCACAATTACGCCCACCGGCACAGTGACGTTTGTCTGTCGCCTGCACCTGGCGCAGGGCATGACGGGCCAGATCACGGTGGGCCAGTAGGCCCTGACCGATCGTCCCCCTCTCGGGCCGGGGCGCGCACGGCCGCCAGCCCCTCCTCCCCTGATGACTACTTCGGTGGGGCAGAAAGGGGTGACGTCCTTCGGCTCCTCCCGACTGGGCGACCTGAACGGCGACATCGGTTGGGCCGTCTACTGGTTCTGCCGCTGATGCCCCACGGACACCATCCTGCCGGGCAGCATCCGAAGGTGATCGGGGCGGGGCGGTTGCGTCTCCGGGGTCGCCGCTGGCTGTGCCCTTCCTGGCGGGGGCGCCCCCTGTCCTTGACGGTGGCAGGTGGCGGGTGGTAAAGCCATATCTGGGTTAGCACTCTCGGGCCGAGAGTGCTAAAGTGGAGGGGACGTAAGACCATGCTGACGGAACGGCGGGGCCGGGTCGTGTCAAGATCTTTGTAAGCGTCTGTGTACGGGGGGCATGCCGCTCCTGAAGCATCTTCTGCAGCACCTCCCTGGCTTCCGCAAACCCTTTGAGCTTCCGCTCTGCCCACCTCCCTTCCTGCCTTTCGGACTCCAAGTAAAGGAGCTTGTACACCGCCCCTCCTTGGGGAAACTTGTGGTCCCGCACCTTGGTCCCCCGCCGCACCTCCCGGATGAGCCGCCCCATCAGGTTGGCACTCCGCAGGTACCGCCAAAGCTCCTTGGGGTACCCGTAGAAGCGCAGGAACGCCCCAGACTCCTGCACCCACAGCCCCACCACCCCCCGGTACCGCGACCCCCAAGCCGACTGCGCCTCGTCCAGGGCCCGCAGGGCCTCCCCCCGGCCCTCTGCCCCGTACACCCGCCGCAGGTCCTGGGCCAGCAAAGCCCGGCCCCGCGCCCGCACCTGGGACAGGCTCCATCGCACCCCATGCACCGCGCAGCGCTGCCACTCCGCCTGAGGGTAGACCCTCCGGATGGCTTCAGGCAGTCCGGGCAGCCCGTCGGTGACGAAGGGCAGCACCCGCCGCAAGTCCCTTTGCCAAAGCTCCCCCAAGACGTCGTCCGTCAAGGCACTCAAGGCCTCGTGGGAGCACCGGTGGCCCAAAAAGGAGGCCCGTCACCTCGGCCGCCCTGCGCTGGCTGACCCCGGCAGCGTAAAGGGCCACGGCCACTTCCCCCACGGCCACCAGGCGGCGGGCGTAGGGTTGGAAGGAGGCGGGGTAGTGCCGGCCTCCTCGATCCCTGGGGACCTTCAGGTCCACCTGCCCGAAAGCGCTCTCCAGCTTCCTGGGGTGGTGGCCGTTCTTTTGCCCGCCGTGCTCCCGCAAGAAGGCCTCCCGGTCGGCCTCCACTAGGATCTGCAAGACCTCGCTCACCGTCTCCCGCACCGCTTCCCTCAGCAAGGTCCGCAAGCTATCCTGGTCCACGGGGCACCTCCTCGTTCTAAGGTGTGCCCCCCTATTAAACACAGACCCTTACACATGATTCCTTACACTTCCCGTAAAGTGGATGGTTGTTGATCAGAGAGCCACTTTGTGACAAAGAGCGGTACTAAGATGATGTTAGTAATGCTGGTGTTCCAGGAGCTCGCGCCTGCTCCCGTTTGCTCATGTTTCTCGCCCTGGGAAGCGTGACCAGACGTCAACCCCCTTCCTGCACTCCCTAACGACGGCGCAGCAGCGAGGGTGCTCAGATCGCCGTCGCTGCCAGGCGGGAAGCGAGAGCCAGATGGCTCAACTTTAGACTGGTTCCCGGCCTGGGCATCGCTCTCAGTGCCTTGCTCATCGCCGATGCCGGCGAAGGGCATGATGAGCTGCAGCTGGAAGTGGGCGACAGAGGGGAGCCCCGAGGCCAGGGCGCCCAGCGCTCCCTCAGCCCGCCTAACACGAACCCGCGGAAGAAGGTCTCACCGGCACGCCCCAGGGCGTCCGCCGCCGGACGGCCACGTCTTCCATCCGCGTCCCCTGGCTCCAGTGCAGGCCGGGGGGCGCGATGGCGGCTACCGGGGCAGGGCGGTCACCTCCGGCCCGGGCAGGCGGCATGCACGCGGCATAGAGGCCATGCTGATACACGGGTCTAAGACCTGCGGGGCCTGCCTCGCGACGAGACGAACGGGCAACAGGTTGACGATGGCACGCCACCGAGACGCCACGTCCCCATCGTGCAGGGGCTGGCCCCTCTCGGGCCGGGTGTCCAGGCCCGGCGAGGTCTTCCGTCCGTCGGGCTCATCTTGCACAGGGCTAAGGAGGCCTGCGGGGGTCGCTGGGGTGGCAGCGGGCTGAACAGGGCCCGGCCGATCTGTCTGCTGGGGGCTTTGTCCAGCTTTGCCCGACACAATTCCAGGCCGAAAGGCCCGCCGGCCGGTGACCTTAGTCGGTTCGCACCGCACAGCGGCGTAGGGCTTACTGGAACCGAAAAGGTAGCGGGAGGACGGAGCCATGGCCAGCGGAGGCGAAAGGCCCTTCAGGGTCACCAGGAGGGACTTCCTGCGCGCCCTCGCCGGCGGAGCTGCCTCCCTGGCAGCAGGCCTGCAGCTGCCGCACGAGCTGCTGCGCTTCTCTTTCCTGCAACCGGTCCAGCCCGGTCTGAACCCCCTCAAGGAGTACCCCAACCGAGGCTGGGAGAAGGTCTACCGCGACCTGTACACCCCCGACTACACGTATCACTACCTGTGCGCGCCCAACGACACGCACGGGTGCCTGCTCAAGGCCAACGTGAAGAACGGGGTCGTGGTCTATGCCGACCCCAGCTTCGGCTACGGCAAGGCCACCGACCCTTACGGCAACCAGGCCTCCGCCCGCTGGGACCCCCGCGTCTGCATAAGCGGCCTGGCCTACGTGCGCCGCTTCTACTCCGACCGTAGGGTCAAGGGCGCATTTGTCCGTCTAGGCTTCAAGCGCTGGGCCGAGGCGGGCTTCCCCCGCGACCCGGCCACGGGCCGCCCGCCCGAGCACTTCTTCTCCGGCCGGGGCAAGGAGGAGTTCGTCCAGGTCAGCTACGAGGAGGCCTACCGGCTGGTGGCCAGGGCCCTGGTGGACATCGCCCGCACCTACAGCGGGCACGAGGGCGAGGAGCGGCTTCGCCGACAGGGTTACGACGAGGCCATGGTCGAGGCCGCCCACGGCATCGGTACCCAGACCATCAAGGCGCGCGGGGGCATGCCGCTGCTGGGGCCCATCCGCATCGGCGGGCTGTACCGGTTCGTGAACATGCTCGCCCTCCTGGATGCTCATGTGCGAGGTGTCGGCCCGGAAGGGGCGGTGGGCGGCCGTCACTGGGACTCCTACTCCTGGCACACCGACCTTCCCCCGGGCCATCCCATGGTCAGCGGGCAGCAGACCCTCGACTTCGACCTCTACACGGCCGAAAACGCGCGCCTCATCACCCTCTGGGGCATGAACTGGATCGCCACCAAGATGCCCGACGGCCACTGGCTCACCGAGGCCAAGCTGCATGGGGCCAAGGTGGTGACCATCGCCCCCGAGTACCAGAGCAGCAGCTCCAAGGCCGACGAGGTCATCGTCATCCGCCCGGGGAGCGACGCCCACTTCGCCCTGGGCCTGGCGCACGTCATCGTCCGCGACCACCTCTACGACGAGGCGTTCGTCAAGTCCTTCACCGACCTGCCCCTACTGGTGCGCATGGACAACCTCAGGCGCCTCCAGGCGCGCGACGTCATTCCCGGCCACCGTCCGGCCGAGCTGCGGAACGCCACCCGCGTCATCAAGGACGGCGAGAGGCCGCCCGCGCCGGTGGAGCAGGACGTCCAGCTCGTGCCCGAGTCGTTGCGGGCGGAGTGGGACGACTACATGGTCTGGGACCTGCGCAGCGGCGGCCCCCGCCCCGTGAGCCGCGACCTGGTGGGCCGCCACTTCCAGGAGGCCGGCATAGAGCCGGCCCTGGAGGGGGAGTTCGAGGTCTCCCTCGTGGACGGGCGGCGGGTCAAGGTGCGTCCGGCCTTCGACCTGGTGAAGCAATACCTGATGGACTCCTGCAGCCCCGAGCAGATATCGAAGGTCACCTGGGCACCGGTGGAGGCCATCGAGAACCTGGCCCGGGAGATAACGGCCAACAAGACCCGAACCCTGTTCGTGGAGGGCATGGGACCCAACCACTTCTTCAACAACGACTGCAAGGACCGGGCCATCATCCTGGTGGCGGCCCTCACCAACAACATCGGCCACTTCGGCGGCACCGTGGGCAGCTACGCCGGCAACTACCGCCTGGCCTTCTTCTCGGGCTTCGGCCAGTACGGCACCGAGGACCCCTTCGATATCGAGCTGGACCCGAGCCGACCCGCCCGCACCCGCAAGACCTACAAGGCGGAGTCGGCCCACTACTACAACTACGGCGACCGCCCCCTGCGGGTGGGGAACAAGGTGTTCACCGGCCGCACCCACATGCCCACGCCCACCAAGGCGGTGCTCTGGGCCAACTCCAACTCCATCCTGGGCAATGCCAAGTGGGCCTACAACGTCATCGTCAACACGCTGCCCAACATCGAGCTAATATGCGTGAACGACTGGTCGTGGTCGGCGACCTGCGAATACGCCGATGTGGTGTTCGGGGTGGATAGCTGGGCGGAGCGCAAGTTCCCCGACATCTACGGCTCGGTCACCAATCCCTTCCTGCAGGTGTGGCCGCGCACACCGCTGCCGCGCATCTTCGACACCCGCGACGATGTGGAGGTATGGGCGGGCATCGCCGCTGCCCTGGCCGAAGAGACGGGCGACCGCCGCTTCCGCGACTACTGGCACTTCGTCTACCAGAACCGGGTCGAGGTCTACATCCAGCGCATTTTCGAAGCCAGCAACACGGCCAGGGGCTACCGCTTCGACCAACTGGAGGCCAGCTGTGCCCAGGGCATCCCTGCCTACATGCTCAACCGCACCAGCCCGCGCATCGTGGGCTGGGAGCAGACCCAGGAGAGCAAGCCCTGGTACACCAAGTCGGGGCGGCTGGAGTTCTACCGCGATGAGGACGAGTTCATCGAGTATGGCGAGAACCTGCCGGTGGCGAGGGAGCCTGTGGACGGCACCCCTTACGAGCCCAACGCCATCATGGCCCGGCCGCACCCGGCCATCCGCCCGGCGCCGCCCGAGGCCTACGGCCTCACCGCCGATGACCTGCGCGTGGAGGTCCGGCAGGTGCGGAACATCGTGCGGACGCCGGAGGAGATCGCCGCCAGCCTACATCCGCGCCGCCGTGACGGCTTCAGCCACGTGCTCATCACGCCCAAGTACCGCCACGCCTGCCACACCACCGGGGCGAGCACCGACCTGGACGTGGTCTTCTGGGGGCCCTTCGGCGACTTCTACCGGCATGACCCGCGTAAGCCGTGGGTGGGCGAGGGCTACATAGACCTGAACCCCGAAGACGCCCGCGAGCTGGGCATCGAGGACGGCGACTACGTCCGCTGCATCGCCGACCCGGAGGATCGTCCCTTCACCGGCTTCGATGCCGGTCACCAGGATGGCAAAGTGGCCAGCTGGCTCGTTCGGGCACGCTACTACCCGAGCATCGCCCGCGGGGTGGGCCGTGCCTGGTTCCACTTCCACATGGCCACCCATGGCAGCGTGGAGGGCCACGAGACCAGGCCCGACCGGCTGGCCAAGAACCCCCGCACCGGCTATCAGGCCGGCTACCGCTACGGCAGCCACCAGTCCGTCACTCGCGCCTGGCTGCGTCCCACCCTCCAGACCGACAGCCTGGTGCGCAAGGACACGGCCGGCCAGATGCTGGGCAAGGGGTTCGAGCCCGATGTCTACTGCGTGGTGGGCGCACCCAAGGAGAGCTTCGTGCGCATAGAGCGGGCCGAGCCGGGCGGCGAGGACGGCGAGCGCCGCTGGTCGCCGGCCGACAAGGGCTTCCGCCCCGGCTACGCGTCGGAGGCCGTCCTCAAGTACCTCAAGGGCGCCTTCATCAGGGTGGAGGGATGAGCCATGCCCAGGGTGTACAACTGGCAGATCGGGCGCGAAATGGAATATCCCTTCGAGGCGGCGCGGCCCCTGCGACAGGCGGCGGCCGTCTTCGACATTAACAAGTGCATCGCCTGCCAGACCTGCACCATGGCCTGCAAGACCACCTGGACCTCGGGCCGCGGGCAGGAGTACATGTTCTGGAACAACGTGGAGACCAAGCCCTGGGGCTCGTACCCCCTGGCCTGGGACGTGCGCATCCTGCAGATGCTGGGCCCTCAGACCTGGCAGGGAGACCGCTACACGGGCAAGACCATCTTCGAGGCGGCGCCCCTGGGCGAGAAGGCCATCGGCTACCTGCCCGAAGACCTGGACTACGCTTATCCCAACCGGGGGGAGGACGAGATCTCCGATGCCAGCATCGGCCAGCGCTTCTACCTGCGCCTCCCCCACGACGCCTGGTTTTTCTACCTGCCCCGCATCTGCAACCACTGCACCTACCCGGCCTGCCTGGGCTCCTGCCCCCGAACGGCCATCTACAAGCGGCCCGAGGACGGGATAGTGCTGGTGGACCAGGAGCGCTGCCGCGGCTACCGCGAGTGCGTCAAGAACTGCCCCTACAAGAAGGTCTTCTACAACCACGTCACCCGCGTGGCCGAGAAGTGCGTCCTCTGCTACCCGGCGGTGGAGAGGGGCATACAGCCCCGCTGCATGCGCAACTGCATCGGCAAGATCCGCACCTTCGGCTTCGTCAACACGCCCGACAAGGCCGACCCCGAGAACCCGGTGGACTTCCTGGTGCACGTGCGCAAGGTGGCCCTGCCGTTGCTGCCCCAGCTGGGCCTGGAGCCCAACGTCTACTACATCCCGCCGGTGCACGTAGGCAACCTGGACTTCCTGCGTATGCTCTTCGGGCCGGGGGTGGACAACGCCATCGCCGCCTACCGGCGGGCCATGGCCGGCGAGGACCCGGAGCTGGTGGGCGTGCTGATGCTGGCCGTCTCCACCGACCGCATCGTGCACCGCTTCCGGGTGCGGGACGGCTATGCCTACGGCTACGGCGAGGACGGCAGCGAGCTGGTGCGGGTGCCCCTGAAGGAGCCGGTCACGGTGCGCCAGTTCTACGACTCGCTGGTGGGGGCCTACCGCTATAACGTCACCTGAGGGGTGGGCAGGGATGCGTTGCTCCAAGTGCAACAAGACCTGGCACGTGGGCGGGGCCAACTGCCCCTACTGCGGCGCGCCGGCGGCCGAACCTGCCGACCCTCACCCCGTGTGGGGATACGTCATAGGGGGCGAGGAGGGCGGAGGCCAGCCCTCTGGTCCGCCCGTCATCAGCCGGCGCCGGTTCATCGGCGGGCTGGCCCTGGGCGGGGCGGCTGCGGGGCTGGCGGCCGCCGGCTATGCCATCGGCCGAGGCCTTCTCACCGAGGAGCCGGTGGCCCCGGTGCCGCAGGTCACCGCCCGCTACGTGGGCCGGGAGCTGCCCGTCGACGACCCCTACTCGCCCGTGTGGGCCGATGCCCCGGCGCAGCGGGTGGCCCTCCAGCCCCAGAACGTCGTCCTGCCCTTCAAGTCCACCCCGGGCCCGCAGGCCCTCACCGTCCGCGCCCTGCACAACGGCCGCGAGATCGCCTTTCGTCTGGAGTGGGACGACCAGGCGCGAGACGAGCTCACCATCAAGACCGACCAGTTCCGGGACGCCTGCGCCGTCTTCTTCGGCTCCCCTACGGCGGTCTGGACCATGGGCAGCCCCGAAGACCCGGTCACGGTGCTCCACTGGAAGGCCGACTGGCAGAAGGACATAGACCACGGCTTTCAGGACCTGGAGGCGGCCTTCCCCAATGCCACCTTCGATTTCTACCCGCCCCTGGTGGGCGTGGCCAGGCCGGCCCCGGACGACTACCCGCCCGAGGCCCGTCACCGGCTCCCCGCCCTGGCCGTGGGCAACCCCCTGGCCCAGACCCGGCGGCCGTCTCCTGTGGAGAAGCTGCAGGCCATGGGGCCCGGGACCATCTCCACCATGCCCACGCAGGATGCCCGCGGGCGCGGGTCATGGCGGGATGGCCGCTGGACAGTCGTGCTCGCGCGGGCGCTGGCAGCCAGCGACCAGGGCGAGACGGCCCTCCAGCCCGGCCAGTCCTATGCCTTCGCCTGCGCCGTCTGGTGGGGGGCGGCCGCCGACCGGGGGGCGCGCAAGTCCATCACCCAGCTCGGCACCCTCTGGCTGGAGGTGGGCCGATGACGGCGGCAGTGCGCAGCGCCAGCGCCCAGCGCCTGCTGCGCGTGGCCCGCGCCTATGGCCTCTGCGCCCGCCTGCTGTCCCGCGAGGGCGGGCACCGGCCCCGACAGGTGGCGCGTCTCCTTTTAGAGGAGCTGGAAGCCCTGGGATGGCACCGGGCGCGGGACGCTGCTGGCGACTTCATAAGAGCCCTCCCCCGTAGAGCAAGGCGCTATGCCTCGTGGCTGGCTACCAACGCTGTCCCTGCCTACGAGACCAGCTACCGCGAAGGCGCCCAGGCCAGCGGCGGCCAGATGCTCACGATGGCCGACGTGGCCGGCTTCTATCGTGCTTTCGGGTTCCAGGTGCGGGGGGAAAGGCCCGATTACCTGGGGGCGCAGCTCGAGTTCCTGGCCCTGCTTGCCATCAAAGAGGCCCACGCCCTTCTCGAGGGCCAAAAGGAAGCGGCCGCCCTGTGCCGCCAGGCCAGGGCCGAGTTCGCCGGGAGGCACGTCCTGCCCTGGCTGCCCTCTTATCGGCAACGGGCCGAGGCAGCCGGCAAGGGCTGCTTCGCTTCGCTGGCCGACGCCGTCGAGGCGATGCTGGCAGCCGACCGGGCGGTGGAAGGGCCGTGACGCCAGCCGGGCAGAGCGCCGGAAGCGGGGTGGCCGCAAGGGCCGCCGTCGACCAGCCTGCATTTGGCCAGGTCGCGGGCGGAAGCCCTTGCTGGCACGGTGTTACGATTAGGACGGATATGCCGTCCAGATCGGAGTCCACCGACGTCGTCAGGGTGTTGCAGGCCTTGTCCAGTCCGCAGCGCTTGCGCTTGTTGCGGGCGCTCCAGGAGCGGCCTATGCGCCCCACGCTCCTGGCCCGGGCCCTGGGGATCAGGCGCGCCACGGTGGCCCGGCACCTGCGGGAGCTGGCAGAGCTGGGGTTGGCCCGCTCGACAGGGGGGACGTGGTCGTTGGACGCGTCAGCCTTGGGCCACTTCGCGGCGCGCCTCCTGGCCTCCATCGCCTCCGCCACCGAGCTGCCCGGCACTGTGGCCGTACCCCCACAGGCCTGCCTGTCCTGCCATAACCGCCTCTACGTCTTGGGCCTCCTGGCCGAGCTGGCACGCCGGCTCGACGAGGCCCAGCAGCAGCGGGAACGGCTGCGCCAGCTATCGGCCCAGGCCATGAGGGCCCAGGAGGAGGAGCGCAAGCGGGTGGCCAGGGAGCTGCACGACGACACCGCCCAGGCCCTCACCGCCCTCCTGGTGAAGCTGCGGGCGCTGGAGCGAGGCGTCCGAGATGAGGGCCAGCGACGCGAGCTGGAGGAGCTGCGCGGCCTCGTCGCTCACACTCTGGAAGGGGTGCGGCGCCTGGCCGTCGACCTCCGCCCCAGCACCCTGGACGACCTGGGGCTGCCCGCAGCCACCATGGCCTACGCCCAGCAGTTCGCCCGCATCTGGGGCCTGCCCGTGCACCTCCGGGTGGACCGTCTCGAGGGGCGCCTGGCGCCAGACGTGGAGCTAGCCCTCTATCGCGTCTTGCAGGAGGCCCTCGCCAACGTGGCCAAGCACGCCGGGGCCAGCCAGGCCTGGGTCTCCCTGCGGCGGGGGCGGTCAGACCTAGCCCTGAAGGTGCGCGACGATGGCCGCGGCTTCGACGTCGCGGCGGTGCTGCGCGAGCGCGAGCGGGGGCTGGGGCTGTTCGGCATGCAGGAGCGCATGGCCCTGGTGGGCGGCTCCCTGAGCGTCCGCTCGCGGCCGGGGGCGGGCACCGAGGTAGTAGCGAGGGTACCTCTGCCGGCCGAGGGGGGTGGTCGGAGTGGCCCAGGGGCCCATCCGCGTGCTGCTGGCCGATGACCATGCGGTGGTGCGCTCCGGCCTACGGGCGCTCCTCTCCGGCGAGCCCGACGTGCAGGTGGTGGGCGAGGCGTCCAATGGCCGGGAGGCCATCGAGAAGGCCGAGGCCCTCCGGCCCGATGTGGCGGTGATGGACATCTCCATGCCCGATATGGACGGCCTGGAGGCCACCCGCGCCATCCGGCAGCGCGGCCTGCCCACCCAGGTAGTGGTGCTCACCGTGCACGCCGACGACGAGTACCTCTTGCAGGCGCTGGACGCCGGCGCCTGCGGCTATGTGGTCAAGAGCGCCAGCGATACCGACCTGCTCCAGGCCATCCGTCTGGCCGCCCAGGGGCAGGTATTCCTCTACCCCTCTGCCGTCCGCCGCGTCCTGTCGCACTACGTCCAGAGCAGGGGCCAGCGCAAGCGGCTGCCCGAACAGCTCAGTGGTCGTGAGCAGGAAGTCCTCCGCCTGACCGCCGCCGGCTACACCAACCAGGAGATCGCCCAGCAGCTGGGCATCAGCCCCAAGACGGTGGACACCTACCGCCAGCGCATCATGGAGAAGCTGGGCCTCGAGCGGCGCTCGGAGCTGGTCCGCTACGCGCTGCGCAAGGGTCTGCTGCGGCCCGAGTAGCCGGGGGCCTCCGGCACATCCCCGTCCCGGGTCACAGGGCCTGCTCGCACAGGGAAGGCGAGACGTGGCGATGGCGGCGGCAACGCTGTGTCGTCCTTCGCCCGCCCTTCTCCCTGAATCGTCTAAGGGCGATAAAATGTGATGGGCGCGCCCCTAGCCAGGGTCGGATGCGCTGGCCCGGGCAGCCCACAGCCGGTGGCCCGGTAGGCACAGCTCATAAGCGAGGCCGGCTCCGGCGGGAGATGTAGCGATGTTTCTAGAGCCAGGCCCGCAGCCGACGGACGAAGAGGTGGAGGCGCGAAGACTAG
Source organism: bacterium HR24 (assembly GCA_002898715.1). Classification (GTDB taxonomy): domain Bacteria; phylum Chloroflexota; class Dehalococcoidia; order SM23-28-2; family HRBIN24; genus HRBIN24. The sequence continues at coordinate 2,966 of BEIA01000028.1, read as the reverse complement.
CCCGCCGCTTCGCCGCCGAGGTGCTACGGCCCGCCAGTCTGGAGCTGGACCGGCTCGCCGACCCCTCGGCCGTGATCGCTCCCGGCTCGCCTTTCTGGGAGGCCATGCGCCAGGCCTACAGTGTGGGCCTGCATGCCGCCCGCTTCCCCCAGGCCCTGGGGGGTGCGGGCCTCTCGGCAGCGGCCCACCAGGCCGTGACCGAGGAGCTGGCCTGGGGCGCCGTAGATCTGGCCATCGCCATCAGCGTGGCCTCTTTCCCCTTCGCCTATGCCGCCCTGGGCGGCGATCCGCAGCTGATGACCGAGTTGGTGCAGCCCTTCGTGGGTGACGAAGAGGCCCGCCACATCGGCTGTTGGGCTATCACGGAACCCGACCACGGCTCCGACACCCTCATGTTCGAGGGGGAGCACTACCGCGACCCTTCTGTGTTCTGGAGCGTGGTGGCCCGTCCCGACGGTGACGAGTGGGTGATAGAGGGCAGCAAGTCGGCCTGGGTCTCCAACGGCACCATCGCCACCCATGCCCTGGTCTTCCTGGGCATCGAACGGGAGCAGGGTATGGCGGGAGGCGGGGTAGCCGTGGTGCCCCTGGACCGGCCCGGGGTGAGCAAGGGGCCGCCCCTGGACAAGCTGGGCCAGCGTGCCCTCAACCAGGGGCAGATCTTCTTCGACCGGGTGCGCATACCCCGTTGGTTCATGCTGGTGGGGCCCGAGGGCTACCCGGCCATGATCGAGCGCGTCCTCGCCGCCGCCAACACGGGCATGGCCACCCTGTTCAGCGGCCTGGCCCGGGCCGCCTTCGAGGAGGCGCTGGACTACGCCCGCCAGCGCGTCCAGGGCGGGAGGCCCATCGCCCGGCATCAACTGGTGCAATGGAAGTTGTTCGACATGTTCGTGAAGGTGGAGACGGCGCGCACCTTCGCCCGCACTGTGGCCTTGAGCAGCGCCTCCAGGGGCCGTTCGCCAGCTCATGCCCTGGCGGCAAAGGTCTACTGTACCCAGGCGGCGTTCGAGGTTGCCAGCGATGCTGTCCAGATATTCGGCGGGATGGGGCTGGTCAAGGGGATGCTGGTGGAGAAGCTGTTCCGCGATGCCCGTGCCGCCCTTATCGAGGACGGCACCAACGAGGTGCTGGGCCTCACTGCCATTCGTCGCTTGATGGCGGAGCACGGGCCTGCGGACTGAGGATCGAAGAGAAAAAGCTTTCACAGGAGGTGGGCGCGGTGGACCCCCAAGTGCGCAAGCAGGTGCTGCGCAAGCTGACCTATGGCCTGTATGTAGCCGCGGCCATGGACGAGTTCCAGGCAGCGGCCGACACCGTCAACTGGCTCTCCCAGGCCAGTTTCCAGCCGCCGCTGGTCATGATGGCGGTGAAGAAGGACAGCAACCTCCATGCCCTCCTGGAGTGCGGCGCCCCGGTGGCCATCAACATCCCCGGCGCCGACCAGAAGCAGCTGGCCGAGTCCTTCTTCCGCCCTACCCAGAGGGAAGGAGAAACCCTCAACGGGCACCGCTTTCGCCGGGGCAACACCGGGGCGCCCATCCTGGAAGCAGTGCCCGCAGCGCTCGAGTGCCGGGTGGCGGGCAGCCTCCCCGGTGGCGACCACACTATTTTCGCCCTGGAGGTGGTGGACGCCCACCTACACCGGGACGAGCCGCCCCTGGAGATGTGGGATACAGGCTGGTTCTATGGGGGCTGATGTCGATGGGCCTTCGCCCCGGGCGGAGGCCCATGCCTCTTCCACCCGTCGGCCGGGGGCCTGCCTGCCCCTGCCCGCGGCAGCCCGCTATTTGGCCTCCAGTTCTCCCCTCATCTCGACGGGGTGGATGCTGCAGTTGTAGTAGTACTTGCCGGCAGGCAGGGTGACCCGGAGCTGCTCCTGGCAAGGGGCCGTGCACTGCTCTGTTTTGGCCACGACCTGGGTCCGGGCCGAGTCGCGGTAGATGACGAAGTCGTGGGGCACGCCGGTGTCCTCGTTGACCATGGTGACGGTCACGGGCTGCCCGGCTGCCGCCGTGAGCTTTTTCTGATCCCACTTAAGCGCCCGCACCGCCCGTATGGTGATCGAGGTGGCGGGGGGTGCCTCCGGCTCCTCGTCTCCACCGCCGGCGCAGGCGGCCCCGAGGGCCGCCAGCGCCAGGGCGAGGGCCGCCGCCGTCAGCAGCTTGCCAGCCATCCGCATCTACACACCTCGCCATTAGTGGCCGCCGGTGTCCGCCGAGCCCTGGCCGCGGAAGACCTCCGGGTTCTGGGAGCCCTCCACCTCCAGGTATCCGGCCAGGTTGCGCATGAGCCGCGACAGCGAGTGGTCCACCAGGATGTAGCGCCCCGGCACCTGCAGGCGGAACTCCACCACCGCGGCCCCGCCGGCGGGCACCAGCGTCGTCTGCACGTCGGTCAGGGCCGGGCCGGTCAGGGACGCCTGGTCGTACACCCGGTCGAAGATCTCGCCGATGACATGGAAGGAGGAGACGGCGTTGGGCCCGCCCACGCCGAAGAAGATGCGCACCGTCTCCCCCACCCTCGCCCGCAGCGGGTGCAGGTCGGTCAGCGCCCCCACCTGGCCGTTGAAGACGTAGTAGTCGGGGGTCTCGGCCATCAGCTTGTCGATGTCGCTCTCCACGTGCCCCTTCTGGCCGTAGGCGCCGGTGGTGTAGATGTCCCCTTCCATCACGTAGAACTCGCGGTCCACCGGCGGCAGGCCGCCCTCGGGCTCCACCAGGATGAGGCCATACATGCCGTTGGCGATGTGCTGGGCCACGGGCGGCGTGGCGCAGTGGTAGACGTACAGGCCCGGGTTCAGGGCCTTGAAGGTGAATTCCCTGGTCTCGCCCGGCCGGGCCTGGGTGTAGACCGCCCCGCCGCCGGGGCCGGTGACGGCGTGCAGGTCGATGCTGTGCACCATGGACGACTCCATGGCGTTGGTCAGGCGGACGGTCACCGTGTCGCCCACCCGCACGCGGATG
>BEIA01000027.1 GCA_002898715.1 bacterium HR24 | reverse complement strand
GATGCCATGTGGGGATATCGCGGCCAGTACGAGTACCTGGGCAAAGCGGCGGCCCGCCTGGACGACCTGGCCAACCTGGCGCCGGCACGGCTGGCCGCCCTGCTCCTGGCCGTGGCGTCGGGCAGGAGCCGGGCAGCGCTGGCCACGGCGCTGGCCCAGCACGGCCGCACCGAGAGCCCTAACGCCGGCTGGACCATGGCTGCCCTGGCTGGCGGCCTTGGCGTGCAACTGGAAAAGCCCGGCCACTACCGGCTGGGCATGGAAGAGCGCCCCCTGGAGCCTGCCCTGCTGGGGGAGGGGGCCAGGCTCATCGCCCGCGCCGCCGCCCTGGGGGCCCTGCTAGTGCTGGGTCTGCTGCTGGCCAAGGAGGAGCGGGACCGGCGCCGCTGACAGGCCGCCCACGCGAGGCGATGATGAACGAACACGGCGGTCTCCAGGCTGAAGAGGCCCTGTCTATGGGCCTTGAGCCCGGGGCCGTCCTCGACCTGAGCCAGAACCTCGCTCCGCTGCCGCCCCCCGCCTCGGTGCGCCAGGCCGTCGCCGCCTGCGACTATCGACCCTATCCGGACCCCACTTATCGTCGGCTCCGGCAGGCGCTGGGCGATCGCCATGGCGTCGGCCCCGAGTGGGTCCTTCCGGGCAACGGCGCCAGCGAGCTGATCTTCCTTGCCTGTCGGGCCCTGCTGGGGCCGGGCGACAGAGCGGTGGTGCTCTCGCCTACGTTCGGCGAGTACGAACGGGCGGCCCGCATCGTCGCTGCCCAGGTGGTCCACCTCGCGGCCCGACCCGGAGAGGGCTTCCGCTGGGACATTGCCGGGGCTTGTCGGCGCCTGCGCGCCATCCGGCCCGATGTGCTGTTCGTGTGCTGCCCCAACAACCCCACCGGCCTCTACCTGGGCCAGGAGGAGGTGGAGGCGCTGGCCTCGGCCCTGGGCGGCGGAGTGCTGGTGCTGGACGAATCGTTCGTGGACTTCGTCGAGGGCGCGTGGGACTCGGTGGAGCTGGCCCGGCCAGGCAGGGTGCTGGTCCTGCGCTCTCTCACTAAGGTGTTCGCCCTCGCTGGCCTGCGCCTGGGCTACGCTCTGGGGAGGCCAGAGCTGCTGGAGAGGCTGCGGGCGCACCAGCCGACCTGGAGCGTGAACGCTTTCGCCGAGGCAGCGGGCATCGCCTGCGCCCGGGAGGAGGGGCACGTCCGCGCCGTACGTGGCCTGGTGGCCGAGGCCAGGGCCGCGCTGGCGACGGGCCTGCGCGGCCTGGGCCTGACCGTCACGGAGGGGGCGGCCAACTTCCTACTAGTGGAGGTGGGCGGGGCGCGGGCTTTCCGTCGGCGCCTGCTGGAGCGAGGCGTGTGCGTGCGCGACTGCACTTCGTTCGGACTGCCCGACCATGTGCGGCTGGCGGTGCCCCATCCCGGACAGGTGTCGCGGGTCGTCGGCGCCTTCGCCGAGGCCATACGAGAAACGAGGAGCAGCGCATGAGCGGCCTTCTGGAAGAAGTGGTATCCCGCATCGGTACTCTGGACGACGCAGCGATGCAGGCAGCCCGCCAGCGCCTCGACCGCCTCACCAAGCCGCCCGGCAGCCTGGGGCGGCTGGAAGAGCTGGCCGTGTGGCTGGCAGGGGTAACTGGGCAGGTGCGCCAGCGTCTGGACAGGCGCACGGTGGTGCTCATGGCCGCCGACCACGGAGTGGCAGCGGAAGGCGTGTCGGCCTATCCGCAGACGGTGACGGCGCAGATGGTGGCCAACTTCCTGCGTGGAGGTGCCGCCATCAACGTCCTTGCCCGCCAGGCGGGCGCCCGCGTACTGGTAGTGGATATGGGTGTCGCGGCGGAGCTGGCCGAGCAGGAGGGGCTGCTGGTCAGAAAGCTGGGCTGGGGCACCCGCAACATGGCCCGTGGCCCGGCCATGACCAGGGACGAGGCGGTGCGGGCCATCGAGTGCGGCATGGAGGTAGCCGGGAGAGAGATAGCGCAGGGGGCGAAGCTACTGGCCACGGGCGACATGGGCATCGGCAATACGACCGCCTCCAGCGCGATCGTCGCTGCCCTGACCGGCGCCCCGGTGCCCATGGTGACGGGACGCGGCACGGGCCTCGATGACGAGGCCCTGCGACGCAAGGTAGCGGTCATCGAAGCTGCCCTGGCCGTCAACCGGCCCGACCCGTCGGACCCGGTGGACGTGCTGGCCAAGGTAGGTGGCTACGAGATAGCGGGCCTGGCAGGCGTCGTCCTGAGAGGCGCTGCCGAGCGGGTGCCGGTGGTCCTGGACGGACTCATCGCGGGGGCGGCGGCGCTGGTGGCGGTGCGTCTGTGCCCGCGGGCGCGGGACTTCGTGGTGGCGTCCCATTGCTCGGCGGAGCCCGGCCATCGCTATGCCCTGGAGGCCATGGGCCTGCGCCCGCTGCTGGACCTGGGCATGCGCCTGGGCGAGGGCACCGGCGCCTGTCTCGCCATGCACCTGCTGGACGCTACCCTGGCTATCATCGATGAGATGGCGACCTTCGAAGAGGCCGGAGTGGATGACCGGGCGTAAGGCCCTGGGCCCCGTGCTCGACTCGCTGGCCCTGCTGACGGTGCTGCCGGTAGGCAGGCGTCCCCTGGCCGTGCCGGCAGGGCTTGCCTCGGCTGCCTTCCCCCTGGTCGGCGGCGTCATCGGCGGGATCGTCCTCGGCCTCGACTGGCTTCTGGGGCGGGTGCTGCCCGCCGCCCCTCGCTCGGCCCTGGCCCTGGTGGCCTGGGTGGCCATCACCGGCGCCCTGCACCTCGACGGCCTGGCCGATACCGCCGATGGCCTCATGGTGCCCGGCGACAGGGCTCGTCGCCTGCAGGCTATGGCCGACCCCAGGGTCGGGGCCTTCGGGGCCGTGGCGGTGGCGGCGGTACTCCTGCTCAAGTGGTCGGCGCTGGTGTCTCTGGACGGCCGCCTGCGCCTGGGAGCGCTGCTGCTGGCACCGGCCCTGGCCAGGGCGGCAGTGCTGCCGGTCATGGCCCTCGTCCCTGCCGCCCGTCCGGAAGGAATGGGGGCATCGGTGGGCCGCGGCCTGGCCCTGGGGCCGGCCCTGGCCGTCAACGTGGCTGTGGCGGCCATCGCCCTGGCGCCCTTCTTTCCGATGGGGCCGTCCCTGGCGCTTGTCGCCCTGGCGGCGACAGCCGCCGTGGCATCGGTGGCCCGGCTGCGCCTGGGAGGGGTCACGGGCGATGTGTTGGGAGCGGGCATCGAGCTGGCGGAAGCGGGCGTCCTCCTGCTCTGCGCCACGTCCGTGCGCAGGGGGTGGTTGGCCTGATGCTGGTCCTCATCACCGGTGGCGCCCGCAGTGGCAAATCGGCCCACGCGGTGGCCGTGGCCCAGGCCCTGGCGGGGCCGGTGTTGTTCCTGGCCACCGGCCTGCCCATAGACGAAGAAATGGCCGAGCGCATCCGTCGTCACCGGCAGATGCGCCCGCCGGGCTGGGCGACCGTGGAAGAACCGTTGCAGCCGGCGCGGGCCATCGGGACCTATGCCAGCAAAGGCTCGGTGGTGGTGCTGGACTGCGTGGCGGTGTGGCTGGGCAACCTGTTGCACCACCACCTGGGCGAATCGGGCCCGCGCGGAGTACACCAGGCCGAAGCCCTGAGGCAGCGGGCGCTGGCAGAGGCTGATGCTCTGTGCCGCCTGCCCGATTCCCGCGGCCTGCGCCTGGTAGTCGTCACCAGCGAAGTCGGCCTGGGGATCGTGCCGGAGACGCCCCTGTCGCGCCTCTACCGCGACCTGCTAGGGGAAGTGAACCAGTTGCTGGCCCGCCGCGCCGACCGTGTCATCTGGATGGTGGCGGGGATCCCGGTGCGGATCAAGGGCTAGGCCGGGCTCGGGCGCTCCGGTGCGGGCTGGGGCTGCGTCCTGGGCTCTACCAGCCACGCCAGGAACACCCCCAGGAAGTACAGGACGACGATGGGTCCCGCCACCAGGCTCTGGGTAACGGGGTCGATGGTGGGCGTGACGATGGCAGCCAGGGCGAAGGCGGCCACCACCGCCTCTCGCCAGCGCCTGAGGAGGGTGCGCCAGCTCAGAATGCGAAAGCGCGAGAGGTACATCACCACCAAGGGGGTCTCGAAGCAGACTCCCGTCCAGAAGATGAGGCGGGTCACGAAGTCGATGTAGCTGCCGATGCGGATCTGGGGAGTGGCCACATCGGAGCCGAAGCTGAGCAGGAAGCGGAGAGCCGGCGGCAAGGCCACCCAGTAGGCGAACGCGCAGCCCAGCAAGAACAGGCAAGAGGCCCCCAGCACCGTGCCCCATACCCAGCGCTTCTCCTGCCGGGTCAGCCCCGGCGAAACGAACATCAGGATCTGGTAGATGAGCATGGGCATGCCGATGACCGCTCCCGCCAGCAGCGAGACGCGGAAATAGGTCATGATGAACTCCATGGGCTCGATGAACGTGGGGTGGAAGTTGGGCACCATGCGCAGGGCGGGCTCGTTCAGAAAGCCGATGATGCGCTTGCCGAAGTAGGCGCCCACGGCCAGGCCCACGACCACGAATACCGCCCCGAAGAAGATGCGTCGGCGCAACTCCTCCAGGTGCTCGAGGATAGTCATGTACTTGCCGTCGCCGTCGGGCGGCGAGGCCTGGGCCTGGGAGTCTGTCGTCCGCTGGCTCATGCCGTGGCGTTAACGCCCCTAGGATGGGGGACGATGGGGAGGTGTCGCCTCGGGGGCGGGCTCGGCGGTCGTCTCGATGATGGAGGGCGGCGGCGGGGAACCTTCCAGGGCGCGGATGGCGGCGTCGCTGGAGGCCTCCAGGGCGCGGGTTGCCTCGCTCGCCTCGCGGCCGGCCTCCTCTGTCTGCTCCCGGAGGGCCTGGCGCAGGTCCTGGAGTTCGGCCCGCATTTCCTCCAGCTCGGCCAGGACTTCGCGGAACTCCTGGCGGAACTCGGCCGACATGGAGGCGGCATACCGGCGCAGGGAGCGGACCATCCGCGCCAGTTGCACCGCTGCCTCGGGCAACCGCTGGGGGCCCAGCACCAGCAGGGCGATAACTGCTACCAGGAGCAGCTCCAGCGGGCCGATGCCGAAGAACTGCAAGCCGACCGCCCCCTTGGCCCCTCCGCTCTTCCGTCCACCGCCATTATAGACGATGCCACGGCCGTCGGGTGCGGCCGGCTAGGGCTCGTCCTCGGCGATGCCGTGCTCGATGATGTAGTTGACGGCGTCCTGGACGGTGACGATCTTCTCGGCGTCCTCGTCGGATATCTCGAAGTTCTTGCCTTCCTGGCTGAACTCCTCCTCCAGGGCCATGATGAGCTCCACCAGGTCCAGGGAGTCGGCGTTCAGGTCTTCCACGAACGAGGTCTGGGGCGTGATCTGACTCTCGTCCACGCCCAGTTGTTGGGCGATGACCCGCCTCACTCGCTCAAATACGGTAGCCACAGTGCACCTCCTGTCCGGGGGTTCTAGCCTCGCTCAGCGAGTCACCATCAGGCTCACAGAGCCCAGGACTCCATTGACGAAGCGAGGAGAGCTGTCGCTTCCGAACCTTTTGGCCAGCTCCACAGCCTCATTGATGGCTGCCCTGACCGGCACCCTATTATCGAATAACACCTCGTATATAGCAAGGCGGAGGACATTTCTGTCCACCGGCGAGAGCTGCTCCAGCGGCCAGGCAGGGGCCTTGCGCCGGATTAGGCGGTCGATCTCTTGCCGGTGGGCCTGTACGCCGGCCACCAGGTCGCGGGCGAAGCTGGCGTTGTCTTCGTCCAGGGGCTCCTCGGCCAGCAGCCGCTCGAGGACGGTCCCCGGCTCGTGCCCGGCCACGTCCGCCTCGTACAGAGCCATGAAGGCGAGGGTGCGGGCCTTGCGACGCTTGCCCACCATGGCTACATGCCCAGTCCCCCGTCCACTACTATAACCTGGCCGGTGATGTAGGACGCTTCCTCCGAGGCCAGGAAGGCCACCAGTCCGGCCACGTCCTCCGGTCGACCGAGGCGACCCAGGGCGGTGCGCCGCAGGGCCTCTGCCCGCAGGTGCTCGGGCAGGTCCTTTATCAGCTCCGTCTCGATGAGGCCCGGCGCCACCACGTTGGCTGTGATGTTGCGGGTGCCCATCTCCCTGGCCACCGCCTTGGTGAAGCCGATGAGGCCAGCCTTGGCGGCGGCATAGTTCGCCTGCCCGGCATTGCCCGTGACGCCTGTCAGGCTGGCGATGTTGATGATGCGTCCCCAGCGCTGGCGCATCATGGCCCGCAGGACCTCCTTGGTCACCAGGAAGGCCCCTTTCAGGTTCACGTCTATCACTTCGTCCCAGTCGCGGATGGACATGCGCAGCAGGAGCATGTCGCGGTGGAAGCCGGCGTTGTTCACCAGGATATCTATATGCCCGAAAGCTGCCAGCGCGCTCTGGACGAACCCCTTCACGTCCTCCGGCCGGCTGACGTCGCCCGGCACCAGCAGGCACTGGCGGCCCAGGGCCTCCACCTCCTGCTGACAGGCCCGGGCGGCCTCATGGTTGGACAGGTAGTTGATGGCCACGTCGGCCCCGGCGCGGGCCAGCCGCAACGAGATGGCGCGACCGATGCCGCGAGAGCCGCCCGTGACTAGCGCTACCCTTCCCGTCAGGTCCACCACTTCGCTAGCTCCTCCAGGTTGTCGGTGCCATCCACGGCGAGGACCAGGGCCCCGGGCAGGGTGCGGCGCACCAGGCCAGCCAGCACGCCGCCCGGGCCCATCTCCAGGAAGCGGCACGCGCCGGCGGCGGCCATCGCCTCCAGGGACTGACGCCAGAAAACTGGGCTGGTGAGCTGGGCCTTCAACTCATGCTTCAAGTCGGCAGCGGCGGTGAGGGGCCGCGCGCAGGTATTGCCCACCAGGGGCACCAAGGCATCGCCGATGGGCGCCTCGTCGATGGCGCGGGCCAGTTCCACCGCCGCCGGTTCCATAAGGGAGGTGTGGAAGGCGCCGGATACCCGCAGCGGGACTGCCTTGGCCCCCAGCGAGCGTGCCCGCTCCATTGCCGCCGACACCGTCTCCGGGGCGCCACCGATGACGGTCTGCCCGGGGGAATTGTAGTTGCACACCTGGGCGCCCGCCTCCCGGCACAACTCCTCCAGCCGTCCGTCGTCCAGGCCGATGATGGCGGCCATGGCCCCCGGGCGCTCGCGGCCCGCCTGGGCCATCAGCTCGCCGCGACGGCGGACGAGGCGCAGCGCCTCGAGAAAGGGCAGGGCGCCCGCCGCGACCAGGGCCGTGTACTCGCCCAGGCTGTGGCCGGCCACGAACGCGGGTCGACGGGCCAGGGCTCCGGCCTGCAGCGCTGCCGCCAGGCTGGCCAGGGAAGCGGTGAAAATGGCGGGCTGCGCGTTGGCCGTGTCCGTCAGTTCGTCGGCGGGGCCTTCGAACATGATGCGCAGGAGCGGGATGCCTAGCGCCGCCTCGGCCGCCTCCATCAGCTGGCGGGCGGGCGGAGAAGCCTCGTAAAGGGCGCGGCCCATGCCCACCTGCTGAGAGCCCTGTCCCGGGAAGAGGAGGGCGAGCCCAGGGTCGGGCGGGGCCTGCCACAGGGCGGCGAAGTCGGCTGGGCCGGCGGTCATGGTGTTTGGGCAGGCTCGGGCCCGGCCTCGGCGGTGAGGCGCCCCAGGCTACAGCGCGGGTTGGGGCAGCGGCCGAAGGGGTCCAGCCGCGAACGGCAGAGGACGCAGTGGGTAGCGTCCCACCAGATGAAGTAGGTCACGGCCCCGGCTGCCCCGATGATCATGGCCAGGGGCACCAGGGCCAGAAGCAGGCGGCGGGTGTAAGGGGTCGCCACCGTTGCCTCCGCGCGGGCCACGGGCAGTATAGCACGGGGCCCGGCTACGAGGAAGAACGGCTAGCGCCCGCCCGTCTCGATGGGCACTACCTGTCGCCCGCGATAGGTGCCGCACACCGGACAGGCATGGTGGGGCAGACGCGGGCTACGGCAGCGCGGACAGCGGACCAGCGGCGCCGTCTCGGCGTGCCAGTGCGAGCGGCGCTGGCGAGTCTTGGCGCGAGAGGGCTTCTTCTTAGGGACGGCACCCATGCTGGCTACTCCTCCTCGGAGTCTAGGCGTGCGGCCAGGGCTCGCAGCGCTTCCCAGCGGCTGTCGATGCGGGGGCCACAGCCGCACGGCCCCTGGTTCAGGTCGCGACCGCACTCAGGGCAGAGGCCTGCGCAGTCGGGCCGGCACAGGGGGTTCAGGGGCTCGGCCATCAGGGCGTACTGGCGCAATGGCTCGTGCAGGTCGAGCACGAAGTCGGCGCCGATGAGGAAGTTGTCCGCTCCCTCCGGTATGCGCAGGGGCGCGCCAGTGAACACGTCTGCCACCGGCAGGAACTCCTCCTCGAAGCGCAGGCTGACCGGGTAGTCCAGCTCGGCCAGGCAGCGAGCGCACTGACCATGGCCCTGGCCGCTGACCTGGACCCGCACCAGCAGGCCCTTGTTGGTGCGGATCACTTCCACCGTGCCGTGGAGGGCGTCCAGGGCCAGGCCCTCCTGCAACAGCACGTGCTCCTCTTGCAGCGTGAACAGGCTGCGTGCCCCTACCGACTGCTTCAGCTCGTGGGAGACGTGATAACGCATGAGAATCACCACCCGGGGGCCGACGAAGGAGGGTCAGCCTTAACTTGTCACGTTCCCTTCTCACAGTCTATAATCCCGTGGCGGGCCCGTCCAGCCCCGCGTCCCATGACCACCGTTGCCGAGCTGTTCGCCCTTCAGGAGACCGACCTGGCCATCGACTCCGCTCGCCAGCGTCTCGAAGAGGTGGCCTCCCGCCTGCACGACCCCGAGGATCTGGTATCCCTGCGCGAGGAGGTCTCCCACCGCCGCAAGGAGCTCCTCGACCTGCGCCACCGCCAGCGGGAAATGGAGTGGGAGGTGGAGGAGCTGAGGCGGAAGGCGAAGGCAGTGGAGGACAAGCTGTACGGCGGCACCGTCCGCAACCCGAAAGAGCTGCAGGACCTTCAGGCCGACCTCGACTCCCTGAAGCGCCAGCTCGCCCGCAAGGAGGACGCTCTCCTGGAGCTGATGCTCCAGGGGGATGAGCTGGAGGCGACGCTGCACGAGCGCGAGGCCCTGCTGGCGCGCCGGGAAGAAGAGTGGCAGGCCGAGCATGCCTCCCTGCTCGCCCAGAAGGAGTCCCTGGAGGGGGAGCTGGCCGTCCTGCAGGAGCGACGCGCCCAGCAGGCGGGGCGCATCAACGGCTCTGCCCTCAGGCTCTACCAGGAGTTGCGGGGGCGTCGCCAGGGCAAGGCCGTGGCGCGCGTGGAACGCGGCCTGTGCGGCGGCTGCCGCATCAGCCTGCCCACCTCGTTGCTGCAGCAGGCCCGCAGCAGCGATGCCCTGGTGCAGTGCACGAGCTGCGAGCGCATCCTCTACGTAGGCTGAACGGCAGGCCAGGGGCGAGCAGCGATGAGGGCCGTGGGCTATTTCCCTGGTGGTGAGGGAGAGGCGGAACAGCAGCTCCGCCAGTACTGCCAGGCCCACGACTACGAGGCGGGCGCGGTGATCACCGAGCCCGGGCAGCAGGGGTTCCAGGCCCTGCTGGCGCTGGCCCGCGGGGGCGTGGCTGTAGTACCTTCGGTGGCTGCCCTTGGCAACGATGCCGCCGAAGCCTGTCTGCGCTACTTTCAGCTCCTGTCGGCGGGCGTGGCCGTGGAGTCCATGGCCTGCGGGGGAGACGCTGCCCGCGAGCTACTGGAGCTGGCCTCGCCCGGCCCCATGGCCGAGCAGGTGAGACGGGCCATGGCGCGCCTGGCTGTGCGCGGCGAGGCGCTGGGTCGGCCCCCCTTCGGCTACCGCGTCGGAGAACGGCGACGGCTGGAGGTGGTGCCCGAGGAAGCGGAGGTGGTCCGCCTCATCTTCCGACTTTACGCCCAGGACGGCCTGGGGCTCCGCCGCCTGGCCCAGCACCTGAACGAGATGGGCATCCGCACCCGGACTGGCCGGCTGTGGACGGTGGCGGCGGTGCGTGACATCCTCCGTAACCGGGTCTATTTGGGCACTTACCGGCGCTTCGGCGTGCGGGTCCCAGCCAATCACCCCGCCCTGGTCTCCGCCCAGGAGTTCGAGCGGGCGCAGCGGCGTCTGGGCGGCGACGGCGGCGGGCAGCGACGCCCGCGCGTTGCCCTGTTCCCCCTCTCCGGCCTGGCCTATTGTGGCTACTGCGGCGGGCGCATGGTAGGGGTACGGCGGGTGCAGCGCTGGCGCAGACGCAGCGGCGACATCCAGCGAGGCGAGTACCGGTACTATCAGTGCGGGTCCCGCGTCAACCGCAGCCTCTGCGACTACCATACCTGGCGCGCCTGGGAACTGGAGGAGCGGGTGGTGCAGGCAGCGCTGGCCGCCCGGGGGCACGCTCCGCCCCCCCCAGTGCCCGACGAGGCCGCTCTGCGCCAGTTGCGCCGCCGCCTGCTACGGTTGCTGGCCGAGGCGGCCCGCGGCCAGATGGGTGAGGACGAATGGCGGCATGCTGGCCTCGAGCTGGTAGCCCGCTATCTGGGCGTGCCCCCCGCCGAAGCGCGGGAGGCCCTGGCCCGCTGGCGTGAACTGCCCCTTGAAGAGCTGGGGCGCCACCTGCAGTCCGTGGTGGTACGCGTCACCGTGTACGATGACCGGGTAGAGGTCGCGCTCCGCTACTAGGCATGGAGAAGGTGGTGGCGTATGCCGATGGAGCCTCCCGGGGCAACCCGGGGCCGGCCGCCATCGGGGCTGTACTCCTCGACGAGGCCGGGCGCGAGGTATACACTATCTCCAAGCCCATCGGCGTGGCCACCAACAACCAGGCCGAGTACCGGGCCGCCATCGCCGCAGTAGAGGCGGCCCTGGCGCTCGGCGCGCGCCGCCTGGAGCTGAGGATGGACTCGGAGTTGGTGGTGCGGCAGCTCCAGCACCGCTACCGGGTGCGGGACCCCGTCCTGCGCCGCCTCTTCGCCCGCCTGGTGGAGCTGAGACGTCGCTTCCAGGAGTTCACCGTGAAGGCTATTCCCCGCGCGGAGAACCGCCGGGCCGACGCGCTGGCCAACCGGGCCCTCGACCGGGCGCCGGAGCCATGAGGAAGGAGCCCTGAGGAAAAGAAGGAGGAGGAAAGCCCATGTCCTACGAGACGATCACCTACGAGAAGCGGGACCGGGTGGCGCTCGTCACTCTCAACCGCCCCCAGGTGCTCAACGCCTTCAACGCCACCATGGGGCGGGAGCTGGCCGACGCCCTGCGCCAGGCCGAGGCCGACCGTGGCGTCGGGTGCGTGGTCATCACCGGCGCTGGCAGGGCCTTCTGCTCCGGCTACGACGTGCGCGACTTTCGGCGCATGATCGAGGAGGGAGGCTCGCGGGAGCTGGCCGCCGACGACCTGTTCCGCCTGATTTACGAGCACCCCAAGCCGGTGGTGGCCGCCATCAACGGCCCGGCGGTGGGCCTGGGCGCTACCCTGACCCTGCCCTGCGACATCCGCCTGGCCTCCGACCAGGGGCGCATCGGCTTCATCTTCGCGCGGGTGGGCCTCATCTTCGAGTTCGGTAGCACCTTCCTGCTGCCGCGGCTGGTGGGCATGGGCAAGGCGCTGGAGCTGGGCATGACGGCCCGGATCATCGACGCGCGGGAGGCCCTGGAGATAGGGCTAGTGAGCCGCGTGTTCCCGCAGGAGAGCTTCCTGGACGACGTGCTCTCCTTCGTGGCTGATATCGCCAACGGCCCGACCCGCGTGCTGGGCTGGATGAAGGAGGCGGTGCACAAGGGCGTGGAGTCGGATCTGACCACCGCCCGGCGCTTCGAGAACGAGGTGATCGAGCGCTGCCGCCGCTCGCCCGAGCACAAGGAAGGCGTCACCGCCTTCCTGGAGAAGCGCCAGCCCCGCTGGGCCGAAATAGCCGAACAGGTCTAGGCCGAAACCGGCCCCGCCCCCAGCCCCGGCTCCGTCATGCCCGTGGGGTCGAGGAGCCTGTCCAGCTCCTCCTCCGACAGGCCAGTGCGCTCCCTCGCCACCTCGCGGATGGTCCGGCCGGTGCGGGCGGCCTCCTTGGCCACCTCGGCGGCCGCATCGTAGCCGATGGCCGGGGCCAGGGCGGTGGCCAGCATGAGCCCCTTCTCCACCATCTCGGGGCCGCGCTCCGTTGCCCTCAGGCCCTCCACGCACTTCTGGCGGAAGTTGTCGGCGGCGCTGGCCAGCAGCTCGATGCTCTCCAGCAGGTTGCGGGCGGCCAGAGGCATCATGACGTTCAGCTCGAAATAGGAGCCCTGGCCGGCCTGGACCACCGCCTGGTCGTTGCCCAGCACCTGCCCGCAGACCTGGATCAGGGACTCGGCAATGACCGGGTTGACCTTGCCGGGCATGATGGAGCTGCCAGGCTGGACCTCGGGCAGTTGCAGCTCGCCCAGGCCCGCCCGAGGGCCCGAGCCCATCCAGCGGATGTCGTTGGCGATCTTCATCAGGCTGACGGCGATGGTGCGCAGACAGCCGCTGGCCATGACGGCGTTGTCCAGGGTGGACTGCATGCAGAAGTGGTTATCGGTCTCGCGTACCTCGATGCCCAGCTCTCGCGACAGCAGCGCGCATACCCGGCGCGCGAACTCGGGGTGGGTGTTGATGCCCGTACCCACGGCTGTACCCCCGAGCGCCACCTCGGCCAGCTCCTGCTGAGCGTAGCGCAGTCGCCTGATGGCCCGCTCTACCTGCCCGGCGTATCCCAGGAACTCCTGCCCCAGACGGATGGGTGTGGCGTCCTGCAGGTGGGTGCGGCCGGTCTTGATGATGGGCCAGAACTCCTCCGATTTCTGCAGCAGGGCTGTCCGCAGCCGCTCCAGGGCGGGCGCCAGCCGACGCTCCATTCCCTCCAGGGCGGCCAGGTGCAGGGCGGTGGGTATGACATCGTTGGAGGACTGGCCGAGATTGACGTGGTCATTGGGGTGGACGAGACGGGAGCCCCGCTCTCCGCCCAGCAGCTCCGTGGCCCGGTTGGCGATGACCTCGTTAGCGTTCATGTTGGTGGAGGTGCCGGAGCCTGTCTGGAAGACGTCGACTACGAACTGGTCGTCCCAGCGGCCCTCGGCCACCTCGCGCGCCGCCTGCTGTATGGCCTCGGCGATGCGTGGTTCGAGGAGCCCCAGTTCGGCGTTCACCCTGGCCGCTGCCCACTTTATGAGCCCCAGCATGCGGATGAAGGAACGGGGCATGGGCTGGCCGGAAATGGGAAAGTTGAGGACGGCCCTCTGGGTGGAGGCGCCGTAATAGGCGTTGGCGGGCACCTCCATAGTGCCCATGGAGTCGCGTTCGATGCGCGTCTCGGGGCTGGCGGTCATGTCAGCACACCTCCTGCTAGGGTCGCCGAGCCCATGATAAGGCCCCAGCGCGCGCTCTAGCCAGAGGAGGCGGCCTCAGGGTGGCGGGGGCGGCTGCGTGGCCTCTGCCCGTGCTCGCTCCAGAGCGGCCCGCAGCCGGGCCATCAGGTCGCGCAGGTCCTGGCTCTGGGTGACGCAGGTGGCCCGCACCACGTCATACCAGGCCTGGGTGGGGAGCCCGAGCTCCTGCGCTTTGCTACGGTGCCATTCCAGCTCGGGGTCGGCCAGGGCGCGGCGCAGGTCCTCCACCGTCAGGCCGCTCACGGTCAGCAGAGGCCGGGCCTGGTCTATCCGTTCCCCCTCCTCGAGGGGGGAGTCGGCCAGGTCGCACAGTATAGTTAGCACTCGGATGACAGTAGAGGGTTCCTGCCCCATGCCACTAATGTTAGTGGCTAATGTCTTGTCGCACAAGCCCGCCCCGCTGGCCGTCGTCGGAGCGGGCGCGGCCCTATTGTAACCTGCCGCGGCCCGGTTGCCAGCGGGCTAGGCCAGGTCGGCCACCGCCTCGTCCAGGCCCTTGCGGATGCCCAGTACGAAGGGCACCTCCAGCTTGGTGTAGCGGCGGGCCTCGGCGGACCGCAACGTGCGGATGACGTCCACCAGCTTGTCCAGCTCGTCGGTCTCGAAGGCCAGGATCCACTCGTAGTCGCCCAGGCCGAAGCCCTGAGTGGTGTTGGTGATCACTTCCGGGAAGCGGCGGCCCATCTCGCCGTGCTCCCGCAGCAGCTGGGCCCGTTCTTGGGGCGGCAGCAGGTACCATTCGGGCGTGCGGACGAAGGGGTACACGCAAAGATACCGGCGGGGCGGCTCCCCCCGCAGGAAGGCGGGGACGTGGTCGGGGTTGAATTCAGGCGGACGGTGCAGTCCCAGGAAGGCCCACGTCAACTCCAGGTGCCGGCCTAGGGCCGTGCGCTGGAAGGCCACCATCAACGACTGGATGGCATCGGCTGAAGGGCCCGTCCACCACATCATCAGGTCAGCGTCGGGGCGGAAGCCGACGGTGGAGTATATGCCCCGCACGGAGACGGCAGACTCGGGAGAGAAGAGCAGCGCCTCGGCCTCCTCGGCCGCCGCCTGGCGCTCGCCGGCGGTGAGGCTGCGCCACGCGGGCAGTCGGCGGAACACCGGGTGATAGGAGAAGACGAGCTCCATGCCTGGTCCTCCGGCCCCGAATGGGCCCGAGAACATTATCCGTCGTGATGGGGAGGTGGTTCCAGCCCTTTCGGACGGACAGCCAGGTGGAGGGACACCATGCCGCCTGCCAGCTCCCACCACCCCTCCGGCTCCAGCCCCGCCTCCGCCACGGCGCGAGCGAGGTCGTTAGCGGTCAACGACTGTGCCGAGCGTGGCAGGTAGCGGTAGGCAGCGAAGTCGCCGCTGACGATGCCGCCCAGTATGGGTACCAGGTGACGGAAGTACAAGCGGAGAGGAGCGGAACGCAGGTTCTGTCGTGGCCGCACCAGCTCCAACGCTACCAGACGTCCGCCGGGTCGGAGCACGCGGGCTATCTCCGCCAGGCCGGCGCTCGGGTGCGGAAGGTTGCGCAGCACGAAGGCGGCGGTCACGCAGTCGAAGCTGGCCTCACGGAAGGGGAGCTCGAGAGCGTCGGCCAGGGCCAGGGATAGGGCGCCGTTACGGCCTGCCTTCGCCCCGGCCCGCGCCAGCATGGCCGGCGCGAAGTCCACGCCCACCACTGACCGCGCGCCCCGGGCCAGCAAGGCCAGGGCGAGGTCGCCCGTCCCGGTGCCCACGTCCAGCGCCAGGCCGCCATGGGGCCGGGCCAGCGCGGCAGCGCGGGCGCGCCATCGCTGGTCGAGGCCGAGGGTCATGATGCGGTTCACGAGGTCGTAGCGGGCCACGATGCGCTGGAACATGGCCCGGACGGCCAGCACCCGCTCCTCGTCCAGCGTCATGGCCTCCGCCACCCTGGATGATACGAGCGGCCGAGCGTCCCGGATGGCGAATCGACATAAGTATACAGCAGGGCCCCCAGGCTCTATGCCCGGGGCGCCAGTCTCTCGACGCCGGGCAGGAGTTCGATATCTCCGGCGGCCACCCGGCGCAGGTCGCCGGAGGCGAGCCGGACGAGCAGCGCGCAGTCCCTGTCCAGCTCTACCGCTGTACCCTCCCACGTATCGGGCGGGGAGATGACGCGTACCTCCCGCCCCAGCATGTTGGGTGCCAAACGCCAGGCCAGGCAGACGGCCTCGCTGCCGCCCTCCAGGAAGCGTTCGTAGTGCCTGTCGAGCGCCTCGAGCACGCAGCGAAGGGTCGGCACCAGCGGCAGCGGCCGCCCCAGCTCCAGCTTCAGGCTGGTGGCTCTGTCCCTCAGCTCGGCTGGGAAGGCGTCGGCATCCAGGTTGACGTTGATCCCGACACCCAGGACCGCCTGGTGCAGCCTGTCCTGGTCGCCATCGAACTCCACCATCACGCCGGCCACCTTGCGTTCGCCCAGAAGCACGTCGTTGGGCCACTTGAGCACTGCGGTGAGCCCGCTGGCCGCCCTGATGCCTTCCTGCACGGCCAGCGATGCCGCCAGAGAGAGGGCAAGGATGTCCAGAGGGGGACGAGCGGGGCGTAGCACCAGGGAGAACCAGAGGCCACCCCGGGGAGTGAAGTAGGGGCGCCGCATTCTTCCCCGCCCGGACGTCTGCTCGGTTGCCACCACCAGCGCCCCCTCGGCGGCCCCGACCTGCCCCCAGTGGCGGGCCACGTCCTGAGTGGAAGTGGTGGTATCCATGTACCATACCGGCCGGCCTATCCTGCGCGTGGCCAGGCCGTCCATCACCTCCCAGGGCAAGGGGACGTCGGGCACGTCCACGAGCCGATGTCCCAGGCCGCGGATGGACTGCACCTGGTAGCCTAGCTGGCGGAGGGTCTCCATCTGCTTCCAGATGGCGTTGCGGGAAAGGCCCAGGGCACGCCCCAGCTCTTCCCCGGAAACGAACTGGCCGCGGGCCGCCTTCAGCGCTCGGACGGCCAGCGCTGTCGTGTCGTCGCCGGCAGAGGCGAGGCCCGGCATGGCGCTAGTGTAGTGAGAACTGTCAGGGCAGTCAACTGTGACCGAGCATGTGCTAACCCCCCGGCAGCCCGCGCCCCGCTCGCCACCGCGCCCGTCTCTCAGTCCGGAGTCCAGCCGCTGGAGTGCTTGTCGGCGTGGAGGATGGGCTTCCACTCGCGGGTGATACCGGACTCCGATGTGCCGATAGCCGTCTTGCCCTGGGTGGCCTCGCCCCAGTGCGCGTGGTTGAGCTGGTGGAGGCTGAAACACGCCTTCAGGGCATTGTAGAACCCCTGCATCTCCAGCGTCTGGTTCACCGCCTGCTTGATGAGGAGGGCCGTCATGGTGGGCAGGCGGGCGATGCGCCGGGCGAGGTTGAGCGTCTCCTCCTCTAGCCGCTCGCGAGGAAAGATGCGGTTGACCATGCCGAGCTGATAGGCCTCCTCGGCAGTGATGGAGTCGCCCAGGAGCAGCAACTCCTTGGCCTTCCGGGGGCCGAACTCCCACGGGTGAGCGAAGTACTCGACGCCGCACATGCCCAACCTGGTGCCTACCACGTCGGCGAAGATGGCGTCGTCAGAGGCGACGATGAGATCGCAGCACCAGGCGAGCATCAGGCCGGCGGCCAAGCAATAACCATGCACCTGGGCAATGGTGATCTTGCGCAGGTCGCGCCATCGCCGGGTGTTGTCGAAGTAATATTCCCACTCGTAGATCCAGCGCCCCTCTGCCGCCGGCTGGGGCGGGTAGTGGACGGCCCGCTCCTCCCGGGCTACGGCGGTGCCGAGGTCGTGGCCGGAGGAGAAAGCAGGCCCCAGCCCGCCCAGTATGACCACCCGCACATCGTGGTCGCGCTCGGCCCGCATGAAGGCGTCGTCCAGTTCCTTGAGCAGCCCGGCGTTCTGGGCATTGCGGGCCTCGGGACGGTTCAAATAGATGCGGGCGATGGTGCCCTCGTCCAGGGTCTCGTAGCGAATGAAGCGATAGTCCGACATGCTGGCCCCCTTTCCCCGGTATGCTCCCTTCGCAGTAATTGTAGCTCGGAGCGCAGGCAGCCGTGCGGGCGCTGCCTCCTGCGCCTCGACCGGGCGAGGGGAGCGGTTCGCGTCCTCTCAGGCGCCGAGCGCTGCCAGGAAGTCCTGCAGCGTGGCCACCGTCGCCTGGCGGGGGAACACCTTGCGCATCAGGACGCTGTGCACCTCGGCGTCCTGGTCGGCGCAGCAGTCCTCCAGCACCACCAGGCCATAGTCGGCGTCGGCGGCATAGCGCACCGTGGAGAGGACGACGCCGCTGGTGGCGATGCCCGTGAGCACCAGCGTATCCACGCCCTTGGCGCCAAGGACGGTGCTCAGGTCGGTGTTGAAGAAGGCGTTGACGCGTCGCTTGGTGACGACGATATCGTCGGGCAAGGGCGCCACAGCCTCATGGATCTCCGCTTCGGGGGTGCCCTCCACCAGGCGGTTCATCTGCTTGTTCCACATCTGGAACGGGTTCCTGGGGTGGGCCTCGGGGTGACCCTTCCGGAAGCGGGCTACCACATAGATGACGGGCATGCCCGCGCGTCGAGCAGCGTCAATGGCCCGGCGCACGTTCTCCAGCAGGTTGCCGAGCTGGCCGGCCTCACGGACGCGGCCCACCTGGTCGTTCTGTACGTCCATGACCAGCAGAGCCGTCTTGCTCGGATCGAGAGATAGTTCAGCCATGGCCCGTCCTCTCACCTCGGGATGTTGATGGTCGGTGCCAACATAGCCGAGGCCGGCGACGCATGTCAACGACCTGATGCCATGTCTTACATGCGGGGCCTCGCCGCGGTCGATGCCGCAGGCAGGAGGAAGTAATGGAGGGCGCAAGCTGCTGTACCGGGGGCGTGCCCGAGGGGACGGCACCCGTGGTTGCGCGCTCTGCCCTCTCGCGGTCCGGGCCCGCAACCCCGAGCGGGACGACTAGCGGCTGCCAGTGGAGCGCTCCCTGGCCTCCTGGATGGCGGCCCAGACCTTTTCCGGGGTGAGGGGGATGTCCAGGTGCCGGATGCCCAGGGGGCTCAGGGCGTCCAGCACCGCGTTGGCCACA
>BEIA01000026.1 GCA_002898715.1 bacterium HR24 | reverse complement strand
GGGTGCTCTTTCACCTTTCCCTCACGGTACTGGTGCACTATCGGTCGCTGGAGGTATTTAGCCTTGGAGGGTGGTCCCCCCGGATTCCCGCAGGGTTTCACGTGCCCCGCGGTACTTGGGAGCACAGGCCAGGGAGGCCCCTACCCTTTCGCCTACGGGGCTTTCACCCTCTCTGGCGGCCCGTTCCAGGGTCCTTCGGCTAGGGTGGAGCTTGGTAACTCCCCGGGCCTGCCACGGCCGGCCCCGCCTGTGTCCCGCAACCCCGGGCGGGCATTGGCCCGTGGGCCGTTGCCTTCCCGCCCGGTTTAGGCTCTTCCCCGTTCGCTCGCCACTACTAGGGGAATAATCTCTTTTCCTCGGGGTACTTGGATGTTTCGGTTCCCCCGGTTCCCTCCCCCGCTGAAGCGGGGGTGTCCCGGCTTATCACCGGGACGGGTTGCCCCATTCGGGAATCCCCGGCTGAGCTCGCTAGGCAGCTAACCGAGGCTTTTCGCAGCCTTGCCACGCCCTTCTTCGGCCTCCAGCGCCTAGGCATCCACCACGTGCCCTTAAACGCTTGACCACTACACCACTGCCTCCACAACCTGTGAAGGCGGGCCTTGGGGCTACTCCTTCTCTCCCTATTCGGTTGGTAAGGTGCGGAAACCGCGGGCCCGGCCTTCAGGCCGAGCCCGACATCCATATACTCTTATACTCCTGCCCCCTCCACCTGTCAAGCAGCCCCGGGCCCCAGCCGTCCCCGCTGCCGGACCGGCGCCCCAGAGGGGCGGAGGGCACGGCGCCGCTGCGGGACGGCAGCCGCCGCGAAGAAAGCGTCCCTGCAACGGGTCGCCTCCTGTCCACCGCCGCCACGTCGGGTGCGCGTGGGCCGCTCGCTTCAGGGCAGCTCGCCCTTGGCAGGACGCGTCCTCCGCAGTCAGGCGGAGGCGGCTCTGGCCCCGCCGCTATCCCTCTGCCCCGGCGGTTCAGGGTGCGCTCGCAGGTGCACGACACGCCGGGTACCCGGTCCAACCGCCGCCCGCTCGTCCAGCCGCAGCCCCACCACCCACACGATGCCCCACGGGCAGCGGACAATGGGCACCCCGTCCCTGGCCTCCTGCGGCACGCGGGCGTCCACCAGTAGGTCCTGCAGCTTTTTCTCGCCGCCCAGGCCCAGCGGCCGCAGCCGGTCGCCGCGCCGGCGCGACGTCACCACCAGCGGCCCGCCTACGGCGTCGGCGTCCAGATAGGCCTCGTAGGGGTCGGCGGTGCGGGGCGAGGCCGGGGGCGGCACCACTTCGGCCAGGAAGACCCAACCGCCCACGCGCGTCTCCCCCGGCACCCGGAGGACGGTCTCCGGCAGCAGTGCCGCCGCGGCCGCCGCGCCCCGACGCAGCCGAACCTCCCGCGCCGAGACGGTCAGGATGATGCCTCCCGGCAAGGGCAAGCGACCTCGCCCCCGGACGGCCAGGGACAGGGCGCGGGCCACCTGTTCCGCTTCCGGCTCCCGTCCCGGCCCGACCAGGAGGGCGTAGGCCCGCCGCAACAGCCGCGAGGCCAGGGCAGGGTGGAGCCTCACCAGCCCCTCCCTCTCCAGGGCGACCTCCTCCTCCGAAGTCCTGGAGAGACGTTCCCAGGCCCGGGACGCCTCTCGCTCCAGGTAGTCCACGGCCTGGGACGCGAGGGAGGCGAGCCGCACCAGCGCCTCGTCGGCGCGGGGGTTCAGCGTCCGCAGCAGGGGCAGCACCCGGTGGCGGAGCCGGTTGCGCAGGGGGGCCAGGTCGAGGTTGGTGGGGTCATGCCGCGGCGCTATGCCCAGGGCGCGACAGCAACGCTCGGTGTCCCCACGCCAAAGGCAGAGAAGGGGGCGGGCCAGCTCCGGCCCCGCGCCCAGGGGCCATGGAGAACGGGGCCGCATACCCGCCAGCCCGTCCAGCCCCGCGCCCCGCAGCAGGTGCATGAGCACGGTCTCGGCCTGGTCGCTGGCCGTGTGGCCCACTGCCACCGCCGTGGCGCCCACCTGCGCCGCCTTCTCGGCCAGGAAGCGATATCGGAGCTGCCGCGCCGCCTCCTCCAGAGATAGGCCACAGGCGCGGGCATGGGCGGGGGTGTCGCCCTGGCCATGCAAGAAGGCCAGGCCCAGCCCTTCGGCCAATGAGCGGCAGAACATCAGGTCTGCCTCGGCCTCTTGCCGGTCGCGCAGGCCGTGGTCGAAGTGGGCCACGGCCAGGGAGAGGCCCAGTTCCTCCTGCAGGCTGTGCAGGAGAAGCAGCAGGGCCGTGGAATCGGGCCCGCCGGAGAGGGCCAGCAGCACCCGCTCGCCGCGGCGCAGGGCGCCCGTTTCGGCGATGAAGCGGCGCACCCTGCCCCTGATGGCCGCGGGGATGCGCCCCTCGCCTGGCCCGGAGCTGGCGGACACGGGCTCCTCCTTCAGGGGAGGAGGCGTTCCCACCAGGGGCGGGGATCGGTGGGTGCGGGCGAAGGGGTGGGCGAGGGCGGCAGGACCACGATGCCCTTCTCGCCCGGCCGTACCAGGCCCAGCTCTTGCCGGGCCATCAGCTCGATGAACTCGTCGCTCTGCATGTACTGCTGCAGCGCCTCTAGCCAGCGCTGCCGGCGCTGGAGGTCGGCCACCTCCGCCCTCAACCGCTCCTCTTCCTGCCTTAGCTGGTGGGCCCGCAGCGCTCCCAGCGCCCCGGTGACGAGGATATAGACCACGGCCACGGCACACAGGGCCAGCACCGCCCTGGCCAGCGCCCGCTGCCAGGGGGGCGTCCCCTCTTGCGGGGTCGTCCGGCCCTTCATGGCAGCCACCCCTTACCGTCGTCGTCCCTGAGATGGCAGGTGTCGTTGAGGCGCCAGACGGTCACCGATTCGCCGTCCAGCTCCAGCACCGAAATGGCCCCCACGCTGTGGCGCAGCCGCCGGAACGAGGCAATGGGCATGCCCAGGGCACGGGTGAGGAGCGCCAGGATGACAAAGTTATGGGTGACGACGGCCACCGACTCCTGGCCGTGGACACGGGTGAGACGGGCGATGGCGTTCCAGGCCCGCTCCTGCACCTGGGGCAGGGACTCGCCGCCCAGCGGCCTCAGCGACAGGTCTTCTCCCCCCAGCCAGCGGCCCAGGATGTCGGGGTACCGCTCCCTTACCTGCGCATAGGTCAGCCCCTCGGCCTCGCCGATGTCCATCTCCACCAGCTCCGGCAGCACGCGCACTTCCAGGCCGTGGGCCGCCGCAATGGGCCCGGCGGTGTCCAGGCAGCGGCGCAGCGGGCTGGAGTAGACTGCGGCCAGGGGCTCCCCGGCCAGGGCTGCTGCCACCAGCCGGGCCTGGCGTTGCCCGGTCTCGTTCAGGGGCACATCTCCCCGGCCGAGGGCCAGCCCCTGACGGTTGAACTCGGTCTCGCCGTGACGCACGAGGAAGAGGCGCACGCCCCAAGGATACTACGCCGGAGGTTGCCTGGCCTAGCAGCCGGGGTCACGGCCGAAGCCCAGCGGCGCGCAGGCTGCCCTCCCTGGCGTGGGCTTGCCTCCTAAAGCAGCCCAAGTGACAGGTCTCGGCCGGCCACATAGCCTGCCTCTTCCCTCCTCATGCGCGGTCACCCCCGGCAGCGCCCGTCCGGGGCCGGTCGAGGGGCCGCACCTGTAGTTAGCGAGGCGGGCGCCGCCGTCGTTGACAGGGGAGGCGGCGGGGCCGTAAGCTGGGTGCTGACAGGCCTATAGCGTCGCCGAGTCCGCCCCAGAGGGGCGGAGCGGGGGACCCGGCTTCTGGGGTGAATGTCGCCCGCAGGGGCGACTAGGCTAGCTCCTTCGGCCGAACCCGTCAGCTAACCCCGTAGGCGCAGGAAGGAGGGGCCTTGAGCCAGCACGAGCTGGGGGCGAGGGGCCTGGCCTCTCGCCCCCACGACATGATGGAGAGGGCGGAGGGGGCCAAGCGCACTGCCGGGCCAGCGCCTCCCCGCCGTCGCTTCCTCCGCTACGAATATCTCCTGCTGGTGGCCCTCGCCCTGGTGGTGACGGGCTTCACCGCGGCCTTCTTCTACCTGGGAGGCGACGGCGAGGAGCTGCGCCGTTACGGCTACGCCGGCCTTTTCCTCATCAACCTGCTGGGCTCCGCCTCCATCTTCATGCCCTCGCCAGCCGCCGCTTCCGTGGTGGGAGGAGGGGCCTTTCTTCACGACTTCCTGGGCGTCCCCGCTTTCTTCTGGGTGGGGCTGGTGGCCGGGCTGGGCGAGACGCTGGGCGAACTCACGGGCTACCTGGCGGGCTACGGCGGCCGAGTGGTGGTGCAGGACCACCCCCAGTACCAGCGCGTCCACCGCTGGATGGAAAAGAGGGGCGCCGTGACCATGTTCGCGCTGGCCCTAGTGCCCAACCCGCTCTTCGACCTGGGCGGCCTGGCCGCTGGCGCCCTGGAGATGCCCCTGCCCCGCTTCCTCGTGGCGGTGCTGGCAGGCAAGGTGATCAAGGACTGGTACATGGCGGCCTTCGGCGGACTGGGCGGCTCGTTGCTGGGCCACCTGGGCTGAGCGAGTGCTATACTGGCGCCTGGGCCGCCCATAGATTTCTCCCCTTTGCGGGAGCATAATTATGGGTGTGAGTCCTATGAAAAGCTACCCGTTCGTGACCCTCCTGCTGCGGGTGGCAGGGGCCCTGTTCTTCGGCTTCATCGGGCTGAGGGTGGGGCAGGCACTGGCCGAGGGCCAAGAGGGCATTCTCCATTCCCTCGTCTGGGCCATGGTGTCCGTGGGGTTCATCCTCTTCGGTGCCCTGGCCACCCCCTACTTTCTCCTGCAGCCGTTGCAGAAGTTCCAGGAATGGACGCGTCAGATCCGGCCCCTGCAACTGGTGCTGGGCATCGTGGGGCTGGTGTCGGGCCTGCTGGCCTCGGCCCTACTGGCGCCCTGGCTGGTCAAGCTCCCCGGCCTGGGCGGCTTTCTGGCGCCGCTGGCCGTCAGCTTCTTCTTCGGCATTATGGGCGTGGCCGCGCTGGTGAGCCGCGAGGAGGACTTCGCCCAGTTCCTGGCCCGCCACTTCCCCAGCCGGGCCTTCTGGCCCCCGCAGGAGGTCATACTCGACACCAGCGCCATCATCGACGGGCGTATCGCCGATATCGCCCAGACCGGCTTCCTGCCCGGCACCCTGGTGGTCCCCCGCTTCGTCCTGGATGAGCTGCGCCGCATCGCCGATTCGCCCGATGCCCTGCGCCGCAACCGCGGCCGCCGCGGGCTGGACGTGCTGGGGAGGCTGCGTCGGGAGGGACACGTGCCCGTGCGCATCGCCGACGACGACTTCCCGGAGGCGAGCGATGTGGACTCGAAGCTCATCCGCCTGGCCCGCAAGCTGTCGGCGCCCGTGCTCACCAACGACTTCAACCTGAACCGCGTGGCCGAGGTGGAGGGCGTCCGCGTGCTGAACATCAACCAGCTCGCCAACGCAGTCAAGGTGGTCATCCTGCCCGGCGAGGAGATGGAGGTCCACATCGTCCAGGAGGGCAAGGAAGCTGACCAGGGCGTGGGCTTCCTGGATGACGGCACGATGGTGGTGGTCGAGGGCGGGCGCCGTTACCTGAACGAGCGACTGCTGGTGACGGTGACCCGCGTGCTGCAGACGGTGGCGGGGCGGCTCATTTTCGCCCAGCCCAAGGGGGCGGGATAGGCCTTCCATGGGCGGCCCCTACGGCAGAGTGGGCGCCGTCATCGTCGCTGCCGGCGCCAGCGCGCGCATGGGCGGCACCGACAAGGTGAAGGCGCCGCTGGGCGAGCGGCCCCTCCTGGCCTACCCCCTGCTGACCTTCGATTCCTCCCCCCTCGTGGACGTGCTGGCGCTGGTGGTATCGTCGGCCAACCTGGACTGGGCGCGGGAGCTGGTCTGCGCCTTGGGCCTTGCCAAGGTCAGGGCCATATGCCCTGGCGGGAAGCGCCGCCAGGACTCGGTGCGCCTGGGGCTCGAGGCGCTGGGAGAGTGCGAGTGGGCCCTGGTGCACGACGGTGCCCGCCCACTGGTGACCCACCGCCTCCTCCGGGACGCGCTGGAGGCTGCCCGGGAGACAGGCGCTGCCGTGCCGGCCCTTCCTCTGGCCGATACCGTAAAGGAAGTGGAGCGCGGGACCGTCGTCCGCACCCTCGACCGCTCGCGCCTGCGGGCCGTCCAGACGCCCCAGGCCTTCCGGTACGGCCTGCTGCTGGAGGCCCACCGCCGGGCCACAGTCGAGGCCACCGACGACGCTGCCCTGGTGGAGGCCCTGGGCATGGTGGTGAGGGTCTTCCCCGGCTCGCCCTACAACCTGAAAGTGACCGTCCCCGCCGACCTGGAGGTGGCGCGGGCGCTGGTCGCCAGCGATGTCTGGCAGAATGACGCCTAGGATCGGCATAGGCTATGATATACATAGGTTCCAGGAGGGGAGGCCCCTCAAGCTCGGGGGCGTGCGGGTGCCATGGCCCCGTGGGCTGGGCGGCCATAGCGATGCCGACGTCCTGCTGCATGCGGTGATGGACGCCATGCTGGGCGCGGCCGGCCTGGGAGACCTGGGCCAGCATTTCCCGCCCGACGATCCGGCCTACGAGGGGGCGGACAGCCTGGAGCTTCTGCGAAGGGTGAAGACCATGGTACGCCAGGCAGGCCTGGAGCCCCTGGGCGTCGACGCTACCGTCATCGCCCAGGAGCCGGCGCTGGCGGCCTACCTGCCAGCCATGCGCCGCACCATCGCCGCCGAGCTGGGGCTGGACGAAACTAGGGTCAACGTGAAGGCCAAGAGCCACGAGGGGCTGGGTGCCCTCGGCCGCAGGGAGGGCATCGCCGCCCTGGCCGTGGCCCTCCTGGGCGAAACGGGTCATGGGCCGTCGTCGCAGTGATACGCCCGCCCCGCAGGCCCGGCGCTGGCCAGCGGGCCGCTCCTGCTGCGCCTGTACCTGTGCCTAGGCCCCGGCCCGAGTCAGGGCCGGGGCCTACCCCGCTAGCTGAGCCATGCCGCCACCGAGGAGGGATCCGTCTTGGGCCTTTTGCAGAGCATAAAGCGGGACATACAGGCGGCGCTGGAGCGCGACCCTGCGGCCACCAGCGCCCTGGAGGTCGTCCTCTGCTACCCCGGGTTCCACGCCCGCCAGTTCCACCGGCTGGCCCACTGGCTGTACAACCGCCGCCTGCGCCTGCTAGCGCGGATCGTCTCCCACGTGGGCCGCGCCGTGACCGGCATCGAGATCCACCCCGGCGCCAGGATCGGCGAAGGGCTGTTCATCGACCACGGCATGGGCGTGGTCATCGGCGAGACGACCGAGATCGGCGATAACTGCCACCTCTACCAGGGGGTGACGCTGGGAGGCACCAGTACCAAGCGCACCAAGCGCCACCCTACCCTGGGCAACAACGTGGTCGTGGGGGCGGGGGCCCAGATCATCGGCGCCGTGAGGATCGGCGACAATGCCCGCATCGGCGCCGGCTCGGTGGTGGTCTCGGACGTGCCGCCCAACGCCACCGTGGTGGGAGTCCCCGGCCACGTGGTGGCCTACCACGACCCGGGCAACGATACCGTCGTCCGCCTGCCCGACCCGGAGTGGGACGCCCTGCGCTCCCTCGAGGAGCGGCTGGCCCGGCTGGAGGAGCGTCTGGCTGCCCTGGAGCGGGCCCTGGACGAGGCCAAGGGCACATCGGCCCCGGCCGGCAAGGCCCCCAAAGGGGGCTGAGGCTCCCCCCATGGCCCCTGTGCCTTTACACTGAATGGAGACCGCGTCGCAATGAGGCTGTACAACACCCTCAGCCGTCGCCTGGAAGAATTCGTCCCCGCGGGGGACGAGGTGCGCATGTACGTTTGCGGCCCCAACCTGTACGCCCCCTGCCACCTGGGGCACGCCATGAGCTACATCATCTTCGACGTCCTGCGCCGCTACCTGGAGTTCCGGGGCTACCGCGTCCGCCACGTCCAGAACTTCACCGACATCGAGGACAACATCATCCTGCGGGCGCGGGCCACCGGCCGCACGATCCAGGACCTGGCCGAGGAGCACATCGACCTCTTCTTCCGGCAGATGGACGCCCTGGGCATACAGCGGGCCCACCACTACCCCCGGCCCACCCAGGAGATAGACGCCATCGTGGACATGGTGAGAGTGCTCCTGGAGAAGGGCTACGCCTACCAGGCCGGCGGCGACGTCTACTTCCGTGTGCTCAGCTTCCCCGACTACGGCAAGCTGTCGGGGCGGGACGTGGACTCCCTCATGGCCGGCGCCAGGGTGGACCCGGGCGAGGCGAAGGAACACCCCGCCGACTTCGTGCTCTGGAAGGGGGCGAAGGAGGGCGAGCCCTCCTGGGACAGCCCCTTCGGCCCGGGCCGACCGGGCTGGCACATAGAGTGCTCGGCCATGTCCTTAAAGTACCTCGGCCAGCCCCTGGACATCCACGGCGGCGGCCAGGACCTGATCTTCCCTCACCACGAGAACGAGGTCGCCCAGAGCGAAGCCTACAGCGGCCGCAAACCCTTCGCCCGCTTCTGGGTCCACCACGGCCTCCTGCGCCTGCCCGACAGCCCCGAGAAGATGACGCGGCACCTGGGCAACCTGGTGCCGCTGGACGAGGCCCTGGACCGCTTCGGGCCCGACGCCCTGCGCCTGTTCGTGCTCGGCTCGCACTACCGCAGCCCCCTCACCTATTCGGAGGAGGCGCTGGCCGCCGCCCGCGCCGGCGCCCGCCGCCTGCGCCTGGCCGCCACTCTGGAGGGGGGCGAGCGCGGGCCCGAGGTGGACCCGAGCCCCTACCGCGAGCGCTTCCTGGCAGCCATGGACGACGACCTGGCCACGCCCCAGGCCCTGGCCGCCCTCTTCGACCTGGCGGCAGAAATCAACCGCGCCCGCGACGAGGGCAGGCGCACCGCCCATGCCCAGGCCGTGTTGCGGGAGCTGGCCGGGGTGCTGGGGCTCACGCTGCGAGAGCCCACCCCGTACCGGGCCGATGCCGTGCCGTTCATCGAGATGCTCATCGAGGTCAGGCAGGAGCTCAGGTCCCAGCGCCTCTACGCGCTGGCCGACTCCATCCGCGCCCGCCTGCTGGAGCTGGGCATCGTCCTGGAGGACACGCCCCAGGGCACCCGCTGGCGCCCCCGCGAGGACTAGTAGCCGTAGTCCACCGAGCTGCCCGCCGATGGGGCGCTGCCCGCCCCACCTCCGCCGCTGCCGCCAGTGCTGAGGGTGCCCTGCATACCCGCCCCCCGATGGAAGCGGCAGATGAAGGTGTAGCTGGCGGCCTGGGGCGTGAACGTGGCTGTCATGGTCTGCCCGGGCTGCACCACCACGTCCACGTTCAGCTCGGAAATAGTGAAGGTGTGGGGGGCCTGGCCTTCGTTGCGCACCGTCACCGTCACCGGCTGGTTGGGCTGAACGCTGATGCGCCCCGGATCGAAGGAGAAGTCCAGCGCCCGCACCGTCACAGTGGCCGCCCCCGCCCCGGGAGTGGCCCCACCCCCCGCGGGGGTCGGCGTCGGCGTCCGGGCCGGAGGAGTGGCGCCCGGAGTGGTGCCGCCGCGGGCGGCAGGGCTCGGTGTGGCCTCCTCTCCCTCACCGCAGGCCGCGAGGGCCAGGGCCAGCGTCGCCGCCACGCCCAGCGCTAACCAGAGTCGCTTCATTCCCCCACCTCCTGGCGTATTCCACCCACCTATACGCCTGCCCTGGAGCGCCGGATGCACGGCAGGCAGCGACGAGCGCTAGGACGGCGACGACAACGGGGTCAGGGCGCGCAAGAAAGCCTCAGGGTCCTGTAGCGAGACGTAGAGTTTCCTGGTAGGCCACGGCAGGAACACCACCCGGAAGACGCGCCGGCGCTTGAGCGAGATCTCCACTACCCCCGACAGCGAGCCTATGAGCCCGATGGAGCCTTTCAGGGTCACCCGCCACCCCAGGCCGGCCAGCGCCGACCAGCGGGCCGGCCGTACGTGCTCGATATCGTCCCGCGGGATAGCGGCAGCGAACCCCCATCCGAAGCGGAGGAGGACCTCCCGCGGTCCGACCTCCACATAGGACGAGCGAGGAAGCCCGCCGCAGATGGCGAGGAGCGGCAACGCCCAGCGCTCCACGCGCATGGGGAAGCGTTGCCCGGTTGTGGCCATCGCCCGTCCATTCTACGCCCGCGGGCCTGCCTTTAGCGATGCCCGTATGCTAGATTCGAAGACGAGACGCCTATGGCCTATCTTGTCGAGTTCGAGGGCAAAGCGCCCAGGGTGGCGGAAGGCGTCTTCCTCGCCCCCACAGCCGTCCTCATCGGCGATGTGGTGGTGGAGGAAGGCGCCAGCATCTGGTTCGGCGCCGTCCTGCGGGCCGACTTCGGCCGCATCGTGGTCGGCAGGGGCACCTCGGTGCAGGACAACGTGGTCATCCACCCCGACGGCGAGTGCATCATCGGCCCCAACGTGACCATCGGGCACCTGGCCCTGCTGGAGGGCTGTGTGGTGGAGGAGCAGGCCGTCATCGGCGTGGGCGCGGTGGTGCTGGAGAGGGCCAGGGTGGGCAGGCGGGCCATCGTGGCTGCCGGCAGCGTGGTGACCAACGGCATGGAGGTGCCCGCCGAGACGCTGGTGGCCGGGGCGCCGGCGCAGGTGAAGAAGGCGCTTTCGGGCAATGCCCGGTGGTGGGTGGAGAACGCCGCCCGCGAGTACCAAGAACTCCGCCTCAGGTACCTGCAGGGCGCCCGCGTGCTGCCCTCGATAGGGCCCTCCTGACGCACTGGGCCTGTTCGGGGGGATGGAGCCGGAAGAGGCACTACCTGCCTGCCACTGTGAGCCCTTCGGAGCGCCTATCCGCCTTTGGCGGGGAAAAGCAGCCGATAACTCGTCATGCCATCGCGTAGCAAGAAGATATCGCCGCCGTCTGGAGCATGATAGTGAAGGACAGGAGTGTCCTTGAGTCGTGCCAGCCGGACCAGATCCCCGAACGAAGCGACGTCGATCACGGTCG
This sequence comes from bacterium HR24, assembly GCA_002898715.1. GTDB lineage: Bacteria > Chloroflexota > Dehalococcoidia > SM23-28-2 > HRBIN24 > HRBIN24. Next base: position 8,976 of record BEIA01000026.1, on the reverse strand, counting down.
TGTCGTCAATGGCCGCCGGCGCGGCCAGATCCACCACCAGCCCACGGTAACGAGCGGTCAGCCAGATAGTAGGCCGTCGCCTAGCCAGGACTACGGCAGCGGCGGCAGCACTAGCGGCGAGGGTCAGTGCACAGGCAAGTGAAGTTAGGGACAGCTGGCGCCAGCGCTCTACAGACACTTGCCATCCGGCGAGACCCAGGTATACTTTTCGGCGCTCTTCCCGAGTCGCTGTGGTCACTTGGGATTTCACTAACGTCGACTCGGGCGAGACCTGGGTAGGGTCGATCTTGAAGACGAAAGCGGGCGAGAAGAAGTCATCTATCCGTCTGTCTGACACTTCGCCACGAAGCCGTACCAAGGGCACGATCCGCAACTCGTACCACGGTGCCCGCACTCCCGTTTCTCTCTCTATTTCCGAAATGAGCGCGAACACCTGTGTAAGGTCGATCCGCAGTTCCTTGCCAACAGAAGGCCCAGCAAACGACTCCGGGGGCAGGAGCACTAGCTGCTTTCTCCAGCCCTGCTGCCCTGCCTCTAACACCACCTCCGCACCTGCCTCGCCCGAAAGGGAAGACGCGTCCGGACTCGAGAAGCGGTAGGCGAACGTTGCCCGCAACCCGCGGGCAAGGCGGGTATACAAGGGCAGGGGAGGCGAAGCTTCTTGCCTCCCTTGGGGGACGCTTACGGGCCCGACCAAGCCGTCCGGATACAGGGTGGAAGGCTCCATCTCAGCGGTATATGATAGGCGTACCTCATGACTGTAAAGGGGCCATTCCCGCCTCACGAGGCGAGAGCTCTCCTTTTGGAAGCCCCAGACGGTCGCGGCCAGAAATAAAAGCCCCGCCGTCACGAAAACTCCAGCTGTCACTGCCAGTATGAGAAAGAGGTTGGAGAGCGAGGAAACCGAGCGAGAGTGGTCGCGGAGCTTTCTCAGCCCTGCCCTGTGCTTCAGGCGCCGCCCCTCCCACCCCAACAACAGAAGTCCCGCCAGTGCTACCACCATCATCAACACGTTCAGTGGCCGCTTGAGATAGGACAGGAAGAGCCCTCCCATGGGCACACGTAGCCACAGTTTTCCCTGGAGTTCGTCCGGGCTGGCACGGAACGGGTCTGGAGTAGTACGGTTGTCTCCTTTCAATACGAACCCCTCGTCTGGTGATCCGTCCACGATTCGGTGGATCACGGTGCCTATCGGGGACGAGAACGCCACCACCTCGCCTGGGCGGTAGCCGGCAGACCTACGCACCACTGCTAAATCGCCGGCCTTAAGCGTGGGTTCCATACTGGAGCCTGAGACCATGATGTATGAGACCCTGCCGCCCCATGAGGATGGCCAGAACAAATACCAAGCCACCGCCAGTGCGAGTGCGCAGGCGGTGGCTGCTACCAGGCGCATCCCCTCCCCCTTGGATCAGGACGAGGGAGGATGCAAGATGCCGGCTGTCAGGCGAGGACCTACTGCACCTTCTCCACGTGGATACTGAACCCGTCCGGGATGGTGCTGGAACTAGCCAAGTCCACTTTCACTGTCACGCCCTCCACGGCGTCGGGGCTAGGGATGCTGGCGTTCTGGAAGTAGAGGGTGGCGGACGTCGTCCAGTCGGAGCCCAGCCTGCTGTAGACGGTCACCTTGTATTGCGTGCCGGCCGTCCAGCTACTGGCCGCTGCCTCTGTCACTTGGAACTTGTACACCCAGTTGCCCTCCGTAGTTCCATTGGTGACGGTGGGGTTGGTCGTGTCAGCTTCCACACCGGGAGAAGTTGTCCCTGCCGCGGCTTCGCTGGTGGTAGCCTTCTCGATCCCTTGTAGGATCACCGTAGAAGCCGTATCGGACACGATCTCCTCGTCCCGTAGGTTCACGGCCCGGCTTGAGGAAGTAATGGTGAGAGCCCATGCAACCGTGGTGCCAGCCAGTACTCCCACCAACGCCAGAGTCAGCAAAGCACGTAACATAGCTTCACCTCCTGCACTTCCCTTCAAGGTGTGGTGAGGGCAGAAACGTACCTCACCTATGACGGAAGACGCAGGCGCCGGGGTTTCGTTACACCACACGGAAGCTGCCTGGGGTAAGGCTACAAGTTCGCGCAGCAGGCTCACATGGGCTCGTGCCAGGGGCGGGGCTCCCTGGGCCGCACCACCACCCGGTCCACGTACACCCCGGGCGTCACCACGCACTCCGGGTCCAGCTCCCCTACCTCCACCACCTCGTCCACCTCGGCAATGGTGATGCGCGACGCCCCAGCCATGGTGGCGTTGAACGTCCGCGACGAACCCCGGTACACCAGGTTCCCGTACCGGTCCGCCTTGTGGGCACGAATGAGCGAGAAGTCCCCCCGCAGCGCCCTCTCCAGCACGTAGGGCCGCCCATCGAACTCCCGCACCTCCTTGCCCTCGGCCACGAAGGTGCCCGCACCCGTGGGCGTGTAGAAGGCGGCGATGCCCGCCCTGGCCGCCCGAATGCGCTCGGCCAGGGTGCCCTGCGGCACCAGCTCCACCTCCACCTTCCCCTCCAGCAGCGCCCGCTCGAAGGGCCGCAGCACCGTCCTGGGCGCCGCCGGGAAGGAGAGGATGCCCTTCCTGAGCTGGCCCCTCTCCACCAGCAGCCCCAGGTCGTACCAGTCGGGCGGCACGGGCATGATGCGCGACATCTGTTCCCGTACCTGCTCGAGCAGCTCCAGCCCCCACCCGCTGGAGTTAGCCGCCACTATCAGGTCTCGCACGCCCTTCCTGGCCACGGCGGCGATGAGGTAGCAGGGCCAGTCCCCCGGCCCGCCGAAGCCGCCGATGAGGAGCACAGCGCCGTCGAAGATGTCGCTGACGGCCTCGTCGAAGCTGGCTACGACCTTGTTTACCGGCACCGGCCTTCGTTCCGCTTCCGTAGGGGAGGGCCCGCAGCGCTCGCGGCCAGACTGCGGCCCCATGTTAGGGCCAGGCATGTATGCTGGCAAGGGCCCGTAAGGGCAACGGGTGCTAGAATTCAGGTTGTCGCCCCCCGGCGAGGGGGCGGCGGCGATGAGATATGAAAGGGCCGCTCGAAGGCATCCGCGTGGTGGATCTGACCAGCGTCCTGGCCGGGCCCTACTGCACCCAGTTGCTGGCCGACCTCGGGGCCGAGGTCGTCAAGGTGGAGGACCCTCGCGGCGACCCCTTCCGCGAGGCCTGGCCCGCCCGTCACCACGGCATGAGCGGCGGCTTCATAAGCGTCAACCGGGGCAAGAAGAGCGTGGTCCTGGACCTCAAGAAGACCGCCGCCCGAGAGGCCATGTACCGCCTGGTGGCCGCCAGCGACGTCTTCGTCCACAACATGCGCTACCGGGCCCTGAAGGGCCTGGGCCTGACCTACGAGGAGCTCTCCCCCCTGAACCCGCGCCTAATCCACTGCAGCATCTGGGGCTATGGCCGGGGAGGCCCCTACCGCGACCGCCCTGCCTACGATGATGTCATCCAGGCCCACAGCGGCATGACCATGCTCCAGGCGGACACCGACGGCACCCCCGAATACCTGGCCGACGGCATCGCCGACAAGATGAGCGGCGTCTTCGGGGCCATGGCCGTCCTGGCCGCCCTGCAGCAGCGGGAGCGGACCGGCCGGGGCCAGGCGGTGGAGGTGCCCATGTTCGAGGCCCTGAGCAGTTTCGTGCTGGCCGGGCACATTATGGGTCGCATCTTCGACCCTCCCCTCAGCCCGGCGGTGTACCGCCGCTTCCTGCCTACGGTGAGGCGCCCCTTCCGCACCAAGGACGGCTTCATCGCCGCCATCGTCTATATGGACAAGCACTGGCAGGCCTTCGCCCGCATATCGGGCCGGCCTGATATCCTGGCCGACGAGCGCCTCGCCTCCTATAACGCGCGCAGCGCCAATCCCCAGCTCGCCTACGACACCCTGCAGGAGATCATGCTCACCAGGACCACCGCTGAGTGGCTGGAACTGCTGGCGGAAGCGGACATCCCCGCTGCCCCCATCCTCACCACCGACGACCTGTTCTCGGACCCCCACCTGGAGGCGGTGGGCTTCTTCCGCAAGGTCGAGCATCCCAGCGAAGGCGCCCTGGTGCTGCCCGGGCCGCCCTTCTTCTTCGCCCAGGCGGAGAGCGGCGCTGTGGGGCCGGCCCCGAGGCTGGGCGAACACACCGTTGAGGTGCTGCGCGGCCTGGGCTACACGGAAGAAGAGGTGCGGGAGATGCTCGCCGAAGGGGCCGCCATCTCCCACGACGGCAAGCCGGGAAGATAGCGCCGTCTCGGGCACGCTGTCCTGGCAGCGCCGACGCAAGGGGCAGAGCCGTCAGCGCGGGGCCCTGGTGGGGAAGGCGGGACTCGAACCCGCACGCCTCGCGGCACGTGATCCTAAGTCACGCTCGTCTGCCAGTTCCGACACTTCCCCACCCGGCAGGTCACGGCAATGGCGATAACCGTAGGGGGAGGGTTGGAGGGCCGCCCGGGAGTCGAACCCGGAACCCGCGGATTAAGAGTCCGCCGCTCTGCCAGTTGAGCTAGCGGCCCAGATACTATTTACCGCCCCCAGGCCGGCACTTGTCAAGGCGTGACCGCTTGACAGACAGGTATGGCGAGCTTAGGCTGAGGCTGTAATGGTCAGGGCAGGACGCTCGAGCCTCCCGCGACGACGGGCCCGACGAGGCACCGACGGGGGGCTTTAGCGCGCCTTCGGCCCAGCACCGTTCAGGCAGACGTGTCTAAGGCCCCACCCGCACCAGGTGGGGCCTCGCCATTTCCTGGAGGGAGCGCCAAATGCTCAAGGTAGGCATCCTGGGCGTCACCGGCTATGCCGGCGCTGAGCTGGCCCGCATCCTGCGTCTCCATCCCCAGGCACGGGTGGTGGCGGTCACGGGGCGCTCGGCCGCCGGCAAGCCGCTGGCGCATGTCTTCCCCCATCTGTCCTGTTACGACCTCACCGTCCAGGAAGAACTGGACGGCGACGTCGATGTGGTCTTCTCTGCCCTGCCCCACGCCGCCAGCGCCGAGGCCCTCGTCCCCTATATCCGCGCCGGCCTGCCAGTCATCGACCTGTCGGCCGACTTCCGCCTGCGCGACCCCGAGGAGTACACCCGCTGGTACGGCGTGCCGCACCCTGCGCCGGAGCTGCTGGAGCGGGCGGCCTACGGCCTGACGGAACTGAACCGGGAGGCCGTGCGCTCGGCCCAGGTGGTGGCCAACCCGGGCTGCTACCCCACCGGCGCCGTGCTGGCCCTGGCCCCCGCCCTGCATGCCGGCATCGTAGAGCCCGACGCGGTGGTGGACGCCAAGTCGGGCATCTCCGGGGCAGGGCGCACCCTGGGCCTAACCTATCACTATTCGGAGGCCAACGAGAGCGTGGCCGCCTATGGCCTGGGCGGACACCGTCACCTGCCGGAAATGACGCAGGAGCTGTCGCGCTTCGTGGCCGAGGGTGCCAGCCCCCGCCTGACCTTCGTGCCCCACCTGATCCCCATGACCCGGGGCATCCTCAGCACCTGCTACGCCCCTCTCCGGCCCGGCGCCCTGCCCGAGGGCGATGCCGGCCGCCGCGCCCTCGCGGAGCTCTACCGCGACTTCTACCGTGGCGAGCCCTTCGTGCAGGTGGTGCCGGAGCCGCCGTCCACCAAGCACACCCTCGGTACCAACCTGTGCCTGGTCTACCCCACCATCGACCACCGCGCCCAGAGGCTGGTGGTGGTCAGCGCCATCGACAACCTGGTCAAGGGGGCGGCAGGCCAGGCCGTCCAGAACATGAACCTGATGCTGGGCCTGCCCGAGACGATGGGCCTCGACATGCCCGCCCTGTACCCGTGAAGGAGGCGCCCATGAGCGACGACCTGCAAGTGCTGGATTCGGGCACTGTCACCACCCCCAAAGGGTTCGTGGCCGGGGCCGCCCACGCCGGCATCCGCTATAACCCCAACAAGTACGATCTGGGGCTCCTCTATTCCGAGGCGCCCTGCGCCGCCGCCGCCGTCTACACCAGCAACCGCGTCCAGGCCGCGCCGCTCCTTATCACACGCCAGCACTTGGCCGACGGCCGCGCCCAGGCCGTCATAGCCAATTCGGGCTGCGCCAACGCCGCCACCGGCGCCCGCGGCCTGGAGGACGCCCGCCAGATGGCGCGCCTCGCCGGCCGCCGTCTGGGGGTGGCCGCCGAGGATGTAGTGGTGGCCTCCACCGGCGTCATCGGCACCTTCCTGCCCATGGAGAAGATCGCCCTGTCGGTGGAGCGGATAGGCCTCAGCGCCGAGGGGGGCCGCGACTTCGCTCTGGCCATCATGACCACCGATACCCTTCCCAAGCACCTGGCCGTGCGCTTCGGGCCCTACAGCCTGGGCGGCGCGGCCAAAGGCGCGGGGATGATCCACCCCAATATGGCCACCATGCTGTGCTTCCTCACCACCGACGCTCCCGTGGCCCAGCCCTACTTGCAGGAAACGCTGCGGGAAGCAGTGGACGCGTCCTTCAACCTCATCGACGTGGACTCGGACACCAGCACCAACGACATGGTGGTGGTGCTGGCCAACGGGATGGGCGGGGGCGAGAGCATCGACCACGGGCACCCGTTGGCCGGCGCCTTTCGCGAGGCCATGCTCCTCGCCTGTCAGTCGCTGGCCAAGGCGATGGTGTTCGACGCCGAAGGCGCCAGCCGCCTCATCGAGATGGTTGTGGAGGGGGCGGCCTCCCTGGCCGATGCCCGCCGCGCCGCCCGCGAGGTGGTGCGCTCTCTGGGCGTGAAGACGGCCGTCAAAGGCGCCGACCCCAACTGGGGGCGGGTGGTGGCCGCCCTCGGCAATTCGGGCTGCGAGCTGGCCCTGGACCGCCTCACCCTCTGGCTGCTGGACGGCGAGGGCGAAGACCTCTGTCTGTTCCACCTGGGCGCGCCCCACCCCTTCGACGAGGCCCGCGCCCGCGCCCTACTGCGTCAGCGGGAGGTGCGCTTCCGCGCCCATCTGGGCCTGGGCGATGCCTCGGCGGCCGCCTGGGGCTCCGACCTGACCGAGGACTACGTGCGCCTCAACAGCCTGTACACCACCTGAGGGTGCGGCGAGATGGACGTCGTGGTGGTCAAGATAGGCGGCTCCACCCTGGGCGATCACGACACCACCCTGGACGACCTGGCCTCGCTGTGGCGGCGGGGCCTGCGGCCGGTGGTGGTGCACGGCGGCGGCGCCCTCGTGTCCGAGTGGCTGGCTAGGCTAGGGGCGAGCGTCCGCTTCCACCGCGGCCAGCGCGTCACCGATGCCGATGCCCTGCAGGTGGTGACGGCGGTGCTGGCCGGCCTGGTGAACAAGGAGCTGGTGGCCTCCCTTCAGGCCCGGGGCGTGCCGGCCCTGGGCCTCTCGGGGGCTGATGGCGCCCTGCTGCGGGCCCGCGTCTTCGAGCCCGAGCTGGGCCTCGTGGGCGAGGTGACGGAGGTGGAGGCCCCCCTCCTCTTCTCCCTGCTGGAGAACGGGCTGATGCCTGTCCTGGCGTCGGTAGGTCTGGAACAGGAGGGCGGGCTGGCCACCGGACGCCTGCTCAATATCAACGCCGACCTGGCAGCGGGGGCTGTCGCGGCGGCCCTCCCTGCCCGTCTGCTGGTGCTCCTCACCGACGTGCCGGGCGTCATGGACGGCGGCGGGCAGGTGCGTCAGCGCCTGACGGCGGCCGAGGCGGCCCGCCTCATGGAGGGCGGCGTCATCTCCGGAGGCATGGTGCCCAAGGTGGAGGCCTGCCTGCGGGCCAGGGCCGCCGGCGTCGCAGCCGTCATCGCCGACGGCCGCCAGCCCGGGGCGCTCACAGCGGCCGTGGACGGGCAGACCATCGGCACCGTCGTCGAGTAGACTGTAAGCGAGCGCTGCGATGGAAGACTGGAAAGAGCTGGAGCGCCAGTATTTCTTCCCTCTCTTCCGCCGACTGCCGGTGGTGCTGGTCCGCGGCGAGGGCTGCTACGTGTACGACCACCAGGGCCGACGGTACCTGGACCTGGTGGCCGGCATCGCTAGCGTGAGCCTGGGGCACTGCCATCCGGTGGTGGTGCAGGCCCTGGAAGAACAGGGCCGGACGCTCATGCACGTCTCCAACCTGTTCTACACTGTGCCCCAGTTGGAGCTGGCCCGGTTGCTCTGCCAGGCCGCCGGTATGCAGCGCGCCTTTTTCTGTAATTCGGGGGCCGAGGCGGTGGAGGCGGCCATCAAGCTGGCCCGTCGCTGGGGACGGGACCACCGCCAGGGGGCTTACGAGATCATCGTTGCCGAGGGCGCCTTCCATGGCCGCACCCTGGCCACCGTCACGGCCAGTGGGGTGGAGCGTTACCGCGCCCCCTTCGAGCCTCTGCCGCCGGGCTTCGTCCGCGTCCCTTACGGCGATGCCGATGCCGTCCGCCGCGCCACTACCGAGCGCACGGCGGCGGTGCTGCTGGAGCCGGTGCAGGGCGAGAACGGCGTCATCGTTCCGCCGCCCGACTACCTGCGTCAGGTGCGGGAGTGGTGCCGCCAGGCGGGCATCCTCTTCATGCTGGACGAGGTGCAGACGGGACTGGGCCGCTGCGGCACCCTCTTCGCCCACCAGCTCTACGACGCCCCGCCCGACGTGATGGCCCTGGCCAAGGGCCTGGGCGGCGGTTTCCCCATCGGAGCGCTGCTGGCACGGGAAGAGGCGGCTGCCTTCGTCCCCGGCGACCACGGTTCCACCTTCGGCGGTAACCCCCTGGCCTGCCATGTGGCCTACCGGGTCACCAGCTTCATGCTGGCCGAAGACCTGCCCGGGCGCGCCGGCGCCCTGGGCCGTTTTCTGGAGGCGCGGCTGCGGGCCCTCGCCGACCGCCACCCCATGGTCAGGGAAGTGCGGGGGGCCGGGCTCCTGTGGGCGGTGGAGCTATCCCACGACGTGGCCGAGCAGGCCGTGCTCCTGGCCCTTGAGGAGGGGGTGCTGGTGAACAACGTCCGCCCCAACGCCCTGCGCCTCATGCCGCCCCTCACCATCGGCGAGGAGGAGCTGGGGCAGGCTGTGGACGTG
>BEIA01000025.1 GCA_002898715.1 bacterium HR24 | reverse complement strand
CGCGATCTGCTCGTCGGAGAGGCCCAGCAGCTCCCTGAGCACCTGGTCGGTATGTTCGCCGATGGCCGGCGGCGGCCCCTTGACCCCGCCGGGGGTGCGTGTGAGCTTGACCGGCGTGTTGGGCACCTTGAGCCGGAAGCCCTTGGGGTGCTCCACCTCCACCAGCATGTCCCTGGCCTGTACCTGCGGATCAGCCGCCGCCTGAGCGATATCGTTCAGAGGGCCGCAGGGGATGCCCAGTGGCTCCAGCTCCTCCAGCCATTCGCGGGTGGTCTTCTTGCGAAAGGCCTCGTTGAGGATGGGCTCCAGCTCGGCGTGGTGCTGCGTCCGCAGGCCCGGCGTCTCGAAGCGCGGGTCGTCGATGAGCTCTGGCAGGCCCAGCGTGGCCAGCAGCAGCTCCCACTGGTTGTCCACGCCCCAGCTCAGGGCAATGACGATCCAGCCGTCCTTGGTAGGGAACGCCTGGAAGGGCGTCGAGGACGGGTGCCGCGTCCCCAGCGGCCCGGGCACCTCGCCGGTGGCGAAGTAGCGCACAAAGGCGTTCTCCAGGATCGCGATCTGGCAGTCCAGCATACTTATGTCGAGCATCTGCCCCCGGCCGCTCTTCTCCCGCTCGTGCAGGGCGGCCAGTATGCCGATGGCCGTGTACAGACCGGCAGCGATATCCCCCAGGGAGATGCCAGGCCGAACCGGCCGCCCGCCCGGCTCGCCGGTGATGCTCATGATGCCTCCCATGCCCTGCACAATGATGTCCAGGGCGGGCTTGTGGCGATAGGGGCCCGTCTGCCCGAAGCCGGAGGTGGCGGCGTAGATGAGGCGCGGGTTGCGTTGCGACAGCACGTCGTAGCCCAGACCCAGGCGCTCCATAGTGCCGGGCGTGAAGTTCTCCATCACCACATCGGCCTTCTCGACCAGCCGCAGAAAGAGGTCTCGGCCGGCGGCGCTCTTCAGGTCGATGCAGATGCTGCGCTTGCCCCGGTTCACCGAGAAGAAGTAGGCGGACTCGTCGTCCAAGTAGGGGCCCGTGGTGCGGGCCACGTCGCCGTAGGGCGGGCGCTCGACCTTGATGACGTCGGCGCCCAGGTCGCACAACACCATGCTGGCGAACGGCCCAGCCAGGACCCAGGTGAGGTCCAGGACGCGGACACCGGCCAGCGGTCCAGTCATAAAAGGCGCGCTCCTCCCCTTCACCGCCTATGATAGCAGAGGGGGAGGAGCGACGCTTCAGCAGGCAGCCGCTAGAAGGCTACTCTTGGTCTTCTTCCTCTTCGCTGGTGGAGAGGGTCAGGCGGGGGCCTTCCTCCGTCTCCTCGGCGTCGATGGTCGCGTTGGAGAGCATGGCTGCCACATCCGGCGAAACCAGCAGGACGGGCACGTCGCCGCTGTGGTACACGTGGTCGTCGGAGCGGGCCTCGTCGAAGGCCAGCTCGAAGCCGCCGCCCCGCTGCACGAGCCGCAGGGTCTTGTCCGGCGTCTCGGCCAGCTCCAGCTTGATCTCGCGGAGCAGTTCGGCCGCCTTATCGGTCACGACTAGGGCCATAACGAATCGCCTCCTTCTCTCTCGTGAGGGGCACGCTGCCGGCCTCTGTCCCCCTCTCTGGGGCACGGTCTAGAAACCGCGCCGAGGGGCCGGACGCACCTTGTTGAAGCAGTCGCTGCAGTAGACCGGCCTGTCCTGCCTGGGCAGGAACGGGACCTGCGTCTTAGCGCCGCAGCGAGCGCAGACCGCGTCGTACATAGGCCGCGAGCTGCCCCCGCCCATCGCCTGGCGTCGTGCCTGGCGACAGTTGGGGCATCGCTTCGGGTCCTGGTAGCCGCGGCTGGCGTGGAACTGCTGGTCGTCGGCGGAGAATACGAACGTCTCTCCGCACTCGACACAGACAAGTGTCTTGTCTTGGTAGACCACCCGATGACCTCCCTTGGTTCCTGTGTTCCTTTTTCCGCCCGGTCACGCCTCAGTCATCGGGCAGCCGAGGGGGACTGGAGCGACCCGATTACCAGAGCGACCTGGCACGCTGTCATGCTATCACAGCCCCGGGCAAAATGAAAGCTGGGCAAAGGCCCCACGGCCACAGTGTTATACTTTTGCAAGGGCTCTTTCCCGCCCCGGCTACCGCCGCAGTACAGGAGGGCCAGGGTACATGCCTACGGTTTCTGTCGACGGCCTGGACATCCACTACCGCGAGACCGGCGCCGGCACGCCTGTCGTGCTCGTGCACGGCTTCACCGGCAATTCGCGCAACTGGGCACTGACGGTGCCGGCACTGCGGCACCGTTATCGCGTCGTCTCGCCGGACTTGCCCGGGCATGGCCTCTCCGGTAGGACGGCACGGCCCGAAGACTACACGCTGGAGGCCATGGCCAAGCGAGTGGCTGTCCTGGCAGAGCGACTGGGCCTGGGACCGTACCATCTGGTAGGCCACTCCATGGGCGGCATGATCGCCCAGGTCATCGCCCTGTCCTGGCCAGAGCGCCTCCGCTCCCTGGTGCTGGTGGACACCTCGGCGGAGCCACCCGACATGTTGCGCACGCAAGAGCGGGCACGTCTGCTGGAGCTGGCCCGCGAAGGGGGAATGGAGGCAGTCTGGGAAGCGCAGCTCGCCATGAACCCCATGGCCGAGCAGCTCCGCGCCCAGCCCGAGTTCCTGCAGACGTGGCGCGAGCAGTTCCTCATGACCTCGGCCGACGCCTACGTCTACTGTGCCAGGGCCATGGCCCAGCGTCGGCCCTTGCTGGACGAGCTGCAGCAGCTCTCGCTGCCGGTGTTGATAGTCTGCGGGGAGAACGACGAACCCTTCGTCGCCCCGTCGCGGCGGATGCACGAGCGCATCCGGGGCAGCGAGCTGGCCTTTATCCCCCGCTGCGGACATACCCCCCAGATCGAGCGGCCGGACGAGTTCAACCGGCTCCTCCTGGCCTTCCTGGAGCGGGTTGACAGCCGCGCGGGCAAGTAGGCGGCTACGTGTAGTGCTCTTCCTTGACCCGCCAGCTCCCGGGCGCGAGACGGGCCTTCACGTCCTCGATCATGCCCGAGTGACCGCAGGCGTAGACCAGGGTGTCCTCCGGCCGCAGGCCGAAGCGCTCGATGTACTTCTCGACGATGGTGTTGACGCGGCCGGTCTCCCCGGTCCAGCCCACGTTCCGTTCCTCGTGGGGGCGGCTGACAGTGGGCACGTAGGCCACAATGTCGCGGAACCGCTGGGAAAGCTCTCTGAGCTCCTCGGCGTATCCGAACTCGTCCCGGTAGCTAGCGCCGTGCAGCACGTAGAAGCGGTGTCCCTGCGGCCCTCGATGCAGGTAGTCCCTGAGGATGGACACGAAGGGCGCGATGCCTGTGACGGTGGCCACCATCAGGTGGTGCCGGTATCTCGGCTCGAAGGTGAACAGCCCTTTCGCCCGTGGGCGCATGGTCACCACGTCGCCCTCGCCCAGGCGCCACAGCCGGGGGGTCAGCTTACCGCGGCGGACCAGCTCGATGAAAAGCTCCACGCGCGGTAGCTCGTGCGGGGCCGAGACGATGGAATAGGGGCGCTCGATGCCCTCCCGCCCGATGGTGATATACTGCCCCGGCCGGAAGCTGAATGTGGGCGGCACCTCGAGCCACAGCAGCATCAGGTCGTCGGTCAGATCGCGCCGGCCCACTATGCGCGCGGTGACCAACGACGGCAGCCTCTTCGTCGCCAGCCGGGCGGTCATGCGGCCACCTCGGGTCATCGGTTCATTTCTCCATTCACAATTATCGCTCATCGACGGCGTGCGCTGAAGGGCCGCTGCTCCGGGCGGTGACGCGCCTTTGGCCTGGCCGCCTTGCCGCCTATAATGGGGCCGTCCCGAGACCGCCCGCCAGGAGGGTCGCATGGCCCAGAAGTTCGACATCGAAGAGGTACGAAAGCGTTTCATCGGCATGGAGACGCCGCCAGCCAAGGGCCGCTACCCGGTGGAGCACGACCCTATCCGCCGCCACTGTCAGATGGTGGAGGACACGAATCCTCTCTTCCTCGACCCCGAATACGCCCGCCGGACGCGCTGGGGCGGCGTCATCTGCCCGCCCTCGGGCTGGTTGGCGCTGTACTTCGCCAGCCTGGGGCCGTGGCCCCCCGCCTTCGAGCCCCTGGTGCCGGTGGTGCCGGCGCCGGGCAAGCGCATCATCAACCTGTCGCAAGAGGTTGAGTGGTTCGACGTCATCAGGGTGGGCGACCACCTCTCGGTGCGAAGGCGCATCGTCGATGTCTATCAGAAGCCCATCGGCATCGACCCCGAGGCCGTGTGGGTGGTGAGCGAACTGGTCGTCACTAACCAGCGGGACGAGGTCGTCTGTATCATCCGCAACACGCACCTCTTCCACCGCACGCCAGAGGAGGTCGCCGCCGCTCAGCAGGAGGGCCAGCCGTGAAGCGCCCCCAGCGCTACTGGGAGGACGTGCAGGTCGGCGAGGAGCTCCCCGGCTTCTCGTTGGAGATCAACTTGCGGCGCGTCATCCAGCAGGTGAGCGGGACCCAGGACTGGTACCCTCTCCACTTCGACCCTCAGTTCGCGCGTCGCGCTGGCCACCAGGACATCTTCATGAACACCGGCTTCCTGCAGGCGGCCCTGGTGCGGGTCATCACCGACTGGATGGGCGACGAGGGGTTCCTGAAGAAGCTCTACTTCGAGATGCGCCGCCAGCAGCGCCCCGGTGACGTCATGACCTGCAAGGGGCGGGTGGTGGACAAGTACGTCCGGGACGGCCAGCACCTGGTCGAGTGTGAGGTGTGGGCCGAGAACGAACGCGAGGGCGTCACCACTCCAGGCCGGGCGTGGGTGGTGCTGCCCACGCGCGAGGGGACCTAGCTCTCGGCCAGCAGGCGGCGGATAGCGGGCAGGGCGCGCCGAGCAGCCCGCTCGCCCTGTCGCACCGCTCTGGCCATACCGAAGGGCAGGAATGCGCTGATGCCGCGCAGGTCGGGGCGGATGGCCAGCATCGGCTCGGGGCGGACGGGTCGACCCAGCGACAGCAAACGGGCCATAAAGGCCACCTGTCCCAGCCTGGATGCCGGATCGGGGCAGCGGCGGCGCAGCCAGCGCGCCACCCTGTCCGACAGGGGTCTCAGGGACGCTGGCAGCACGTAGAATTCTCCCACGGGCACGGCCACCAGCGGCGCTTCGCGCCCGTACAGGCGGCGGGCCAGACCCAGCGGCACGGTGTCGTGCAGGCCGCCGTCCACCAGCGGCCGTCCGTCTATCCATACCGGCGGGCAGAGCACGGGTGACCGGATGCTCGCCTCCACCGCACGGCCCACGTTGCCCTGGGTGACCAGGTAACGGCGGCCTGCCGCTACGTCAATGACGGCGGCGGCGAAGGGCACGGCCAGTTCGGCGAAGTCCATGTGGCCATAGGCGTGCCACAGCGCCCGACCGAAGCCCCAGGCGTCGGGGGCGATGCGCAGCCCTCCCAGGAACCAGGCAGTAAGGGACGCCATGTCGGCCGAGAGCGCCAGCCGCACCATGCCGTCCACGTCGCGCCGAGCCGCGTACATTGGCCCGACGAGGGCGCCGGCGCTAGCCCCCACGATGCTAGCGATGGGCACGCCCGCCTCGTGCAACGCCTTTAGGACGCCCACGTGCGCCCAACCGCGGATGCCGCCTGCGCCCAACACCAGCACCACGCCGTCCATGGCTCAAGGCACCCTGGCCACGCCCAGTACGTGCGGACGCGCCAGGCACATGGGCGGAAGGGGAGGCAGCGGCTTGCTGCGCTCCAGACGCACCACTTCCAGGCCCGCCTCAGCCAGCAGGCGCGTAAGGTCGCGGTTGGGGTGGCAACCGGCACCGAACCAGCTCCAGATGGGTGCCACAGCGTCCTGGGCCAGAGCGAGCAGGCCGCCATCGTAACGGACATGCTCGAAGAAGCGCAGCTCCCCGCCCGGCCGGAGCACACGCGTCACCTCGGCCAGGGCGCGCCCCGGGTCGTCCACCGAGCAGAAGACGAGAGTCGCCACAACTACATCGAACGAGGCATCGGAGAAGGGCAGGTTTTCAGCTACAGCCTGAACCAGGGCCAGTCGCCTGCCGCTCTCCCGCGCGCGGCGCCGCGCCCGTGCCAGCATGTACGGGTCGGGCTCCGTGGCCACCACCTGCGCTTCGGGAGGATAGTACTCGAAGTTGGCGCCGGTGCCACAGCCTACCTCCAGCACGCGGCCTGTGGCCCCGCCCGCCAGCTCTCGTCGCACGGGCCCCAGGTACGCGGCCCGGGCGCACATGCGGTCGTACCAGGCGGCGAACCACTTGTGGCCACGTCTCGGCGCCATCATGCGGCAGGCCCGTAGCCCGGTGCGTCATCTTAGCATAACCTAGTCTGCAAGGACAGGAGAGTCCAGTGTCCGCCGAAGCCGCCGCTACCCGCCCCACTCCCGTGCTGGACGAGAGGCACCTGGGCCTGTCGGTGGTGCGACTGGCCTGGCCGGTGGTGGTCCAGCAGGTGGCCTATTCAGCGGTGCAGCTAGTGGACACCTACCTGGTAGGGCACCTGGGCGAGGACTCGCTGGCGGGCCTTCGCCTGGGCGGGCAGGTCTACTGGTTCTGCCTGGCCGGGATGAGCGCGGTCGGCACAGGAACCATCGCGGTGGTAGCCCGGGCCGCGGGCGCTCGGGAAATGGCCAGGGCCGACACCACCGTGCGCACCGCCCTGTCCCTGGCGACAGTGTGGGGCGTCGTCCTGGCCCTCGGTCTGTGGTTCCTCAGTGACTGGTCGCTGGGGATGCTGGGGGCGGAGCCGGAGGCACGGCGCCTGGGCACCCAGTACCTGCAGGCCAGCGCCATCGGCATGGTCTTCTGGTCGGTCCTGTTCGCCGTCAACTCGGCCCTCCAGGCCACGGGCGACACCCGCACGCCCATGGTCATCGGCCTGGCCCTGAACCTGGTCAACGTGGTGGTCGCCTATGTCCTGGTCAACGGCAGCGGGCCCTTCCCGCGGCTCGAGGTTGTGGGCTCGGGGGCGGGGTTTACCACCGCTGCCATCTTCGGCGCGGTCATGGGTCTGGCGGTGCTCATGTCGGGTCGGCGGGCTGTGCGCTGGCGCCCGTTGGGCGGCCCGCCCCTCGACCCGCACGAGGCGTGGCGCATCCTGCGCGTAGGAGTGCCCACCGGACTGGAGCAAGGGCAGTTCAACATCGCCTTCATGCTATACACCCGTATCGTCGCCAGCATGGGGACGACGGCCGTGGCCGCCCACGGCGTCACGCTGGCCATCCAGGGCCTGGCCTTCAATGCAGGCTTCGGCATCAGTGTGGCTGCCAGCGCCCTGGTGGGACAGGGTCTCGGGGCCCGACGGCCCGACCTCGCCGAGCGGGCGGCTTATGTCGCCACACGCTATTCCCTCATCGTCACCGTGCTGGTCGCCGTTGTGCTGGCGGCCTTCGGAGGCCAGATAACCTCCGCCTTCGTGGCCGGCGAGGGCGCCCAGGAGGTGGTGGCCCTGGGCCGCAAGCTGCTCCTCATTTTCGCCTTCGCCATGCCCGGCCTGGCAGTGAACCTCGCCTTCGGAGGTGCCCTGCGCGGCGCCGGCGACACACGCTGGGTGCTGGCCATCGTCACCTTCTGCAACTGGGTCGTGCGGCTGGTGCCCGCTTACTTACTGGCCATCGTCGCCGGTCTGGGCGTGCCGGGGGCGTGGGCGGCAGCGGTGCTCGATATCAACAGCCGCGCCCTGCTGCTATGGCTACGCTTCCGCCAGGGCCGCTGGAAGCAGATGCGGGTGTGAGGCACCCTGCAAGTGCGGCGCATGTGCTACCATAAATCGTGTCCGGACGGGAGCACGCGGCCCGTAGCCAGGCGGAGCGAGGGATCGGCGGTGGGCCGATGGCAGCGCCGGGCGTTCGTAGGGGCCCGTGCCGTGCACCTGCGCCGTGCCGGCCCTGGCGCGCCGGAGGCGGGGCCCGTGCCCCCGCGGCAGGCCGGAGGACAGTATGTCTCGGGTGATCATCTATACCCTCGCCAACTGCCCTACGAGCCAGAAGGCCCTCGCCGCCCTGCAGGAGAGGGGGATCGATTTCGAGGAGCGGCGCGTTGACGAGAACCCCCAGTGGTGGGAGGAGGCCCTCCAGTACGCCGTCACCGTGCCCATCATCGTCTGGGGCGAGGGCGACATCGAGGTAGGATGGGAGGGGGAGCACGGCTGAGAGATCACCTGAGGGCCGCGGGCCGGCCCGGACCATAAAGCTGTATAACACCCTGACCCGGAGCAAGGAGGAACTTCGCCCTCTGGAGCCGGGACGGGTGAAGATGTACTCCTGCGGGCCCACGGTATACCGCTACGCCCACATAGGCAACCTCCGCACATACCTGATGGCCGACTGGCTCCGCCGCACCCTGGAGGGCATCGGCTATAGCGTGCTCCACGTCAAGAACATCACCGATGTGGGCCACATGCGCCAGGAGCAACTGGAGAGGGGCGAGGACAAGGTCATCGCCGCCGCCCTGGCCGAGGGCAAGACCCCCCAGCAGATAGCCGAGTTCTACACCGAGGCCTTCCTCCGCGACGAGGCCCGCCTCAACATCTTGCCCGCGCACCACTTCCCCAAGGCCACCGAGCATGTTCCCGACATGCTGGACTTGGTCAAGAAGCTCGTCGACGCCGGGTACGCCTATGAGAGGCACGGTAACGTGTATTTCGATGTCTCCCGCTTCCCGGACTACGGGCGGCTATCGGGGCAGGCCGCCCCCGGCCTGGAAGAGGGCGTGCGAGTGGAGCCCGACCCTCTCAAACGCGACCAGCGCGACTTCACGCTCTGGAAGGCGGCCGAGCCTGGGCGCCTGCTGCGCTGGCCCAGCCCCTGGGGCGAGGGCTTCCCCGGATGGCACATAGAGTGCTCGGCCATGGCCATCCGCTATCTCGGCCCACGCCTGGACATCCACACTGGCGGGGTGGACAACATATTCCCTCATCATGAGGACGAGATCGCTCAGAGCGAGGCTGCCTATGGTGGCCCCTTCGTGCGCTGCTGGGTGCATGGCCAGCACTTGTTGGTGGACGGGGTGAAGATGGCCAAGTCCACCGGCAACGTCTACACGCTGGACGACCTGACCAGGCGAGGCTTCGAGCCGCTGGCCTTCAGGTACCTGTGCGCCACCGTCCACTACCGGACGCGCATGAACTTCACCTGGGACTCGCTGCGAGCGGCCCAGAAAGCGCTTGTCCGCCTGCGGTTGCACGCCCAGCAGGGAGACGAGGCTGCCGACTCTTTGCCCGAGGAGGCGGTGCAGTGGCGAGAGCGCTTCTGGAACGCCCTCTGCGACGACCTGTGTCTGCCGAGAGCGCTGGCTGCCGCCTGGGGAGTCGCCCGCTCGGCCCTGCCCGCGCCGGTGAAGAGGGCCTTGCTCTTGGAGTTCGACCGCGTGCTGGGGCTCGACCTGGCCCGGCCGCCCGAGGTGCCGGCGCTCCCCGGCGAGATCGAAGAGCTGCGCGAGAGGCGTCATGTCCTGCGCACCCAGAAGCGCTGGCCTGAGGCAGACGCCCTGCGGGAGCGCATCGTCGAGGCCGGGTACGAGGTCCGCGACACCCAGCGGGGCACCGTCGTCCTGCCACGTCCGCCATGGCTCGCAGCGCCCGGCACCATCTCCCGCAGCAGCGACGTGCCGTCGCTCCTGTCCGAGGCGCCGGCGCTGGAGTTCACGGTGAGCCTCCTGGCCCGCGACAATGCGCCGGAAGTGGGGCGGTGCCTGCAGGCCCTGCTGCGCTGGCTGCCTGCCTCGGCAGAAGTGCTGGTGGTAGATAACGGCTCCAGCGACGACACCGGCCCCTGGCTGGACGCCGAGGCGGAGAGGGAGCCGCGCTTGAGGGTCTTCCACGCCGACCACTTCCTGGGCACGGCGGCCGCCCGCAACGTAACCATCCGCCAGGCACAGGGCCGCATCTTCGTGTGGCTTGACACCAGCGTGGAGGTGACAGGCGATGTCTTCTCCCGCCTGGCGGAAGTCCTGGCCCGGCCGGAAGTAGGCATGGTGGGCCGCTGGGGACTGCGCACCGCCGACCTGCACAGCTTCGATGAGGTGGAGGAATCGGGCGAGGTGGACGCGCTGGAAGGCTATCTCCTGGCCCTGAGGCGGGAGGTCCTGGCCCAAATAGCGCCCCTGGACGAGAAGTTCCGCTTCTATCGTCACCTCGACCTCGACCTGAGCCTGTCGGTGAGGGACAGGGGCTACCTGCTCCTGTGCGATGCCGCGCTCCCCGTAGCCCGCCATGCCCATGGCGAGTGGGAGCGAACGGCCCCCGAGGAGCGGGACCGCCTGAGCAAGCGCAACTTCTACCGCTTCCTGAGCAAGTGGGGGGGCAGGCACGACCTGCTGGTGGGCACACGCTGACGCCGCCGCCCTCGCCCCCGCGAGCGCCGGCGCATAGAATGGGGTGGGGCAGAGGGCCAAGAGAGGAGTTGTAGCCAGTGCTAGAACTGGGAGGAGTCGGGCTGGGCGTGGCCTTCCTGGCGGGGCTGCTGTCCTGCCTTTCGCCCTGCGTCCTGCCGCTGGTGCCCGCCTACCTGGGCTATCTGAGTGGGGCCGCCACCGCGACCGCGCGGACACAGGCATCGGGGCCCGGAGCCGCCGTGGCGGTCCAGACCCGGCCCACGGTGGCGGGCCCTTCTCTCCTGCACGCTCTGGGCTTCGTGGGCGGCTTCACAGTCGTCTTCGTGCTCTTCGGCGTGTCGCTGGGGCTGCTGGGCTTCTTCCTGCGCGAGCACCTGTCGCTGGTGCAGAAGGTGGCCGGCTCGCTGCTCATTCTTCTGGGACTGCACCTGGCCGGGGTCATCACCATCCCGTGGCTCGAGAGGGAACGCAGACTGGGGTTGGAGCGGGGAACCGGCTACGGCCGCTCCTTCCTGGTAGGAGCCTCCTTCGCCGCCGGGTGGAGCCCGTGCATCGGCCCCACTCTGGGGGCCATCCTGGCACTGGCGGTCTCGGGCGGTACCGTAGCGCAGGCGGCGGCCCTGCTGCTCGCCTATTCGGCCGGCATGGCGGTGCCCTTTCTGGTCATGGGAGCGGCATTCGATGCCCTGCGCCCGGCTTACGAGAGGCTGCGCCAGTGGGCCTGGGCAGTGAATTACGTGAGCGGTACAGTGCTGGTGGTGATGGGTGTGCTGGTCTTCACCAACAGCCTCGTCGGCCTCAACCGTCTGTTCGACTGGGGCCCCCTGTCGGAGCTATCGGGGCGCTTCTGAGCCGATGGTCCACAACGATCTCAAGTCCCGCCTGCTGGCGCTGGCAGGCATAGCGGCCGCAGTGGCCGCCGTGCTGGCGGTGCTATCGGCCACGGGCAGCTTCGGCCGGGCCAGGGACATCGAGCCGGCGAGGCTCGTGCAGGGGCCGCCGGTGGCGGGGGCAGTGGAATACAGCGTGGGGCCGCGTCCCGGTCAGTATGCGCCCGATTTCGTGGCCTCCCGCCTCAACGACGGCACGCCTGTACGGCTGAGCAGCTTTCGGGGAAGGCCCGTCTACCTGAACTTCTGGGCAAGCTGGTGCGACCCCTGCCGTAACGAGCTGCCCGACATAGCGGCGCTGATGCGCGACCACCCCGACCTTGTGGTCATCGGCATCAACCGTGGCGATACGTCTCAGGCCGCCATGGCCTTTCTCCAGAGCATAGACGTCGGGCAGGGCCGAAAGGGCATGCAGTTCACGGAGGCTGTGGCCGACCCCAGGGATACCCTGTTCAACGCCTACCAGGGGCTGGGCATGCCCCTGAGCATCTTCCTGGACAAGAGCGGCCGGGTAGTGGCCGTGCACAACGGCCAGCTCAGCCGTGACAAGATGGAAGAGTACTACCAGCGGGCCGTGGCCGGCACGCTGCCGTAACCGGCCGCCCTCGGCTGACTGTGCTATACTGGCCGTGGATCAGGAACGTTCGGGGGGTAAGCAGACATGAGAGACGTCGCCGTCGTCGGCGTGGGTATGACCAAGTTCGGCAAGTTCCTGGAGCGCTCGCTCAAGGACTTGGCCGGGGAGGCCGTGCGCGGCGCTCTGGAGTCGGCCGGAATCGACAAGTCGCGCATCGAAGTGGCGGTGGTCGGTAATGCCACCGCCGGCCTTATCACGGGTCAGGAGATGATCCGCGGCCAGGTCGTGCTGCGAGAGTTGGGCATCGGCGGCATACCGGTGATAAACACCGAGAACGCCTGCGCCAGCTCTTCCACCGCCTTTCACCTGGGATGGCTGTACGTGGCCTCGGGCCTGTACGACGTCGCCCTGGTGGTGGGTATGGAGAAGCTGACCCACGAGGACAAGCGCCGCTCGTTCCAGGCTATCGGCGCGGCAGTGGACGTGGAGTGGGCCCAGCAGGTGGCCGCCCGCGCCCGGGAGGCCCGCAAGGCCGAGGAGGAGCGGGGCCCGTCCTTCCAGGAGGGCGCCGGCGAGAAGCGCAGCATGTTCATGGACTTCTACGCCGTCTGGGCACGCCGCTACATGGAGCGTAGCGGTGCCACCAAAGAGGACTTCGCCCGTGTGGCGGCTAAGAACCTCTACCACGGCTCCCTGAACCCGAAGGCCCAGTACGGTGGCGAATACACCATCGAGGACATCCTCAACGCCCCGCTGGTGGTGGAGCCGCTGACGCGGCCCATGTGCTCCCCCATCAGCGATGGTGCCGCAGCGGCTATCCTGGTGCCTGCCAGCCGCGCCCGCGAGTTCACGTCCAAGCCCGTGTTCGTGCGGGCCTCGGTGCTGGTCTCTGGGCGGGACCGGGGCCAGGACGAGCCCGGCGTCACCGAGGAAGCGGCCCGCCTCGCCTACGAACGGGCCGGCGTCGGCCCGAAGGAGCTCGATGTGCTGGAGGTGCACGACGCCAGCGCCCCGGCCGAGCTCATCATATACGAGGAGTTGGGCCTCTGCGGCCAGGGCGAGGGGCCCGCGCTCATTCGCAGCGGCCACACCCGCCTGGGAGGTCGCCAGCCGGTGAACACCAGCGGCGGTCTCATCGCCAAGGGGCACCCCATCGGCGCCACCGGTGTCGCTCAGGCCTGCGAGATATTCTGGCAGCTCAGGGGAGAGGCCGGCGACCGCCAGGTGGAGGGGGCCAAAGTCGGGCTGACGGAGAACGGCGGCGGCATGATTCGGGGCGAGGCGGCCGCCCTGGCTGTCCATATCTTCTCCGTGTAGTAACAGGCTAGGAGACAACAGGGCAGGGGCCGGAGCATCACCTCCGGCCCCTGTTCTTTTCTTCGCTCGCCAGCGCCGTCCCATGGCCGCCAGCGCAACCGGCCTCGGCCTTATCGGTATCATAGAAAAATTGTTTGACAGCGACTTGCCAACCCAAGTGCGAGTAATGTATCCTAGACGCCGCACACTGCTGCCGGGGAGGAAGGCCATGTTAGTCAAGAAGGACATCTACGAGGTCGGCGAGCTCCCGCCCGCGGGGCACATCCCCAAGTACATGTATGCCCAGGTCATCCGCCGGGAGCGCTTCGGCGAGCCCATCAAGGGCTTCCAGATCGAGAAGATCGAAGTGCCCCAGGACCTGAAGCCCGACGAGGTATTGGTGCTGGTGATGGCTGCCGGCATCAACTACAACAACGTGTGGGCATCCCTGGGCGTGCCGGTAGATGTGATTTCGGTGCAGCAGCGTGACGGCGACCCCTCCGACTTCCACATCGGCGGCTCCGACGCCTCGGGCATCGTCTGGGCCGTGGGCAGCGAGGTGCGCAACGTCAAGGAAGGCGACCACGTAGTGATCCATTGCGGCATGTGGGACAGGGACGACCCCTACATCAAGGCCGGGGGCGACCCCATCATGGCGCCCTCGGCGCGCATCTGGGGCTACGAGACCAACTGGGGCAGCTTCGCCCAGTTCTGCAAGGTGCAGGCCCACCAATGCATGCCCAAGGCGCCCCATCTGACCTGGGAGGAGGCCGCGGCGCCTACTCTGGTGGGCGCTACCGCTTACCGCATGCTGCTGGGCTGGCCTCCCCACACGGTGCAGGAGGGAGACGTGGTGCTGGTATGGGGGGGCGCTGGCGGCCTGGGCACTATGGGCATCCAGATAACTAAGGTCTTCGGCGGCATCCCCGTAGCCGTGGTCTCCAGCGACGATAAGTTCGCCTACTGTATGAAGCTGGGCGCGAAGGGGTGCATCAACCGCAAGAAGTTCGACCACTGGGGCATGCTGCCCCACTGGACAGACCGCGAGGCCTACAACCGCTGGCTGGAAGGGGCCCGCGCCTTCGGCCGCGCCATCTGGGACGTGCTGGGCGATCGACGGAACCCGCGGATCGTCTACGAGCACCCGGGGGAGGACACCATCCCTACGTCCATATTCGTCTGCGACACCGGCGGCATGGTGGTCATCTGCGCCGGCACCACGGGTTACAATGCTGTCGTGGACTTGCGCTACCTGTGGATGCGACAGAAGCGGTTCCAGGGCTCCCACTTCGCCAACGACGAGCAGTCCTACGCCTTCAACCAGTTGGTCATCGAGGGGAAGATCGACCCCTGCATGTCCTCGCGCCTGTTCAAGTTCGAGGAGATCGGCCTGGCGCACCAGCTCATGTACGAGAACCGCCACCCCGAGGGGAACATGGTGGCCCTGGTTAGCGCCCCGCGACCGGGGCTCAAGGGCCTGCCCTGAACGCAGCAGGAGGTGTTAGCTGTTGTACTGTCCCAAGTGCAACGAGGAGCTGAGGGTCGGCAAGCGCAGCGGGGTCACCGTGGACTGGTGTCCCCGCTGCCGCGGCGTCTGGCTCGACCGGGGCGAACTGGAGAAGATTATCGAGCGCGAGACGGAATACTACGCGCCGTACGAAGAGGCCTACGAGCGCGAATACGAGCGCGAGTACCGGCCGGCCGGTCACCAGACCCCGCCGTACTACGGCAAGCCGAAGAAGAAGAAAGGGTTCCTGAGGGAGCTGCTCGACTTCGAGTTCGGCGACTGAGGCCCCGGCCCGTCAGCGCCAGTTCCAGACTCCCGTCGGGCAGCACACAGGCCCCTGCCGCGTGGGCGGCGCCGCCGCGGCCCCTTGGGCAGCGGCCAAGTCGAAGCGTCTCAGCGTGACGGGCGGCGGGTCAGGACTGCGCCCAGCGCTGCGCTACCTGGGCGAGCTGCTCCCTCAGGACCTTCTTATCGAACTTGCCCACGCTGGTCTTGGGCACCTCGGGGACGAACACGAATTCGTCGGGCAGCCACCACTTGGCCACGCGCTGGGCCAGGAACTCCCGCAGCTCTTCGGCTGTAATGTCGTCTTTGTGCTCTGGTCGCGGCACCACCGCCGCCACCGGCCGCTCCTGCCAGCGGGGATGCGGCAGCCCTATCACCGCCGCTTCTAGCACCTTGGGATGGGCCATGAGGTGGTTCTCCACCTCCACGGACGAGATCCATTCGCCCCCCGACTTGACCAGGTCCTTGGTACGGTCCACCAGCCGGATGTAGCCGTCGGGGTCGATGGTGGCCACGTCGCCAGTGCGCAGCCAGCCGTCCATGAACTTCTCGCTGGCCGCGGGGTCGTTGTAATACGTGCCGGTGATGTAAGGGCCGCGCACCTGCAGCTCGCCCACGCTCTTGCCGTCCCAGGGCAGCTCCTGCCCCGACTCCAGGTCGACGATGCGGCACTCCACCAGGGGCACGATGGTGCCCTGCGTGGACCTGACCGCCAGCTTCTGGTCGTCGGGCAGATCGTCGAGCCACGAGCGCATGCGGCAGAGGGAGCCCAGCGGCGAGGTCTCGGTCATGCCCCACGCGTGGATGAGCTGGATGCCGTGCTGCGCCAGGCCGGCGATCAGGGCGGGAGGCGCCGCCGACCCGCCGCAGATGACCCGCTTCAGCGTGGGCAGCTTGCGCCCCGTCTTCTCCAGCAGGTCGAGGATGGGGATCCAGATAGTGGGCACCCCGGCCGAGACGGTCACCCCCTCGCGCTCGATGAGGTTCACCAGGCGCTCGGCGTCCAGGTAGCGGTTGGGGAAGACCTGGCTGGCGCCCACCAGGGCGGCGGCGTAGGGTATGCCCCAGGCGTTGGCATGGAACATGGGCACGGCGTACATCACCACGTCGCGCTCGCTGAGGCCCATGCTGTCGGGCAGGGCCGCCACCAGCGAGTGGAGCACGGTGGAACGGTGCGTGTACACGACACCCTTGGGGTTGCCGGTGGTGCCCGAGGTGTAGCACATGGCCGCCGCCTGTCGCTCGTCGATCCGCGGCCAGGCGAAGTGCTCGTCGCCGCTCCGCAGGAATTCCTCGTAATCGACCACCTGCGGGAACGCCTCGCGAAAGGCGGCCGAGGGCTCGGGCCCCTCGTTCATGAGGACCACCAGTTGCACCGTCGGCACCTTGCCGATGAGGGGCTCGAAGGCCGGGACCAGGCTGCGGTCGAGAAAGACTGCCTTGTCCTCGGCGTGGTTGACGATGTACTCGAGCTGGGCGGGGAAGAGGCGGATGTTCAGGGTGTGCATGACCGCCCCCATGCAGGGGATGGCAAAGTAGCATTCCAGGTGGGTCTGGGTGTTCCAGGCGAAGGTGGCCACCCTGTCGCCAGGGCGGATCCCAGCCCTCGATAGGGCACTGGCCAGACGGTGCACACGTGCGGCCACCTCGCCGTAGCTGGACCGCGTCGCCTGCCCCTCCTCGAGGCGCTGCGTCACCAC
Organism: bacterium HR24; assembly: GCA_002898715.1. GTDB lineage: Bacteria > Chloroflexota > Dehalococcoidia > SM23-28-2 > HRBIN24 > HRBIN24. The sequence continues at coordinate 4,037 of BEIA01000025.1, read as the reverse complement.
CGGCTTCCTGGGGAAGAGCCGCTCCAGCCGCCACAGGATGTGGTTGATGGTCAGGGGATAATCCATCATCGTCCCGAGCATGGCCTCCACCTCCGAACTGCGAATAGCGTCTCTATAATAAGCCCTCACAGGGAGTGGGCAACCCTGGGCGGTGCCTCCCCCAGCGAACAGAGGCGCAGGTCTGCGCGGTCATGGGTCGGCACCGCCGCTCCAGAACCGGGTCCGACGAGCCGGGCACCGCGGCTATACGTGCGGTTCGGAAGCGCATACCCTCGGCGGCCGCGCCACTCGCTACATGGCCGGGGGGGTCCCGGTTTTGGTGCTGTCCACGGCAGATACGCAGCTGCCCTGTCCTGGCGTTTCTGGTGCGAGCATCACGTGCACCCGCAGCCAGGCACCGCGATGGCCCGCCTTGAACGCCTGGCGCCCCTCGGCGTAAACTGGAGCCAGTTATAGACGTCCCATAAGTCCTAGCGCATAAAGGAGAGCCATGCCCTTGCCAACCATGGCCAGCCTCACCGAAGAGGAGCAGATGATCGTGTCCCAGGTGCGCCGCTTCGTGGACCGCGAGGTGGTGCCTGTGGCCTCGGAGCTGGAGCACCGGGACGAGTACCCCCACGACCTGGTGCGCAAGATGAAGGAGATGGGCCTGTTCGGGGTGGCCGTGCCGCCCGAGTACGGTGGCCTCGGCCTCTCCTTCGTCACCTACGCCGCCATCGTCGAGGAGCTGTCCCGCGGCTGGATGAGCCTCGGTGGCATCCTCAACGGCGCAGTCATGGTCTCCTGGATGCTGAAGACCTACGGCACGCAGGACCAGAAGGACCGCTATCTGGCGCGCATCGCCCAGGGCGAGGTCTGCGGCATATGCATGACCGAGCCCAACGCCGGCTCGGACTTGCAGGCGCTGCAGACTGTGGCGACTCGCGATGGAGACCACTACGTCCTCAACGGGACGAAGATGTTCGTCTCCAACGGCATCTACGGGAAGCTCTTCGCGGTGCTCACCAAGACCGACCCGCAGGCGCGGCCGCCCTACGTCGGCATGAGCGCCTTCGTGGTAGAGAAGGATGACACCCCAGGCCTCACTGTAGGGGGCAAGATCAACAAGCTGGGCTACAAGGGGATCGACACCACCATTTTCTACTTCGAGGGCGCCCGCGTCCCCGCCGCCAATCTGGTGGGCGGCGAGGAGGGCAAGGGCTGGCTGCACATCATGAGCACCATCGAGGTAGGACGCGTCAACGTTGCGGCCAGGGCAGTGGGAGTGGCGACGGCTGCCCTGGAGGACGCCATGCGCTACGCTAAGCAGCGGGTCACCTTCGGCAGGCCCATTGCCGAGCACCAGGCCATCCAGCTCAAACTGGCGGACATGGCCACCAAGGTGGAGGCCGCCCGCCTCCTCACCAGGGCTGCCGCCGCCAAGAAGGACGCCGGCGAGCGGGCCGACCTGTGGGGCGGCATGGCCAAGCTCTTCGCCTCCGAGGTGGCCCAGGAGGTGGCCATGGAGGCCCTGCGCATCCACGGCGGCGTGGGATACACCAAGGACATGCGCGTCGAGCGCTACTACCGCGACACGCCCCTGATGATCATCGGCGAGGGCACCAACGAGATCCAGCGTCTGGTCATCGCCCGCAACCTCCTGAAGCTGTTCGGGGAGTAGGGCGTGGGCAGCGCGTGGCGCGATCGCATACCCGCCGAGGAGGAGTAACGGCACCATGTCCGGACACGGCGACTTCGGGCGCTTCTTCGAGGACTTCGAGGTCGGGGCCACATACCGCCACTGGCCCGGCCGTACCATCACCGAGATGGACGACATCCTGTTCTGCATGCTTACCATGAACCACCACCCGTTGCACATAGACGCCGAGTACGGCAAGAAGACCCAGTTCGGGCGCAACGTGGTAGTGGGCAACCTGGTGGTGGATATCGCCCTGGGCCAGAGCGTCCGCGATATCTCCGGCAAGGCGGTGGCCAACCTGGGGTTCGAGAAGATCGAGTTCCTGCGCCCCACCTTCCACGGCGACACCATCTACTCCGAGAGCACGGTGCTCGAGAAGCGGGAGTCCCGCAGTCAGCCCGACCGGGGAGTGGTCACGGTGGAGACCCGCGCCTACAACCAGCACGGCGAACTGGTCATGCGCTACCGCCGCTCGGTGATGGTCCCCAAGCGCGAGGCCGGCATTCCCCACACCTTCCCCGAGCCCAAGGCGGAGGCAAGCAGCAGGGAGGGATAGATATGTTCGACCGGGAGGAGCTGGAGCGCCTCAGGCGAGAGCAGGAGCGCTGGGAAGAGAAGACCCTCAAGCGGGCCCTGGAGCGGGGCGGCGAACGGAACGAAGTGGAGTTCGGCACCAGCTCCACCGAAACGCGCCGCCTCTATACGCCCCTGGACATCGCCGACGTGGACTACATGCGCGACATCGGCTTCCCGGGCGAATACCCCTACACCCGCGGCATCCACCCCACGGGCTACCGCGGGCGTCTGTGGACGTTCCGCCAGTACGCCGGTTACGAAACGGCGGAGGAGACCAACAAGCGCTTCAAGTTCCTGCTTGAGGAAGGGCAGCCAGGCCTCTCGGTCGCCTTCGACCTGCCCACCCAACTGGGCTACGACTCCGACGACCCCCAGGCCAGGGGCGAGGTGGGGAAGGTCGGCGTGGCCATCGACACGCTGGCCGATATGGAGGCCCTGTTCGAAGGCATTCCGCTGGACAGGGTGAGCACGTCCATGACCATCAACGCTCCGGCGGCGGTGCTGGTGGCCATGTACGCTGCCGTGGCCGAGAAGCAGGGCGTGCCCCTGGCTGAGGTCTCGGGCACGGTCCAGAACGACATCCTCAAGGAGTACGTCGCCCGCGGCACCTACATCTTCCCGCCTGGGCCGTCCCTGCGGCTGGCAGCGGATCTCATCGCCTGGTGCGCCCGCGAGATGCCCAAGTTCAACTCCATAAGCATCTCCGGGTACCACATCCGTGACGCCGGCTCCACGGCCGTGCAGGAGATGGCCTTCACCTTCGCTAACGCCATGGCCTACATCGATGCCGTGCTCGAGCGGGGGGTGGACATCGATGATTTCGGCCCCCGCATCTCCTGGATCTTCAACACCCAGAACAACTTCTTCGAGGAGGTGGCCAAGTACCGGGCGCTGCGAAGGATGTGGGCCCGCATCATGCGAGAGCGCTACGGCGCCAAAGACCCCCGCTCCTGGATGTTCCGCACCCACGTCCAGACGGGAGGTGCGACCCTCACCGCGCAGCAACCGGAACTGAACATCGTGCGGGCGGCCATCCAGGCCCTGGCCACGGTGCTGGGCGGCGTCCAGTCGCTGGCGCTCTCTTGCTACGACGAGGCCCTGTGCCTGCCCACCGAGGAGGCCCAGCGTATCGCCGTGCGGACCCAGCAGGTCATCGCCTACGAGACGGGCGTGACGGACACGGTGGACCCCCTAGGCGGGTCCTATTACGTAGAGTGGCTGACCAACGAGCTGGAGCGGCAGGCGTGGGAGTACATACACCGCATCGAGGACATGGGCGGCGCCATTGCAGCGATCGAGTCCGGGTACATGCAGCGCGAGATCCAGGAGGCAGCCTACGCCCAGCAGCGGGCGGTGGACGAAGGCCGACGCGTAGTGGTGGGGGTGAACCGGTACCAGCTGCCCGGTGAGGAGCCGAAGATGATATTCCGTCCCCGCCCCGAGGCGGAGCGGGCCCAGTTGGAACGCCTGCGAAGGGTCCGCGCAGGGCGCGACAACGTCCGGGTCGAAGCGGCCCTGCAGCGACTGGAGGAGGCCTGCCGCGACTCGGAGAACCTGATGCCGCCCATCATGGAGGCGGTGCGGGCCTACGCTACCCTGGGCGAGATATGCGGTGTCATGCGCCGCATATTCGGGGAATACAGACCACCCGAAGTCATATAGATTTCGTCTCTTCATCAGGGCCGAATCATTTATATCTTGTATCATCGCGCCTCCGGTCGTACACTGGCCACCAGAGACCGCGACTGGAGGAGTGTCATGTGCTGTCTGAGGGAAAAGGTGG
>BEIA01000024.1 GCA_002898715.1 bacterium HR24 | reverse complement strand
CTCCGTAGGCGCGACAGGTCTCGTATCGGGGCCAGTCGCTCAGGAGGGGAAAAGGCAGGCCCAGTTCGCGGGCGAAGGCTCCCTGGCTGGGGAAGGGGTCTACACTCACGCCCAGGACCTGGGCGTCGGCCTCCGCGAACTCCTGCGAGAGGTCGCGGAAGCAGCACAGCTCCCGGGTTCAGCCAGGCGTGAAGGCGAGCAGGTAGAAGGCCAGCACCACATGCTTCCTGCCCAGGAAGTCGGACAGGCGCACCTGCTGGCGCTGGGGATCGGTAAGGACGAACTCCGGAGCCGGGTCGCCGACCTGCAAGGGCATGGCCGCTCCTTTCTGCCCTAGTGATGCCCGACCAGGGACTCGGACTCCGTTTCCGCAGGCGGGCGGTGGGGCTCGAAGCCGATGCTGTGGCGGAACAGGGTCAGGACCAGCGCCAGCAGGGCAGCGCCGCCCACCGCTGCGATGGTGATCAGCGCCAGTCTCAGCACGTCCGGTGGCGAGGGCGGGGCGATGCTGAAGCTGAGGGTGCCGCTGAGGGCCTGCCCACCCTGCTGCTGGCGCACCCGCCAGGAGAGGGCGTAGCTGCCAGTGGCGTCCTCAGGCCAGTTCGCCCGCGCCTCGAGGCAGGTGTTGCCGCGGACGGGAGTGGCGGTCACTGGCACCGTGGCCCCGCCGGCCCGGGCGAGGGTCAGGCTGTAGTCGTTAGGAGTAGCAGCGGCGATAGGCTCGTTGAAGCAGAGGAGCATTACCTGGGGAGGGCGGCCGAGCTTAGCCCCCTCTTTGGGAGTGCTTTCCAGCAGGCGTGGCTGCGCATCGGCCAGGGCGGGGAGGAAGGCCAGGGCTGCCAGGACGGACAGGGCGGCTACGCTCAGCTTCACGGCTCGCTGCATCTCTCGCCTCCGAAGCCAGAATTCTAGCACGGCAGCGCCTTTAGCGACAGCCTTCCTTCGGACGGTACCAAGTGTTAACATGAGTGCCGAAGAAAAGAGGCGCCCGCAGGCGCGTTCGCCGGCGGGCGCCTGTGCGAAGGATGCGGGTGGAGCCCAGCGTGTCCTCGTTGCGGGAAGGCCGTGCCGCGGACTTTCCCTCGTTGCGCTATCGGCGCCTGGTGGCCAAGCTCGGTACCAACGTGCTCACCGCTGGCGGCGACCGGCTGGATCTGGAGGTCATGGCTGCCCTGGTCGGACAGGTGGCGCGTATACAGCGGCTGGGAGGGGAAGTCATCATCGTCAGCTCCGGCGCCATCGCCGCCGGGCGCCACCGCCTCGGCCTGGGCCGCGACCGGCGCGATATCCCCATGCGACAGGTGCTGGCGGCGGTGGGGCAGTCCGACCTGATGAACGCCTACCAGCAACTCTTCGCTTGGCACGACATTACCGTCGCTCAGACCCTCCTCACGCGCCGCGACCTGGCCGACCGGCAGGGCTATCTGAACGCGCGCAATACCCTGCTGGCCCTCATCGAGCTGGGAGTAGTGCCCATCGTCAACGAGAACGATGTGGTGGCGGTGGAGGAGATCGAGGGGGCCACCATCGGCGACAACGATAACCTGTCGGCGCTGGTGGCCAACCTGGTGGACGCTGACCTGCTCGTCCTGCTGACGGACACCGAAGGCCTGTACACCGCGGATCCTTACCTGCACCCCGAAGCGCGGCTGGTGCGGCGCGTGGAACGCATCGACGAGGAGGTCGAGCGACTGGCCCGGGAGTCCCACGGTCAGGGCCGGGGTGGCATGGTGACCAAGCTGCAGGCGGCCCGCCTCGCTACAGCCTCCGGCACCGACGTGGTCATCGCCCACGGACGCGAGCGGGACGTGCTCCTCCGGCTGGCCACGGGCGAGGAGCTGGGCACCTTTTTCCCGGCGACGGTGGACCGCCTGGAGGGTCGCAAGCGCTGGCTGTTGGCCGGCCTCTCCCTGCGTGGTAGCATCGTCGTGGACGAGGGGGCGGCCCGGGCCCTGCGTAGCGGCCGGGCCAGTCTCTTGCCCGCCGGCGTCAAGGCGGTGGAGGGACAGTTCCAGCGCGGCGATGTGGTCGCCGTTCTGGACGAGCGGGGGCGACGCATCGCCTGCGGCATCGCCAACTATGGCGCCCGCGAGGTGGACGCCATCCGTGGCCTGCGCTCCGACCGCATCGAAGAGGCGCTGGGCTATGCCTACGGCCAGGAGGTCGTCCACCGCGACAACCTCGTCCTGCTGAGGGACGACTGATGGAGCTGCGACGGTCTGCGGCCATCGTCGGCATCGGCGAGCTGAGGCCCAGTCGGCACCCCGACGGCCGGCCGGTGCTGGAACTGCTGGCCGAGGTGACGAGGCTGGCCATCGCCGACGCCGGCCTGGAGAAAGGGGACGTGGACGGCCTGCTGGTGGCGCCTCCCCTGGCCGAACATTCCCTGATGTGGCCCACCGTACTGGCCGAATACTTGCGGATGCACCCGACCTTCGCCGAGACGGTGGACCTGGGTGGCGCCTCCGCCTGCGGCATGGTCTGGCGGGCGGCGGCGGCCATCCGCGCAGGCCTGTGCCGGGCGGCCGTCTGCGTGACAGGCGACGTCCTGGACCCCGATTCCTTCTACGGCCCCCGCGGCGGACGGCCAGCCCGGGTGCCGGGGCGCGAGTTCGAGAGCCCCTTCGGGCCGATGGGGGCCAACTCGGGGTACGCCATGATCGCCATGCGCCACATGTATGAGTTCGGCACCACCAGCCGCCAGCTGGCCAAGGTGGCGGTGGACCAGCGCGTCAATGCGAACGCTAACCCCGATGCCCTGTTCTTCGACCGTCCGCTGACCATCGAGGAGGTTCTGGCCTCGCCCCTGGTCTGCGACCCCCTGCACCTGTACGAGATCGTCATGCCCTGCACCGGCGCGGCTGCCGTGCTGGTGGCCGCCCCGGAGATAGCCCGTCGCGGCCCGCATCGGCCCGTCTGGCTGCTGGGGGCGGCGGAGAAGCTCACCCACATGTCGCTGGCCCAGGCGCCGTCCCTCACCACCTCCCCCATCGCCTATACAGCGCCCAGGGCCTTCGAGATGGCAGGCGTCACTCCGCAGGACATCGACCTGGTATCGGTCTACGACTGCTATACCATCACCGTCGTCGTGACCCTGGAGGACGCGGGCTTCTGCCCTAAGGGGCGGGGCGGGCCCTTCGTGGAGGAGCACGACCTGACCTACCGCGGCGACCTGCCCCTGAACACCCACGGCGGCCAGCTTTCCTTCGGGCAAGCGGGGCTGGCGGGAGGCATGTCCCACGTGACCGAGGCCGCACGCCAGCTCCAGGGCCGGGCCGGGCAGCGGCAGGTGCGCAACTGCGAACTGGCCTTCGTCAACGGCAACGGCGGCATCATGAGCGAAGAGGTCTCTCTGGTGCTGGGGGCGGACTAGGCATGGCCCAGGAGTACCGCAAGCCGCTGCCCCAGCCCACCGAGACCAGCCGCCCCTTCTGGGAGGGGGCACGCCGGGGCGAGCTGAGGTTGCAGCGCTGCCGCTCGTGCGGCGAGTACGTCTTCTACCCGCGCTCCCTGTGCCCGCACTGCTTGTCCCCGGAGCTGGGATGGACGACGGCGAGCGGGCGCGGACACGTGTACACTTATACCGTGGTCCGTCGGCCTGCCCACCCCGGCTTCCGGGACGAGGTCCCCTACGTGCTGGCCATCGTGGAGCTGGAGGAGGGTCCCCGGCTCACCACCAACATCGTCGGCGTGGCGCCGGAGGAGGTCCGCATCGGCATGCCGGTGGAGGCGGTGTTCGAGCCGGCGACGGAGGAGATAACGCTGGTCAAGTTCCGACCGCGGAAGGAGACTTAGGGAGGAGCTATGGGCTCGGTGCTGAAGTGGCGGCGCCGCAAGATACGGCGCCACAAGTACAAGAAGCTGCGGAAGAGGACTCGCTGGCAGCGCCGGCACAAGTAGGGCTGCCGGTGACGGAAGGAGGGGCCGAACCTTGTTGGGACGATGGCTGGCCCCCAAGCGGCTCCCCTGGCGACCGGGCCGCGGCCGCCGCGGCGACGAGCTGGTGGTGGCCGGGGCGCCGACCCGCGCCGAGGCGGAGCGATGCCTCCAGACCCTGAGGCGACAGGGAATACCCGCTCGCCTGCGACAGGGAAAGGTCGGCTTCGAGGTCTGGGTCCCGGTAGAGATGGAGTCCAGGGCGCGCCTGCTCCTGGGCCTTTCAGGCCGGAGCTGCATCCGCGTGCCGCGTCCCCGGCCCACCGGAAGCGGCGCCCGCTAGTGCGCCCCCGGGCCCGATAGCGCGGGCAGGGGGTATACTGGGGGCGAGGGGTCGTCGCCGTCCCAGGCGGGCCGCCCGGCGCACGGCCCCAGTGCAGGAGCGGCACGAGCATGGCGTACGAGGTGCCTCCATGACCGCTGCAGCGCAGGAGCTCGAGGCTATGGCCAGGGCTGCCCGTCAGGCGGCCAAGGCCCTGGCCCGGCTCTCCTCCGCCGTCAAGGACCGGGCCCTGGAGGGCATCGCCCGGCGGCTGGAGGAGGCGCAGGAAGAAGTCCTGGCCGCCAACCGCCTGGACGTGGAAGAGGGGCGGCGCACGGGGCTCTCGGAGGCGGTGCTGGACCGGCTCGCCCTCTCGCCCGACAAGCTGAGGGCTATCGCCGCTGACGTCCGCACCGTGTCCCGCCTTCCCGACCCGGTGGGCGAGGTCATCGACATGCGCACCCTGCCCAACGGCATGCAGGTGGGGCGCAAGCGCGTACCGCTGGGAGTCATCGCTGCTGTGTACGAGAGCCGCCCCAACGTCACCGTGGACATCGCATCCCTGTGCCTCAAGTCCGGCAACGCCTGCATCCTGCGGGGTGGCAAAGAGGCTATCAATTCCAACCGGGCGCTGGCGCGCCTCATCCGTGAGGCCATCAGCGACGTGGGCGTGCCGGCCGACGCCGTGCAACTGGTGGAGAACACAGACCGGGCCCTGGTGGGCCAGCTCCTGAAGATGCGGGAGTACATCGACCTTATGGTGCCCCGGGGCGGGGCGGAGCTGATCCGCTTCGTGGCCGAGAACGCCACCATGCCGGTGCTGGTGGGCGGCATCGGCGTCTGCCACACCTACGTCGACCGGGCCGCTGATCTGGAAAAGGCGGTGCGGGTCGTGGACAACGCCAAGACCCGCCGCTGGTCCATCTGCAACGCCCTGGACACCCTGCTGGTGCACCGCGACATTGCCCCGGCCTTCCTGCCCCTTATCGCCCGCGTGTGGGCCGAGAAGGGCATCGAGATGCGCTGCGATCCTCAGGCCCTGGCCGTCCTGGAGGCCCAGGAGATAGGGGGTCTGAAGCTGGTCCCCGCTGGCCCTGACGACTTCGGCAAGGAATTCCTGGCCCCAGTGGCTGCCGTGAAGGTGGTGGGCTCACTGGACGAGGCGCTGGAGCACATCGACCGCTACGGCACCGGCCACTCCGACGCCATTGTCACCGAGGACTACTCGGCGGCCATGCGCTTTCTGGACGAGGTGGACACGGCGGTGGTGTACGTGAACGCCAGCACCCAGTTCACCGACGGGGCCCAGTTCGGTCTGGGCGCCGAGATCATCGACTCCACGCAGAAGACCATCGCCCGCGGCCCGGTGGGCCTGCGGGAGATCACCACCTACAAGTGGTTCGTCCTGGGCAACGGGCACGTGCGTCCCTAGTCCGGGCGGAAGGAGGCATCTGATGGGAGGCTTCCATTTCGAACGGGAATGCCGCACCCCTTACTCCGAGTGCTACACCATCGAGCTGGACGAGGACGAGGTGGGCCGGGTGGACATCCATTACGGCACCAGCGTGGTGTACGCTACCCTGGTAGTGACCGAACGGCTGACCCAGGACGAGATCCGGGAGCTCATCGGCGAGATCGACGAGCGCCTGGTGCTGACCATGGACCCCATGCGCGAGGACTTCGTGGTGACGGTGTGGGTGGGGCGGGAAGAAGGCGTCTATTCCGAAGAGGGCGACGAGGAGGAAGAAGAGTTCGAGGGCGACGGGTACCTGAACAACAACAACTAGCCCTCGCCCCGCTTGCGCTCTACCAGTCGCCGCGCCTCTGCGGCCAGCCGTTGCGGCGTCAGCTCGAAGTGCTGCAGCAGTTCGTCCCAGCGGCCGCTGGTGCCGAAGGTCTCCATGCCCACGCAGGCCACTGGCACGGGGCATTCGCGCGCCGTTACCCTGGTCACCAGGCTGCCCAGGCCGCCGTGCACGCTGTGGTCTTCAGCGGTGACGATGCCCCCCGTCTCGCGGGCCGCGGCTACGATGGCCTCCTCGTCCAGCGGGCGCAGAGAGGCCATATTCAGGACGCGGCAGCCGATGCCCTCCCGGGCCAGTATCTCCGCCGCCTCCAGGGCTGCCGGCACCATGACGCCGATGGCCATGATGGTCACGTCCTCGCCCTCCCGCAGGCGGTGGGCCTTGCCTAGCTGAAAGCGGTAGGACTCGTCGTAAATGACCGGCACCTTGGGCCGCACCATGCGGATGTAGAAGGGGCCATAGCGCCGGGCCGCCTCCTCGATGGCCTGGGCGCATTCCACCACGTCGGCCGGTACGATGACGCGGAAGGTGGGCAGGGCGAGCATCAGGGCCAGGTCCTCCAGGGACTGGGCCGAGGCGCCGTCCTCGCCGGTGACGATGCCGCCGTGGGAGGCGGCTATTTTGACGTTCAGGTTGGGCTGGGCCACGGCCATGCGCACCTGGTCGTAGCAGTGGCCGGGGATGAAGACAGCGAAGGAGCTGACGAAGGCTACCTTGCCGGTGGCGGCCAGGCCAGCGGCTACCCCGACAGCGTTCTGCTCGGCTACGCCCATAGTGAAGAAGCGCTCGGGGAACTCGCGCCCGAACTGGGCGGCCGTGGTGGAGACGCCCAGGTCGGCGTCCACCACCACGATGTCCAGCCCCTCCCTGGCCAGCCTGACCAGTGTGGGCCCCAGGGCCTCGCGGGTGGCGGCCGTGCGCCCCGTCTGGACCATTCGCTAACCCTCCAGCTCCCGTAGCGCCTGCTCCGCCTGCTCGGCCGTCGGCGCCTTGCCGTGGAAGGCGGGGTTATGCTCCATGAAGCTGACCCCCTTGCCCTTGACGGTGTGGCAGATGATGACCGTCGGCCGGCCACGCACTCCCTTCGCCTCGTCCAGGGCCGCTGTCACCTGGCGCAGGTCATGCCCGTCGCACTCCAGCACGTGCCAGCCAAAGGCCAGCCACTTGTCGGCAAAGGGCTCCAGAGACATGATGTTCACCGTATAGCCGTCAGGGCCCACCCAGCCGCCCGTGCGGCCACGGCTGTCGTTCCCCCGGTAATGGGCGTAGTCGGAGAAGCCGTCGTTCTGGATGCGGTTGTAATCCACGATGGCGGTGAGCCCGTCCAAGCGGTGGTGAGCGGCAGCCATGGCTGCCTCCCAGGTCTGGCCCTCGTTGCAGTCGCCATCGGACAGCAGGCAGTAGACCCGCCAGGCCGCGCCGTCGAGCCTCGCACCCAGGGCGAGCCCCACGGCAAAGGAGAGGCCCATACCCAGCGCCCCGGCCGACATCTCCACCCCCGGCGGGCAGCCCATCACCGTGTGGCCCTGGAGGCGGCTGCCCAGTCGCCTGAAAGTGAGCAGCTCTTCGGGCGGGAAATAGCCCGCCTCCGCCAGTACGGCGTAGTAGGCCGGGGTGGCATGCCCCTTGCTCAGCACGAAGCGGTCGCGTTGCGGCCAGTAGGGGTTGGCGGGGTCGTGGCGCAAGGCGTGGAAGTACAGGGCCACCAGGATCTCGACACAGGACAGGGAGCCTCCCGGGTGGCCGGAGCCGGCGGCGGCGGTCATCCGGATGATGTGCCGCCGCATCCGCCGCGCTATCGCCTCCAGCGCTTTCAGCCTATCTGCAGTGAGCGATGCCAAGGCTGTAGAGGCCGTCCTCTTCCCGGCACTAGCCATTATATGGCCGCCCGATGCAAGCTACAACGCACCCGACCCGAGCGAGCGTCCTTCTGGCTGCCTGGGCCAGTGATGGATAAACTGCCCCTGGATGATCGTCGATTTCCACACCCACATCTTCCCGCCGCAGGTCATCGAGGCGCGCCACGATCTGCTGCGGAGCGACTCCACTTTCGGCGAGATGTACGCGAGCCCCAGGGCGCGCCTGGCCACCGCACCGGACCTGCTGGCCAGCATGGAGCGAGCAGGAGTCGACATAAGTATTGTACTGGGCTTCGCTTGGCGTGACCAGGATCTGTGCCGCCGCCACAACGACTATCTGCTGGACTGGGCGGCCAGGAGCGGCGGGCGGCTGGTCCCGTTCTGCACCGTGAACCTGGCCGCCCCGGGAGCGGTGGCCGAGGTGGAGCGGTGCGCCCGCGCCGGCGCCCGTGGCCTGGGCGAGCTCCGGCCCGAGAGCCAGGGCTGGGACCTCGTGGGGCCAGAAGGGGAGGTGCTGGCAGAGCTCGCGCGGCGGCTGCGGCTCGTACTCCTCTTCCACGTCAGCGAGCCGGTGGGGCACCGGTACCCGGGCAAGGAAGGGCTGTCGCTCGCCTCCTTCTACCGCTTCGCTGCCGCCCACCAGGACCTGGCCATCGTGGGGGCGCACCTGGGCGGCGGCCTGCCCTTCTTCGTTGCCATGCCCGAGGTGCGCGAAACGGTAGGTCGGCTGTACTTCGACACCGCCGCCGTGCCCTTTCTTTACGGCCCGGAGGCCTACGCTTCCGTGCCTCAGGAGAAGCTCCTCTTCGGCAGCGATTATCCCCTGCTCGAGCAGGAAAGGGCTCTGGCCTCGCTGCCCGACCCGTCCCTGGCCCGCCGCTGGTCCGAGAACGCGCTGCGGCTACTGGCTTGCGCCCGTGGGTGAGTGCTGGCGCTCGGTGCGCCGAGGGGCGAAAATGTCCTCGAGGCGGCGCCTATGAGCGAGGTGGGCCGAGAGCGCTGGAGGCTTTTCGTCGCCCTGGAGTTGCCGGCGCAGGTGAAGGAGGGGCTGGCGTCGCTGCAGGACGACCTCCGTTCCCAGGGCCTGGGCCGGCTGCGCTGGGTCCGGCCAGAGGGAATACACCTGACGCTCAAGTTCCTGGGCGAAACGCCCGCCGCCAGGGTCCAGGGCATTGCCGATGCGCTGCGGGAGGCCGCCGCCGGCACCGGCGCCATCGCTCTGGCGCTGGACGGGCTGGGCACCTTCGGCAACCGTCGCGGCCCGCGGGTGCTGTGGGTCGGTCTGGCGGGCGACCTGGAGCGTCTGTCGCGCCTGCAAGAGCGGGTGGAGGAGGCCATGTCCCGCCTCGGCTACCCTCGGGAGGGGCGCCCGTTCAGTCCCCACCTGACCCTTGCCCGGGTGCCCGAGGAGGAGATGCGTCTCTGCGCTCCGCTGGTGGAGCGCGCCGTGGCGAAGGCCGCGGTGCCCGCGGTTACAATGTCCTTATCGGAGCTATGCCTTATGCGGAGTCATCTGCAACCTTCGGGCGCGGTCTATGAACGGGTGGCGGCCTTTGCCCTCGCCTAGGCCGATGGCGGTTAAGGGAGGGGCGCGTCCCTCCCTGCTGGCCCTGCTTCGCCAGAACCTGACGCCGCGGGTGGTTGCTGCCCTTACCATATGGCGGCTGGAGGCGTGGCTGGCGGCCCCCTTGCCCTTCGTGCTGGTGGCCACGCTGGGCCGCTGGCCCGGCGCCCTGGCAATGGCCGCCTTCACCGGCGCTCTCTGCGCTCTCTTCCTGTTCTTGCTGGACGGCGAGGAGGTGTTCGCCAGCCTGCGCCACTGGGCCACGGAGAGGGAGTGGGCCCGGCCGCTGGCCGAGAACCCGCCCGCTCCCTGGCTGGTGTGGATGGTGGCGGTGCCGCTGTGCCTGCTCTGGCTGGGGCCTTTCTGGCGCGCGGTGGTGCTGGTCCTGATGCGCCTGGGGCGGCCCAGCGCCTATGCCATCGGCATAGGGGGTTCACTGCCCCACTCGCTGCTCTGGACGGGCCTAGTGGTAGGCGGCATCTGGGAAGGGCTGGTGTGGCCCCTGGTCAGCAAAGTCTTCTGAGCCCTCAGTCCGGATAGCCCTGGGGGTGGCTGCGATGCCACTCCCAGGCCGAGGCCACGATTTCCTCCAGCGAGGTGTGCCGCGGCTGCCAGCCCAGCACCTCCCGCGCCCGCTCGGCCGAGGCCACCAGCACTGGCGGGTCGCCGGGGCGTTGGGGCTCCCAACGGACGGGTATGGGGTGGCCGGTGACCTCCCGTGCCACTTCCACCACCTCCAGGTTGGAGAAGCCGCGCCCCGTGCCCAGGTTGAGGGCGCCGCTCTCGCCGCCCCGCGCCAGGTGCTCCAGGGCCAGCACGTGGGCGCGGGCCAGGTCGCGGACGTGCACGTAGTCGCGGACGCAGGTGCCGTCGGCGGTGGGGTACTCGGCGCCGTAGATGGGCAGCGCGTCCATCTGGCCCATGGCCACCTGCAGCACCCGCGGTATGAGGTGTGTCTCCGGCCTGTGGTCCTCGCCCAGGTCGCCCGCGGCGCCGGCAGCGTTGAAGTAGCGCAGGGCCATGTAGCGCAGGCCGTGAGCGGCCCCGTACCAGGGCAGCAGCCGCTCCACCACGGCCTTGGACTCGCCGTAGGGGTTGATGGGCCGCAGCGGCGCGTCCTCGGTGATGGGGACCGAATCGGGGGTGCCGTAGACGGCGGCGCTGGAGCTGAACACTAGGAGCCCCACATCGTAGGCGACGCAGGCGTTCAGCAGAGAGATAGCGCTGCCCACGTTGTTGGCGAAGTAACGGCCTGGGTGGAGCACCGACTCGCTGGCCACAGTGTAGGCCCCGAAGTGCATGGCCGCGTCGATCCGCCGCGAGGCGAAGAGCTTGCCCAGGGCCTCGTCGTCGCGGGCATCGGCCACCACTAGCTCCGCCTCGTGAGGCACGGCAGCCGAGTGCCCGCTCACCAGGGAGTCCAGGACGATGACCTCGTGCCCCTGTGCCAGCAACTCGTCCACGGCGAAGGAGCCTACGTATCCTGCCCCGCCCACCACCAGCACCCTCATGCCAGCCCCCTATCCCTCGAAGCGCTTGAACACCAGGCAGGCGTTCTGGCCCCCGAAGCCGAACGAGTTCTTGAGGACTACCCGCACCTCGGACCGTCGCGGCTGGTTGGGCACATAGTCCAGGTCGCAGTCGGGGTCCGGGTACTCGTAGTTGATGGTGGGGTGGACCCACCCCGTCTCGATGCTCTTGATGACGGCGACGCACTCCACAGCGCCCGCTGCCCCGAAGCAGTGCCCGATCATGGACTTGGTGGAGCTGACCGGGATGCGATAGGCCCGCTCCCCGAAGACGGTCTTTATGGCCAGCGTCTCGATGGCATCGTTGAGGGGGGTGGAAGTGCCGTGGGCGTTGATGTAGTCCACTTCGTCGGGCGCGACGCCTGCGTCCTGCAGGGCCAGACGCATGCAGCGGACGGCGCCGTCGCCGTCGGCGCACGGGGCGACGATGTGGTAAGCGTCGGCGGTGGCGGCGTAGCCCGCCAGTTCGGCCAGGATGGGCGCGCCCCGGGCCATGGCGTGCTCGAGGCTCTCCAGCACGAAGATGGCCGCGCCCTCGGCAGCCACGAAGCCATCCCGTTTGGCGTCGAAGGGGCGGCTGGCCTTCTGGGGCGGCTCGTTCTGGGTGGAGAGGGCGCGCATGACGGCGAAGCCGGCCAGGCCCAGCTCGCACAGGGCCGCCTCGGCCCCGCCGCTGATGACCACATCGGCGCGGCCGCTGCGGATCAGCTCCAGGGCATCGCCCATGGCCTGGGTGGCGGCGGCGCAGGCGGTGGTGACGGTGTTGTTGTAGCCACGCAGGCCGAACTGCATGGCCACGTGGGCGGCGGCCATGTTGGGCAGCATCTTGGCGACGAAAAAGGGGTCGAGCCTCATGCCGCCCTTGCTGACCACAGTACGCATGCCCTCGTCCACGTTAGGGAAGCCGCCGATGCCCACGCCCAGCAGCACGCCGATGCGCTCGCGGTCTTCGCGCTCCGGCTTGAGCCCCGAGCTCTCGATGGCCTGACGGGCGGCGGCCACCGCGAACTGGGAGAACCGGGCCATGCGCCGCGCTTCCCGGCGTTCCATGTAGTCGTCGGGGTCGAAGCCCTTCACCTCGCCCGCGATACGCACAGGATAAGTGGAGGCGTCGAACTGGGTCAGGTAGTCGATGCCCGAGCGCCCTTCCAGGCATCCCTGCCAGAACTCTTCCACCGAGTTGCCGAGGGGGGTGATGGCGCCCATGCCCGTGACCACCACCCGGCGCCTCTCGTCACGTACCATGCTTTCACCTCGCTCTGTTTGCCAGCCAAAGCCTCCGGCCCTCGGCCACGAAGGCCAGCGAGCCTGTGAGACATATTAAAGCCTGCCCCCCGCTTATGGCCAATGCCTGTCCCAGGGCATCTTCTATATCTCGTGCCAGGGACGTGGGGCAGCCGGCAGCGGCGAAGGCGCTCGCCACCCCTTCCGCCGGCATCGCCCGCGGGTGCGCGAAGGGGACAGCGACGACGTGCAATGCTACAGGCGCCAGCTCCAGGGCCATGCCGGCGATGTCCTTATCGGCCAGGGTGCCCACCACCAGCACGGCCCGTCGCCCAGGGAAGTACTCCTCCAGGGCCTCGCGCAGGCGTCGGGCCGAATCGCGGTTGTGCGCGCCGTCGACCACCACCAGCGGCTGCCGGGCCAGGACCTCCATCCGACCGGGCCAGCGTACCGCCGAGAGCCCGCGGACGATGGCCTGGGCGGTGACCGGAAGGCCCTGACCGGCCAGGGCGTGGGCGGAGGCGACGGCCGTGGCCGCGTTCTCGGCCTGGTGGGCGCCCAGCAGGGGCAGGAAGACCTCCAGGGACTCATCGCCCCACTGCAGTCGCACTTGCTGGCCCTCGGGCCCTTTCGCCAGCGTCTGCCAGCGATAGCGGGCCGCCACGTCCACCACCTCCACGCCGGCGGCCGCCGCTGCCTGCACGCAGACCTCCTTTGCCTCGGCATACCCCTGGGGCGCTAGGATCAAGGGCCCCGGCGGCCGGACGATGGCTGCCTTCTCGCGGGCGATGGCAGCGGGCGTGTCGCCCAGGATGGCGGTGTGCTCCAGGCTGATGGGCGTGATGACCGATGCGTCCTTGTGCGGGAAGACGTTGGTGCTGTCCACCCTGCCCCCCAGTCCCACCTCCACCACCTGCACCTGCACACGGTGTGCGCGGAAGGCCAGGAAGCCGATGGCCGTGAGCAGGTCGAACGTTACCAGTTGTCGACCGGCGAGGGAGGCTGCTGTCTCCTCGGCGGCTGCCAGGGCCGCCTCGGCATGACAGGCGAACTCCGCCTCGGCGATAGGTTCGCCGTCGATGCGCACCCGTTCGCGGTACGAGTCGAGGTGGGGGCTGGTGTAGAGGCCGGTGCGCAGGCCGGCGTGGCGGAGGACGGACTCCAGCATAGCGGCGACGCTGCCCTTGCCCTTGCTGCCGGTGATGTGCACCGTCGGCCGGCCCAGATGCGGGTCGCCGAGGCGGGAGAGCAGGGCCAGGACCGGCGCCACGTCGGGCCGGTCGGCGAAGCGGCCCGAACGCTCGAAGTCAGCGTAGTCCAGGAGGCGGGCTACGGCCTGCTGATAGTCCAAGGGCGAGAACTACCCGTGGAACCTGGGCTCCCGTTTTTCGAAGAAGGCCCGCACCGCCTCGCGGAAGGCGTCGCCCTGCAGGGCGGTGGCGAACTCGCTCATCTCCCGCCGCTGCACGGCCTCCAGGTCGGGCTCGGTGAGGTTGGCCCAGACCAGGCGCTTCACCGCTGCCAGGCATTCGTCCGGGTTGAAGGCGATCTCGGCTGCCTTCTCCACGGCCGCGTCCAGCAAACGGTCATGGGGCACCACCTTGTTCACCAGGCCCATGTGGTAGGCCTCCTCCGCCTCCACGAAGCGGCCGGTGAGCATCATCTCTAGGGCGTTGGTCAGGCCCACGATGTGGGCCAGTAGCTTGGTGCTGGCGAGCTCCGGCAGCAGGCCCAGGCGCACGAAGCGCATGGACAGGCGGGCCTGGTCGGAAGCGATGCGCACGTCACAGGGCAGCGTCAGGGTCAGGCCGGCGCCGACAGCGTAGCCGTTTATGGCGCAGACGATGGGCTTGGACTGCTGGACGAATCCTACCCAGTTGGCCAGGCCGCTCACGCCGAAGCGCTCGCCGCCCTCGGCCACCGCCCGGAAGCTCTCGAAGTCGGCGCCGGAACAGAAGGCCCGGCCGGTGCCGGTGAGGACTATGGCCCCCACCTCGGGGTCGCGATTGAACTCCTCCAGGGCCTGGCGCATCTCATCGGTCATAGGCCGACCCAGAGAATTCAGGCGGTGGGGGCGATTCAGGGTCACGATGCCCACCCTCCCTCGCTTCTCGACGGTCACTTCCTGATAGGCCATGGCTTCCCCCTTTCTGGAACCTGCACCCGCGGAGACTATAATACATGCCTGTATGGTCGGAGGGCAGGCAGAGGCGAGACGCAGGCTGGAAGAGGCCCTGGGCCCGAAGTGGACATGGGCGGAGGGACACCCGCTGGCGTCGTTGCAGGGCAAGGCCATCGCTGGCCTGCGCCTGGCCGTGTTCCTGGGCCCGGCGAGCGCTGTCGGTTCGCGCTACTTCCAGCTCTGGCTGCTGGACGAGGACGGCCGGCCCAGCGTCCAAGCGGTGGCCCTGGGCCTGTTCAACGCTGGCCGATTCCCCGCCTACAACTGGGTGGAGCTGGTACGCTATCTGCCGCGTGCCCGCTTCGATGGGCGGGAAGTCCGGCTGGGAGAGCGGGGCCGGGAGGAGAGGCTCTTCCGGCTGCTCTCCTCCCTCGTGCCGCCGGGTGGCAGCCTGATGGTGGAGTACGACTCGCCCGAGCATGCCCTCACCGCCCGCATTCTGTCCAGAGGCTACCCTCCCCCCTGCACGCCCCTGGGCTATGCCCTCCTGGCGGCGGGCTGCCTCTCCTTCCGCGACTGGTACATCCCCGAGGGCGGCCGCGAGGGGCCGCGCAAGCTGCAGGGATTCAAGCCCCTGGACGACGAAACGGCCCGCCAGCGGGCCCGCGCCCTGGCCGAGGCCATACGCGAGGCCCTTTCGCGACCTGCCCGTGGGGGCAGGGCCGAGGAGACGAGGACGGCCGCACGCCTGGGGAGGCGGGCCCTGGCCCTGCTGGGCCGCCGCTTTCCTTGACGCCCGTCAGCTACGGGGCCTAACATGAGGGACGGTGCGGGTGGAGCCTGCGGGGCAGGCAGGAATCAAGCAGGGAGGTGTGGCAAAAATGGTCACCGTGAGCGTTATCAAGGCCGATGTGGGCGGTTTCGTGGGCCATTCGGCCTCCCATCCCGATGTCCTCGACACGGGACGCGAAGAGCTGGAGCGCGCCAAGCAGCGTGGCCTCCTGACCGATTACCACGTCAGCTACTGCGGCGATGACATGTTCCTCATCATGACCCATGACCGGGGCGAGGACAACGAAGAGATCCACCGCCTGGCCTGGGACACATTCATAAAGGCCACCGATGTGGCCAAGAAGCTGAAGCTGTACGGCGCCGGCCAGGACCTCCTGGCCGATGCCTTCTCTGGCAACATTCGCGGGGCCGGGCCAGGCTCGGCAGAGATGACCATCGACGAGCGGCCCTCGGAGCCCATCCTGGTGTTCATGGGCGACAAGACCTCGGCCGGAGCCTTCAACCTGCCCCTGTACAAGATGTTCGCAGACCCCTTCAACACCCCCGGCCTGGTCATCAGCGACCCGCTCCACCACGGCTTCGCCTTCGAGATCCACGACGTCAAGGAGCACAAGAAGATAGTCCTCAACGCGCCCGACGACCTGTACGACATGCTCATTTTCCTGGGGGCGCCTTCGCGCTATGCCGTGAAGCGCGTGTTCAACCGCTCCACAGGCAACATCGCTGCCGTGTCCAGCACCGACAAGCTGTCGCTCATCGCTGGCCGGTACGTGGGCAAGGACGACCCCACCATGATCGTGCGGGCCCAGGGCGAGTTCCCGGCCGTGGGCGAGGTGCTGGAGCCCTTCACCAACCCGTTCATCGTCGAGGGCTGGATGCGCGGCTCCCACCAGGGGCCCCTGATGCCGGTATCCCTCAAGGACGCCCACCCCAGCCGGTTCGACGGCCCGTCACGGCTGGTATGCCTGGGCTTCCAGCTTGCCAACGGCAAGCTGGTGGGCCCGCGGGACATGTTCGACGACCCGGGCTTCGACGAGGCCCGGCGCAAGGCCAACGAGGTCGCCAACTACTTCCGCTCTCTGGGGCCCTTCGAGCCGCACCGCCTGCCCCTGGACGAGATGGAATACACGACCATGCCTATGGTGGCGGCCAAGCTGGCCGAGCGCTGGCAGCCCCTGGAGTAGGTGGGAGAATCGCCAGGCTCCTGCTGGCCACCAGCAACCAGGGCAAGCTCCGCGAGCTGAGGGAGCTGCTGGACGGCTGCGGCTGGCAGCTCGTCTCCCCGGCCGAAGTGGGCATGGGGCCGGAGCACTTCCCCCCGGAAGGAGAGGACTCCTACCGGGACAATGCTATACTTAAGGCGCAGGCGGGGGCCCGCTTCAGCGGGCTGGTCTGCCTAGGGGAGGACTCGGGGCTGGAGGTGGACGCCCTGGACGGGGCGCCTGGCCCTATCTCGGCCGTGTTCCTGGGCCCGGAGGCGACCTACGAGGAGCGCTTCCGCTACATCCTGGGCAGGCTGGAGGGGCTGCCCGACTCCAGGCGCACGGCGCGCTTCCGCTGCCTGATGGCCGTGGCGGAGCCCGATACGGGCAGGACGTGGACGGTGGAGGGAGTCTGCGAGGGCATCATCGCCCGCGAGCCCAGGGGCACGGGCGGCTTCGGCTACGACCCCATCTTCTACCTTCCCGCCCTGATGGCCACCATGGCCGAGCTGCCCCCGCACCAGAAGAACGTCGTCAGCCACCGTGCGCGGGCGGCCTGGCAGGTGCGCCAGGTCCTGAAGGAGCTGCTGTATGAGCACACCCGAGGGTGACCTGATCCCCCTCACCAGCATCAGCGCCCGGCCTGCCGACCTGCCGGCTGCCGGTGGCCCCGGCCTGGTGGACCCGGTCGGCCGCAGCATCTATTACCTGCGCATCTCCGTCACCGACCGCTGCAACCTGCGCTGCGTCTACTGCATGCCCGAGGAGGGCGTGCCCTGGCTGCCCAAGGAGGAGGTCCTCACGTTGGAAGAGATCGCCCGGGTAGTGCGGGTGGCGGCCCAGATGGGGCTGCGACGGGTGCGGTTGACCGGCGGCGAGCCCACGGTGCGCCGCGGCCTGGTAGACCTGGTGCGGTGGATCGCCTCCACCCCCGGCATCGAGGACGTGGCCATGACCACCAACGGCATCGCCCTGGCCGGCATGGCAGCGGACCTGGCCCGGGCCGGCCTGCGGCGAGTGAACATCTCCCTGGACACCCTACGCCCCGAGCGCTTCCGGGCTATCACCCGCTGGGGAGATATCGGCGATGTGTTCGCTGGCATCGAGGCGGCGCGGCGGGCAGGCCTGCGCCCCATCAAGCTGAACGTGGTGGTGATGCGCGGCATCAACGATGACGAGGTGGTGGACTTCGCCCGCACTACCATGGACGAGGACTGGGAAGTGCGATTCATCGAGCTCATGCCTTTCCTGGACGAGGAGGTCTCGTGCGCTAAGGGCGAGAGCACCTTCGACCTGCAGTTCGTGCCCACACGAGAGGTGAAACGGCGCATCGAGGCCGCCCTCGGCCCCCTGGAGCCGGCCGAGAGCGGCAGCGGCGCCGGCCCCGCCCGCTACTACCGCCTGCCCGGCGCGAGGGGCCTGGTGGGCTTCATCAGCCCCCTCACCGAGACGCACTTCTGCGCCACCTGCAACCGCATGCGCCTGACCGCCGACGGCAAGATACGCCCCTGCCTGCTCACCGACCACGAGGTGGACCTGAAGGGGGTGCTGCGCTCGGGCGCCGACGACGAGGCGCTGAAGGGGGCCATCCTGCTGGCCCTGCGCACCAAGCCCGACGCCCACCACCTTTGGGACGGCAACCGGCCTCGCTGGCGCAAGATGGTCCAGATCGGGGGCTAAGGTGGCCGACCGGGGACCCCTCACTCACCTGGACGAAGCGGGGCGGCCACGCATGGTGGACGTCACCGCCAAGGCCGAGACGATGCGGGAGGCGGTGGCCCGCGGCCGCATCCACCTGCGGGCCGAGACGCTGCGCCTCATCGCCTCCGGTCAGGTACCCAAGGGCGATGTCCTGGCCACGGCGCGGCTGGCGGGCATCATGGCCGCCAAGCGGACCCACGAGCTCATTCCCCTCTGCCACCCCCTGCTGCTGACCAGCGTCGACGTCGACATCCGCCCCGATGAGGAGGCCTCCACCCTGGAGCTCGAGGCCCGGGCTCGCACCACCGGCCGCACGGGGGTGGAGATGGAGGCGCTGGTGGCGGTGGCGGTGGCCGCCCTCACCGTCTACGACATGGTGAAGGCCGTCGACCGGGGCGCCCGCATCAGCGACATCCGCCTGGCCCGCAAGCGGGGCGGCAAGAGCGGCGAGATAGCCCTCGAGGACTAGGCCCCTCCTGCCTGCCGCTCCAGCAGCAGCTCCACCACCTTGGTCAGGGCACGGTAGGCGTAGAGCACGTAGTCCCGCGGGTGCAGGTCCAGGGGTTTCAGCTCCTCCTTGCGTGTGGCGACGGGGTCGGCCGCTTCTTCGGGGAACAGGGGCAGCTCCTCGCCGATGACCAGCTCGTACAGCTCGCCGTCGGGCGCCAGGACTATGCAGCCCCTGCCCACGTCTTCGGCCAGGGGCTCCTCCACCTCGATGCCGTAGGTGAAGAAGGCCCCCGGGAAAGGGGGAAAGGGGTCCAGCCGGGAGGCCGCCTCTCGCAGGAGCTGGCGGAGCCGGCGGGCCGTCCGCTCGAGGGTCTCGTCGGCCTCGGCCTTCAACTCCAGGGGGTCGAAACGGCCCATGGCAGCGTCAATTTAACAAGAAGCATTTGCGATAATTGTGTAAAGTTGCTATACTGATAGCCGGCATGAGCGGTAACCTGCCGTTGCAGTCCACTCGCCAGGGCATCATCAATTACCTGCAGCGGGCCGGCAGGGCCACCGTGAAGGAGCTGGGCCAGGCCCTCGGCCTCACGTCTACCGGCATCCGCCAGCACCTGACGGTGCTGGAGCGGGACGGCCTGGTCACGGCGCGCGAGGAGCGGGGCCGGGTGGGCCGTCCCACCCTAGTATACTCCCTGACCGAGGCCGCCGAAGCCCTGTTCCCGAAGCGTTACGACGAGCTGGCCCTGGCCCTTTTGGAGGAGGTGAGGGCCAGCGAGGGCAACGAGCGTCTGCACCAGCTCCTGCGGCGTGTGGCGGCGCGGATGGCCGCCCATTACCAGTCGCGGGTGGAGGGTCGACCGGTGCCCGAGCGGGTGGAGGAGACGGTGCGCATAATGCAGGAGCAGGGCTGCCTGGTGGAATGGCGTCAGGAGGGCGACCAGTTCTTTATCGACGAGTACACCTGCCCCTTCACCAAGGTGGCCCAGCACGACCCCGCTGTATGTGCTTTGCACGTGGAGCTGGTGCGGCTGCTGGTGGGCGCTGACACTCGCCTGGCCCAGAGCCTCCTGCGCGGGCAGAGGGCCTGCACCTATCGCGTCCGGCCTCAGGCGCAAGTGGAGACAGCGGCCAACTGACGCCTCTCGCCTTCTCGCCACGAGAGGCGTATCCTCTTAAGAGCGTTCCCCCTCAACCTGCGCCGCGAGGAAGGGCTATGGGGCTCTGGGTGCTCCAGTTCAACACCGTGGCCGGCCAGACCTTCGAGGACGGGCCCTTCACGGGCGCCTTTCCCGAGCGAGGCAGCGGCGACGATGCCTGCGACCTCTACTTGCTGGTGGAGCCGGCGCTACCCGGCAGCGAGGAGTACTGCAACGATGTGGCCAACCTGGTGGGGGAGTCCTTTCACCGCTACCGCCTGTCGGTGACGGGCGGCCTGCTGCGGGCCATCCAGGCGGCCCATGCCGATCTGAGGGGATGGAACAGCCGCAGCCTGCGCGACCAGTGGGTGGCAGTGGGCATATCGGCCCTGGCCGTGCGCGGCGCCGAGGCCTATCTGGCGCAGGTGGGGCCGGCCCTGGCCTACGTCCGCTGCGGCGATGAGCTGCTCTCTTTCCGCCCCGGCATACCCGAGGCCCAGGGCCCGCTGGGCCTCAGCCCGCAGGTGTATCCCCATTTCTACCGCGTAGAGCTGGCTTCCGGGGACGCGGCGCTGCTCGCCTCTACCAGCCTGGAGAACATAGTCCCGGCCAGGTCGCTGGAGGACCTGCTGGCGGGCCGGCCCGACGAGTGCCTGCCGGCCATATACCAGGCTGCCCGCGGCCTGCCCTGGTTCGGCGCATTGCTGGTGGCCGTGCTCGACCAGGAGACGACGCCGTGAAGGTGCTTGGCATCGAGACCTCCTGCGACGAGACGGCGGTGGGCGTGGTGGAGGACGGTCGCCGTCTCCTGGCCAATGTGGTGGCCTCCCAGGCGTCCTTCCACGCCCCCTACGGCGGAGTGGTGCCCGAGGTAGCCTCTCGGCGGCACGTGGAGCTGCTGCTGCCCGTGCTGGAGGAGGCGCTCCGGCAGGCACACTGCCGCCCCGCCGACCTGGACGCCATCGGCGTGACGATTGGCCCGGGGCTGGCGGGCTCGCTGCTGGTAGGGGCGAACCTGGCCAAGGCACTGTCCTACGCCTGGGAGCGCCCCCTGGTGGCCGTCAACCACCTGGAGGCGCACATCTACGCCAACTGGCTGTTGCCGGGCGACCCTCCGCGCTTTCCCGCCCTGTGCCTGGTGGCCTCGGGCGGGCACACCGAGCTGGTGATGATGGAGGACCACGGCCGGTATCGCCTGCTGGGAAGGACGCTGGACGACGCCGCCGGCGAGGCCTTCGACAAGGCGGCACGGCTGCTGGGTCTCGGCTTCCCGGGCGGCCCGGCCATCGAGCGGATTGCGGCGGGACAGGGGCGGCCCCGCCTGCGCCTGCCCCGGGCCCGCACCCGCGGCGCCTACGATTTCAGCTTCAGCGGCCTCAAGACCCACGTCCTGCGGCTGGTCAGGGGGGAGCGGGGCCAGGCGCCGCCCGCTCCGGAGCTGGCGGCTGCCTTTCAG
>BEIA01000023.1 GCA_002898715.1 bacterium HR24 | reverse complement strand
CACGAGGCGCACGGCCGCTTCCTCCAGGGCCTCGGGACAGAGCACCGAGAGCACCGCCCCCGGTCGCCCCTTCTTCATCTGCACGGGCGTCAGCCAGGCATCGTTGACGCCCAGGGCCAGCAGTCGCTCTAGGACATAGGCCAGGGCTTCGGCGGACATGTCGTCGATGTTGGTCTCCAGCAGCACCAGGGAGCCGGGCCCCGCCTCCTCCCTCTCGCCCAGCCAGATACGGAGCACATTGGGGCGGCCGGGCAGGTCGGCCGAGCCGGCGCCGTAGCCCACCGTCCGCAGGCGCATGGCCGGCTGGCGAAAGGAGGCCAGAGCGGCCACCAGGGCCGCGCCCGTAGGCGTCACCAGTTCGGCCGGCGCTCCGTCCCAGGGCCGGAGGGGCGCGCCCGCCCTCGCCAGCAGCTCGAGGGTGGCCGGCGCGGGCAGGGGCATGCCGGCCCGGTCTCCGGTAGGGGCCGGCAGGGCAGAGGCGTACACCTCTTGCACGCCGAGCAGGCGCAGCCCGGCCACGGCCCCCACCACATCGACGATGGCGTCGACCGCGCCCACCTCGTGCAGGAATACCTCCTCGGGCGGGAGGCCGTGGACGCGGCCCTCGGCCTCGGCCAGCAGGCGGAAGACCCTGCCCGCCCTCTCCTTATCGCCTGCGGGCAGGGAAGAGGCCTGGAGGACGGCCAGAATCTCGGGCAGGCGACGTGGTGGCTGAGGGCCTTCGACCTCCACCGTCACCCGGGTGGCGCGCAGTCCCGCCCTCTCTACCGGGCTGGCCGAGAGGCGGTAGCCAGCGACGGGCAGGCGCGACAGCTCCGCGCGCAGCTCCTCCAGGCGCACGCCCGCGTCCAGTATCGACCCCAGGAGCATGTCGCCGGCGATGCCCGAGAAGCAGTCCAGATAGGCGATGACGGCCACGGCTCAGCGGCCCTCGCGGGCCTCCCAGAGCATGCGGTTGATGATGGCGGCCATGTAGCCGGCGCCGAAACCGTTATCGATGTTCACCACCGCCAGCCCCGGGGCGCAGGCATTGAGCATGGTCAGCAGGGCCGCGAGCCCGCCCAGGCTGGCCCCGTATCCGACCGAGGTGGGGACGGCGATGACGGGGCAGGGCACCAGGCCCGCCACCACGCCGGGGAGGGCGCCTTCCATGCCAGCCGCGACCACGATGGCGTGGGCGGACAGGAGAAGCTCCAGGCGGTCCAGCAGGCGGTGGACGCCCGCCACCCCCACATCGTAGAGGGTGGAGACCTGACATCCCATCATCTCGGCGGTGATCCGGGCCTCCTCGGCCACGGGGAGGTCGGCGGTGCCGGCGCAGACCACGGCTACCCCCGGGCGTAGGGGCCCGTCCGGGCCGCCCAGGGTTATGCAGCGAGCCACTTCGTGGTAGGTCGCGCCTGGCAGGCGCTCGGCCACGGCGCGAAAGTGCTCACGCGCGGCGCGCGTCACCAGCAGCGGCCCGTCGGCGGCCAGGCGGGCGGCTATCTCGGCCACCTGCTCTGGGGTCTTGCCCTGGGCCAGGACCACCTCCGGGAAGCCCTTGCGCACGGCCCGGTGGTGGTCCACGTTGGCGAAGCCCAGGGACTCGTAAGGGAGGCGTCGCAGGCGGCCCAGGGCCTCCTCGACGCTGGCCTCCCCCCGACGCACCGACTCCAGGAGCCGCCGCAGAGCGTCCTCGTTCATAGGGCAGGCGTATTGTAGCCTAGGCCCCAGTGGCGGCCAAGCGCCGGGCCAGCACCCGACCTCCTGCCATCGGCAGGACGCTTCCGGGCGCAGCAGCCCCCGTCCCGCTTTCCAGCCTGGCGGAGGAGGCCGAGGGCCCTCGTCCCTCGTACCGCACGAGACGGGAGAGAAGCGCACCAGGCGGCGCGAAGGGCGTCGCGAGGAGGAGGCCCCGCCCGCTCCCCGTCGCCATCTTTTCTCAGTGGGGCGAGCGGCGAGGGGATTGCAGCACCGCGGGAAAGGTGTACGGCGGGCTCGAGAGCAAACCGGTGCACAGGCAACGGCAGGCTGGCGGAGGGAGCGGGATTCGAACCCGCGAGGGGGCGTTGGCCCCCCACCCGCTTAGCAGGCGGGCGCACTCGGCCACTGTGCGATCCCTCCGCCTGCACCATCGAGTATAAGGGCGACGCTGGGGGCGTCAAGGCCGCAACGGACGTGCGGCAAGGAAGCACATCGAACTTATGGCGCGGCGACGACTAGCGCCACCGGCCGCGATCACCGGCACCGACGGTAGGGCGTTGCGTCCGGTCCGCTCTCCGTGCCCGCAGTGGGGGCCGTGCCGGGGCGCGGGCCAAGACCGGTGCCGGGAAGAGGCGACCTCAGCGAGACAGGCGACGGAAGCGTACCGGCATATGCTTGATGCCGTTGATGAAGTTGGAGCGCATCCGCTCCACTGGCCCGATGATCTCCACCTGGTAGGGGCGGGACAGCAACTCCTCGAACAGGATCCGCGCTTCCAGCCTGGCCAGGGCGGCTCCCAGGCAGAAGTGCGGCCCGCCGGCGCCGAAGGCCACGTGGTCATTGGGCTGGCGGGTGACGATGAAGGCATCGGGCTCGGGGAACACGTCCTCGTCCCGGTTGGCAGAGATGTACCACATCGAGATGCGGTCGCCGGCCTTCATGGGCACCCCGCGGAACTCGGTGTCGCGGGTGACGGTGCGGCGCATGTACATCACCGGCGAAACGTAGCGCAGCATCTCCTCGACGGCGGTGGCCATGAGGGAAAGGTCGTTGCGCAGCAGTTCCAGTTGCTCGGGGTGCTCAGTGAGGGCCAGCAGGCCGCCCGAGATCAGGTTGCGGGTGGTCTCGTTGCCGGCCACGGCCAGGAGGACGAACTGGGCGTGGCGCTCGAGCGTGGAGAGCTTCTCGCCGTCCACTTCGGCATGCAGGTAGGTGGTGACCAGGTCCTCCTTCGGCTCCCGCAGCCTCTCCTCCTCGAGGCGACTGAGGTAGGCAGCCATCTCCATGGCGGCGCCGGCGATGACACGACGGAACTCCTCGATGAGCGCCTGTATCTCTTCCTCGGTCTCGGGCGGCTTCTCGATGACGATGCCGCCGTACTCGGGGTCGCCCGCCCCCAGGATCTTGTTGCTCCACTGAAAGATCTTGTGACGGTCCTCGTGGGGCACCCCCAGGAAACGGGCGATGACCTGCAGAGGTAGCTCGGCCGCTACCTCGGTCACGAAGTCGCACTCGCCCTTGGCTATAGCGGCGTCCAAGAGCTGGTTCACCATGCGGCGGATGTCGGGCTCCAGGCGGTTGACCATGCGCGGCGTGAAGCCGGTGCTCACCAGCCTCCGCAGCTTGGTATGCCAAGGGGGGTCGCTGGTGATCATCATCAGGTTCTGGCTGGGGAAGAACTCCATGGTGGCCAGGGTGATGCCCTTGGCCGAGGAGAAGGTGGCGGTATCCATGGAGGCCTGGACCAGGTCTTCGTACTTGGTCAGGACCCAGAAGCCACCTCCCTCGGGGTCGCGGTGCCAGAAGACGGGCGCCTCCTGGCGCAGCAGCCTGAAGATATGATGGGGCGGGCCCTTGACGAAGGTGTCTCCGTCCAGCAGGTCTACGTCCTGGAGCCGCAGGGTCATTTCGCCCCTCCCTTTCCCTTTTCCGGTTGTGGTCTGGGTGTAATCTAAAACTTAGCATTTGCTTTGTCAACGGAGGAGGACTGTCCCCCGACAGGGACCGGCCGGCAGCACGGCGCAGGGCAGAGGCCGCAGATCATGTCGCGGCGCTTATGTCCGGCGGGCCGATGCCCCGACTCCTCCAGGGTGGCAAGCCAGCCGGGACGAGCGCGCATGCTCGCCCCCTTATGCCGGCCGGGGACGAGGCGGGCGCTGGCCGGTTGCCACAGGGCGAGGGCCCCTTTACAGGGCGCCCACGGGCTTGTAAAATGTTTTGCGCTCAGGCGGCTGAGGCTGCGCGCCTCGGTCTATTTTTGTCTAGGCGACAGTCCTGTTCAGGCACGAAAGACGAGGGGTGATTGCCTTATGGCAACGTCGGACAGGCCGATCCCCATCACCAAGGAGGGGCTGGCCCGCTTCAAGGAGCGGCTGGAATACCTGATCAACGTGCGCCGTCCCCAGGTGGCCCGCCGCATCCAGGAAGCACGAGAGTTGGCCGGCTCCGAGGCCTCGGGCGAGTACGAGGACGCCAAGAACGAGCAAGCGATGGTGGAGGGCGAGATCCGCCAGCTGGAGCACATTATCCAAAACGCCATCATCATCGAAGAGCACCACGACTCGCAGGTGGTGGAGCTGGGCTCCACCGTCACCCTAGTGGACGAGGACGGCCGCGTGGTACGCTACACCATCGTGGGTAGCGCCGAGGCCGACCCCAAGCAGGGGCGCATCAGCAACGAGTCGCCCGTGGGCCGCGCCCTTCTGGGCCGCCGCGTCGGCGACGTGGTGGAGGTCCAGGTTCCAGCCGGCGTCAAGCGCTGGCGGGTGGCGTCCCTGGGATAGCTAGCAGGTGCACCAGGGGCTAAAATGGGCTGGCGGGGCCACATGGCCCCGCCAGCGACGTTAACGCCCCGAACCACAGGATGCCCCGGTGGACATCGAGCAGGTAATGGCCCAGCGCCGGGCCAAGGTGGAGCGCTGGCGGGCCCGCGGCGTCGACCCCTATCCGCCGCGCTTCCGCCGCAGCCACACCGCCCGGGAGGCGGTGGCAGCCCTGGAGGAGGCCGAGCGGACAGGGCACGCCCCGCCCCGGGTGACGGTGGCCGGGCGCATCGTCGCCATGCGCCAGATGGGCCGCGCCACCTTCATCGACCTGCGCGACGCCAGCGGCCGGCTGCAGACCTACCACCGCCTGGACGTGCTCGGCGAGGAGGCCTACGCCGCCCTAGACGACCTGGACCTGGGCGATATCGTCGGCGTCGAGGGGGAGATGTTCCGCACCCGCACCGGGGAGCCTACAGTCCAGGCCCGCGCCTACTCCCTCCTCTGCAAGGCGCTGCGCGCCCCGCCCGAGAAGTGGCACGGCCTGCAGGACACCGAGACCCGCTACCGCCAGCGCTACCTGGACCTCATGGTCAACGATGTGGTGCGGGAGCGATTCCGCCTGCGGCACCGCATCGTGCAGGCGGTGCGCCGCTATCTGGACGAGCGTGGCTTCCTGGAGGTGGAGACGCCCGTGCTCCAGCCCCACGCCGGGGGTGCCGCCGCCCGCCCCTTCGTCACCTACCACAACGCCTTGGAGCGTCATCTGTACCTGCGCATCGCCCTGGAGCTGTACCTGAAGCGGCTGCTGGTTGGCGGCTACGAACGTGTCTACGAGCTGGGGCGCGTGTTCCGCAACGAGGGCGTCACCGCTCGCCACAACCCCGAGTTCACCATGCTCGAGGCGTATCAGGCCTACGCCGACTATAACGATATTATGGAGCTCACGGAGGGCATGGTCGCCTACGCGACGCGCGAGGCCCTGGGAAGCCTCCAGGTGCCCTGGGGCGATACGGTCATCGACCTGACGCCGCCCTGGCCACGGGTGCCGCTGCGAGAGGCCATACGTCAGCACACAGGCGTCGACATCGAGGCGCACCGCGACACTGCAGCCTTGCGGGAGGCGGCCGCCGCCCTGGGCCTGGCAGTAGACCCGTCTTGGGACTGGCCCAAGCTGGTGGACGAGTTGCTGGCCAACTTCGTGGAGCCCCGCACCCTCCAGCCCACCTTCATCATCGACTACCCGGTGGAGCTTTCGCCGCTGGCCAAGGCCAAGCCCGGCGCTCCCGGGCTGGTGGAGCGGTTCGAGCTGTTTATCGCCGGGCGGGAAGTGGCCAACGCCTACACGGAGCTGAACGACCCGACGGAGCAGCGTCAGCGTTTCCAGGAGCAGTTGCGCCGCCGGGCCGCTGGACAGGAAGAGGTGGAACTGGGCGACGAGGACTTTCTGGTAGCCCTGGAGCACGGCATGCCGCCTGCAGGCGGCCTCGGCGTGGGCATCGACCGCCTGGTGATGGTCCTCACGGGCCAGACCTCCATCCGCGAAGTGGTGCTCTTCCCCGCCCTGCGCGAGAAGGGGCCGGCATGAGCGAGCGACGGCGCCTCGAGGCTGTGGTCTTCGACCTGGACGGTGTCCTCTGGGACGGGGAACCGCTCTACCAGCGGGCCTTCAACCTCGTCCTGGCCGATTACGGCCACGCCCTGGACGACGAGGCGTACGGGCACGTCATCGCCGGCCTCTCCGTGGAGGAGTCCTGGGGGTGGGTGCGGGAGCGCCTCGGCCTGTCCGTCCCCATGGAGGAGCTGGTAGCGGCCTACCACCAGGCCGTCCTGGCGCTCCTGCGCGGGCCCGTGGAGCCGCTGCCGGGCGCCCGTGCCCTGGTGGAGCGGCTGCGCGCCCTGAGAGTGCCCCTGGCCGTCGCTTCTTCATCGCTCAGGGAGTGGGTAGAGGCGGCCCTGCGAGGCCTGGGGCTCGATGGAGCCTTCGGGGCCGTGGTCACGGCCAGCGACGTGGCGAGGGCCAAGCCCGCGCCCGACCTGTACCTGGCCGCCGCCGCCCGCCTGGGCCTGCCGCCCGAGCGCTGCATCGCCATTGAGGACACGCCCACCGGCCTCCAGGCGGCCCGAGCGGCCGGCATGTTCGTCGTCCAGTTGCGGGCCGCCTCCTTCGCCTTCGCGCCCCAGCCCGAGGCCGACCTGGTGCTGGAATCGCTGGAGGACTTCGACCTGTCGCTGCTGTCGGCTGGCGCAGAGGGGCCGGCACGTCGGGAGAACGCGCGGTGAGGCGCCATTTCACCTGCACCGGCTTCGTGTTCGACGGCGGACGGACTCTATTCCTGTGGCACCGCCATCTGCGCATGTGGGTCCCGCCCGGCGGCCACCTTCTGCCCGACGAGGACCCGGTGACAGGTGTCCTGCGAGAGATAGAAGAGGAAACGGGGCTGTTGGCAGAGGTGGTGCCCACAGCCCCTGTCTTCCCTTTCGCTTACCCGGGGCAGATTCAGCCGCCCTATACCATGCTGTTGGAAAACTCAGCCGAGCCAGGCGAGCCGCACCAGCACATAGACTTCATCTACTTCTGCCGGCCGCGGGCCGGCGCCCGGCTGTCGCCGCCCCCAGGCACGGTGCTGGCCTGGGCGACCGAGCAGGACCTGAGGCAGGACCGCCCCCTGGAGTTGGAAGGCGCCTGCGGGCTTTCGGTACCTGTCCCGCCCGATGTACGCGCCCTGGCCCTGGAGGGGTTCAGACTGCTCTCCCTGAAAAAAGAGGGGAGGGGCTGAGCGGCCATGCTATCGCTGCAGCTCATCCGCGAGGAACCGGAACGGGTGCGGGAGGCCCTGCGCCGCCGCCACTCCGACGCCCCCCTGGACGAGGTCATCGAGCTGGACAGGGAGTGGCGGCGCCTCCTTCACGAGGCCGAGGGCATACGGGCCGAGCGCAACGCCCTCTCCAAGGAGATCGGCCAGCTCTCCCGCACCATCAACGACCCCGAGGCGCCCGCCCGCGAGCGCCGTCACGCCCAGCACCGCCGCGACGACCTGGTAGCCCGCTCCACCTACCTCTCTCAGCGGCTGGAGGGGCTGGAGGAGCAGGTAAAGGAGCTGCAGCGCCGCCTGGACCAGCTCCTTCTCACCATCCCCAACCTCCCCGACGACAGGGTGCCGGAGGGCGAGGGCGAGCCGGACAACGTGGTGGTGCGTCAGTGGGGCGAGCCGCCCAGCTTCGACTTCTCGCCCCTGCCTCACTGGGAGCTGGGCGAGCGCCTGGGCATCCTCGACCTTGAAGCGGGGGCCAGGCTCTCCGGCTCCCACTTCTACGTCCTCAAAGGCGCAGGCGCCAGGCTGCAGAGGGCCCTCATCCAGCTCGCCCTGGACTTTCACACCGCCCGCGGCTACCAGGAGATATACACCCCCGCCCTGGTGCGCGAGGAGTGCATGTGGCGCGGCGGGTGGCTGCCCACCTTCGCCGGCCTCATGTACCACGACGCCGAGGAAGACCTGTGGCTGTTGCCCACGGCCGAGGTCGCCCTGACCAACCTGCACCGCGAGGAGATCCTCCCCCCCGGGACCCTGCCCTGCTACTACGTTGCCTACACGCCGTGCTTCCGGCGGGAGAAGTTCGCCGGGGGCCGCGACGTGCGGGGTGTCAAGCGGGTGCACCAGTTCGAGAAGGTAGAGCTGTACAAGTTCGTGGAACCAGAACGCTCGGCCGAGGAGCTGGAGGCGCTGGTAGAGGACGCCTGCGCCCTGCTGCGGGCCCTGGGCATCCCCCACCGGGTGGTGCTCCTGTGCACGGGCGAGCTGGGCTTCAACTCGGCCATGACCTACGACATCGAGGCCTGGACCCCCGGCTCGGGCGAGTGGCTGGAGGTCTCCTCCTGCTCCAACTGCACCGACTTCCAGGCCAGGCGGGCGGGCATACGTTTCCGCCGCGAAAAGGGTTCCCGGCCCGAGTTCGTGCATACCCTCAACGGCACCGGCCTGGCCCTGCCCCGCATTCTCATCGCCTTGCTGGAGAACTACCAGCGGGCCGACGGCTCGGTGGCGGTGCCGGAGGTGCTCAGGCCGTACCTGGGCGGCCTCGAGTCGCTGCCGTGAAAGCGTCGGCGTTGCATTCCCCTGCGGAGGTGGCAATATGGACTGGGGACTCGACTGGCGCGCGCTGGCCTCTGCCTTCGGGCTCATATTTCTGGCCGAGCTGGGCGACAAGACCCAGCTCGCGGTGGTGGCCATGACGGCCCGTGAAAAGGCCCCCCTGGTGATCATGCTGGGCGCCCTGGGCGGGTTCGCCCTGGCCACGGCCATCGCTATCCTTTTCGGACTCCTGGGCGCCCGCTATCTCCCCACCGAGGTAGTGGAGAAGGTCGCGGCCGTAGCCTTCATCGTCGTGGGCGTCCTCATTCTCCTGGGAAAGCTTTGAGGCCCCGGCCAGCACGGGCGACAAAGAGATGTATAATGGGCCCGCACTGGGGCCATGCCCATTCTCGTGCTGAAGGAGGGTTCTACCATGCGCCGCGATGTCGAGTTCGATGCCGAAGGCGTGACGCTGCGGGGCTGGTTCTACTATCCGGACGGCGCCCGGGGGCCAGTCCCCACCGTGGTGATGGCCCACGGTTTCTCGGCGGTCAAAGAGATGTACCTGGACAGCTACGCCGAGGTCTTCAGCCAGGCCGGACTGGGGGTGCTGGTCTACGACAACCGCAACTTCGGGGCCAGCGATGGCCAGCCCCGCCAGGAGATAGACCCCTGGGCCCAGGTGCGGGACTACCGCCACGCCATCACCTACGCTCGCACCCTGCCCGAAGTGGACGGTGAGCGCATCGGCGTCTGGGGCTCCAGCTACAGTGGCGGGCACGCCCTGGTGGTGGCAGCCGTGGACAGACGCGTCAGGTGCGTCGTCTCGCAGGTGCCCCTGGTGAGCAGCTACCGCAACATCCTGCGCCTGGTGCGCTACGACCTGCTGGCCGAGTTGCTCCGGATGCTGGAGGCCGACCGCGCCGCCCGCTACGCGGGCCAGCCGCCGGGCATGATACCGGTGGTGGCCGAGGACCCCATCGCCACTCCGTGTGCCCTGCCCACGCCCGACTCGTGGCAATGGTTCACCGAGACGGGCCGCACCCGCGCCCCGTCCTGGCGGAACGAGGTGACCCTGCGCACCATGGACCTGCTCCTCGAGTACGAGCCGTGGGGCTACATCTACCGCATCTCGCCCACGCCGTTGTTGATGGTGGTGGCGGCTGCGGATGTGCTCACCCCGGCCGATCTGGCCCTCGAGGCCTACGCCC
Source organism: bacterium HR24 (assembly GCA_002898715.1). Lineage (GTDB taxonomy): Bacteria > Chloroflexota > Dehalococcoidia > SM23-28-2 > HRBIN24 > HRBIN24. Next base: position 11,844 of record BEIA01000023.1, on the reverse strand, counting down.
AGGCGCTGGAGCCCAAGAAACTGGTGCTCCTGCCCGGCGGGCATTTCGACGCCTACACCCGTGACTTCGAGCTGGCGGCTGGCGCGGCGCGCGACTGGTTCGTACAGCACCTGATGCCTGCCCGCTAGCCGGGGCGGCCTTATCATGGTGGGTGAGGGGATGGGCCCATGCGCGTGCTGGCGGTAGACGTAGGCACCGGCACCCAGGACATCCTGCTGTTCGACTCAGAGCAGCCCATCGAGAACTGCGTACAGCTCGTGTTGCCCTCGCCCACGGAGATAGCGGCACGGCGCATCGCCCGCGCCACTCGCGAAGGGCGACCGGTGGTGCTGGTGGGCACCGTTCAGGGGGGAGGGCCCTGCCACTGGGCCCTGGAACGCCATCTCCAGGCTGGACTGCCGGCCTACGCTACCTCCGAGGCCGCCCAGACCTTCGACGACGACCTGGACGTGGTGCGGGCTATGGGCGTCACCATCGTATCGCCCGACGAGGTCAGGGGCATCGATGGCCGGGCCGAGCGGGTGGTCCTGCGCGACTTGGACCTGGAGGCCATCCGCCGCGCTCTCATGGCCTTCGAGGTGGATACGCGCTTCGACGGACTGGCCCTGGCCTGCCTGGACCACGGTGCCGCGCCGCCGGGTTACTCCGACCGCCTGTTCCGGTTCGACCACCTGCGCCTGGTGGTGGAGAAAGGCAACGACCTGCTGGGCTTCGCCTTCCTGCCCGAGGAGGTGCCGCCCTACCTGACGCGGGCCAGGGCACTGCTGGCCTGCGCCCAGGGCGAAGGCGTGCCGATGGTCTTCCTGGACACGGGGCCGGCCGCTGCCCTGGGCGCTCTGCAGGACCCTGAGGTAGGCGGACGGGAAGAGCAGTTCGTCATCAACCTGGGCAACATGCACGCCCTGGCCTTCCATCTCACCGGCACGCGGATCCGCTCCCTGTTCGAGCACCACACCGGGGAGGTCAGCCGCGAGCAACTGGAGGACTACGCCGAGCGCCTCATGGCCGGCACCCTGTCCCACGATGAGGTGTTCGGGAGCAAGGGGCACGGCGTCTTCTACGCGGAAGGTCCCACCGGGAACCGCCCGCCAGTGGCCGTCACGGGGCCGCAGCGCTGGAAGCTGAAGGACAGCCGGCTGCAGCCCTACTTCGCGGTGCCCCACGGTGACATGATGCTGGCCGGCTGCTTCGGCCTGCTGTGGGCCTTCGCCGAACGGCACCCCCAGCACCGGGAAGAGATGATGGCCCGGCTGGGGGTGGGCGGCGGCTAGACGGTGGGCTTGGTCTCCAGGTACCGCTTGAGTATGCGGCCGATGGGCCCGGGCGCCAGGTCTTCCAGGCCCGACCAGGTAGTGTAGTAGTCTTCGACCTCTATCTCGTCCATCCCCAGGAGGTAGCGCCAGGTGCGTATGCCCACCACCGGTACCTTCATCTTCTTGCACAGCCTCTGGGCTTCCTCCGCATAGCCGGTGGGGACGTACAGGTAGAGCGGCCCCAGCTCGGCGAACAGCCTCCACTCGTGGGCCTCGTCCTCGGTGACGGTCTCCGCCGTCTCCACCTCGCCCAGGATCTTGACGATGTTCTCGGGGTCCTGCACGACTACGATGTCGGGGTAGACGACGGTGCCCCTCGGGGTGCGCACGCCCATGGTGCGCTCGGGGTGGTTGGTATAGGTCTTGAAGTAGGGGTAGCGCTCGTTGGGATAGGCGAAGCGCACCCTGGCGATGTCCTGCACCGCCTGGGCGTGCAGCACCTCGCGGCTGGCCGTGCGTGCCGGCATGGCTCCCTCTCCTTGGCGGTCTGCCTGGGGGAGGCTCGCGACATCCGTCACAAGCCGAGACCATCATAACCCAGGCACGGACGGCGGTAAAGGGCACCCTACTCCAGGTCCGACCGCCGCCCTGCCGGGCGGCCCAGCGCGAAGGATGGGCCCGCACTCGCGCTGTAGAGAAGCGTCAGGCAGGCATGGTCGAGCGACCGTAGGGGCAGCTGTCCAGGAGGGGGCACTGGCTGCACAGCGGCCTCTGGGCCCGGCACAGCCGCCGTCCGTGACGGATCAGGAGCACGTGAAAGGCGTAGTGCAGCTCCGGGGGCACCCACGCTTCCAGCAACGCCTGGGCGCGGGCCGGGGGGGTGCGTGGCGGCACCAGTCCCAACCGTAGCGCCACCCGGTGCACGTGGGTGTCCACCGGCAGGGCAGGCATGCCGAGGGCGAACAGCATCACGCAGGCGGCCGTTTTGGGGCCCACGCCGGGCAGGCCTTCCAGCCAGGCGCGTACCTCGGTGGGGCCGAGGCGGCGCAGGAAGTCCAGGTCCAGGGAGCCGGCGCGCTCGAGCACCTGGGCGAGGAGCGCCTTGATGCGGCCAGCCTTTATCTGCGAAAGGCCGCCCACCCTTATCGCCTCCTCGATCTCGGCGGGGTCGGCGGCCATGAGGGACTCCCAGTCCGGGAAGCGGGCCTTCAGGCGCATGAACGCCCGGCCCGAGTTGGCGTCGCTGGTGTTCTGGGAGAGTATGGTCAACACCAGTTCGGTCATGACGTCCCCATGCGGCCGCCATTCGGGCGGGCCGTACAGGGCCGAAAGACGGTCCACTATCTCCTGGGGCGAAAGGGTGCCGACAGGCGCCGACTCGACCATTCCCAGCCCATGTTAGGCCCGCGCCGCAGCCTGTCACAACCGCCCTTCCTTGTGGGGCGCTCGCCCAGCCCCTACACTAGGGGTGCCGGGAGGAACCGAGCGATGAGCGAAGAGGTCCGCCTCACCCAGATGGCGTCCTGCGCCGGTTGAGCCGGCAAGCTGGGCCCCGAGGCCCTGGCGCAGGTCCTGCGCCATCTGAGCGACCATGGGCAGGCAGGGGCGATGCCCGACCTGCTAGTAGGGCTCGCCTCGCCCGACGATGCCGCCGTCCTTCGCCTCGGCGATGACCTGGCGGCGGTGCTGACGGTGGACTTCTTTCCGCCCGTGGTGGACGACCCCTATGACTATGGCGCCATCGCCGCCGCCAACGCCATGAGCGACGTCTACGCCATGGGCGGCGAGGTGGCCCTGGCCCTCAACGTCGCTGGCTTCCCCGAGGACCTGCCCCGGGACATCGTCGTACGCATCCTCCAGGGCGGGGCCGACAAGGTGCGAGAGGCAGGAGCGGTGGTCGCCGGCGGCCATACGGTCATAGACAGGGAGCCCAAATATGGGCTGTGCGTCCTGGGGCTGGTCCACCCCAAGCAGGTGCTGACCAAGGGCGGCGCCAGGCCCGGGGACGCGCTCCTCCTCACCAAGCCCATCGGCACCGGCATCGTCACCACCGCCGGCAAGCAGGGGGTGGCGGAACCAGAGCACCTGGCGGCGGCGGTAGCCTCCATGAAGGCCCTCAACCGCCACGCCGTGCACGTGGCCCGGGCCCTGGGCGCCCACGCCGTCACCGACATCACAGGCTATGGCCTCATCGGCCACGCCTGGGAGATGGCCCTGCAGAGCCGGGCGCGGCTGCGGATCAGGGCCAGCGCCGTGCCCCTGCTGCCCGGCACGCTGGACTACGCCGCGCGCGGCATCTACTCCGGCGGCGGTCATCGCAACCAACGCTACTTCGGACCCCGCGTGCAGGTGGACGAGTCTCTGGACGAGCCCTTGCGCCTGGCCCTCTTCGACCCCCAGACGTCGGGCGGACTGCTGATGGCAGTCCCCGCCGGGAGCGCCTCCCGCATCGCCGCCGCAGGAGTAGACGCCACCGTTTGGGCCATCGGCGAAGTGGTGGATGGCGAAGGGGTGGAAGTAGTGCCCTAGCCCGGGGCGGGGCCCTGGGGCACCTGTGCTGGCATGGGCCTGGCGGGGCGCTCTCGGGCCTCAGCATGGCGCCAGAGCAGCAGCAGGCACAGCCCACCCCCTCCCAGAAGACAGGCCAGCACCCCGGCTGCCAGCCCGAACGAGACGTCGGCCAGGTGCCCCAGCACCGGCGCCGCCGGAGCGAACACCAGCGCCCCCGCCAGGGTGCCTAGGGAGGCTACAGTGGCCCGCTGGCCGCTGGAGACGCGCCCGTTGATGTAGTCCGTGAGCAGGGGGCGACTGGCCGCGAACACGAACGCGAGGGCGAAGAAGCCCCCGGCGGCGTACAGGGAGTCCCACAGTGCCAGGACGCCGTAAGCTGCCCCTCCCATCGCGATGAGCAGGGCGACACCCCTGGGCAGCCCCAGCAGGCCCGCCAGCCGGTACGCCGCCAGCGCCCCGGCCATGCCCACCAGTCGCATGGGCGTCTGCCAGAGGCCCGTCTCGCCCACCTCGACACCGTGGCCGGCCAGGAAGGGCTGGACGAACAGCACGGGCCCCAGGTTGGCCACCGTGGCCGCGGCCAAGAGGGCGATGGCCAGGGCCAGCGGCGGGCTGGCGAGCACTGTCCGCAGGCCATCCCGCGCCGTGGCCAGCAGGGAGGCAGACATCTCGTGGCGGAAGGCGACCAGGGGCTCACGGAAGCCCATGGCCACGGCCGCCGCTGCCAATGCCAGGCCGCTGCTGAGGAATATGGGCGCGCGCAGGTCGATGGCGGCCGCCACCGGCGCGCCGATGAACGTCCCCAGCACCATCCCTGCCGTGTTGCAGGCCATGGCCAGGCCCATCAGGCGCGCGTACTGCGCTGTACGCCCCGTCGCCCGGAGGGTGTCGTAGAGGAAGGCCGCGTCGGGCCCCCAGGCCATGCCGTAGGACGCCCCCCACACGAGGTACGACAGGACCAGCAGAGTGAAGCTGTCGGCCAGGCCGAAGAAGGCCACCGCCGCTGCCTGCGTTAGGGCGGCCATGACCAGCACCGGCCGCCGCCCCCAGCGGTCGGCCAGGGCAGCCGCCGGCACCTGCGTGAGGGCGATGGTCAGCCAGAAGGGGATCTCCAGCGCGCCGACCTGGGCGAGGGTCAGCCCCCGCACCTCCTGCAGGTACAGGACCCAGATGGGCCACCACAGGCCGAGGTTGAACAGGAGCTGGTACAGGCAGAGCTTCCAGACGTTGCCCGAGAGGCCCCTGGGCCCAGCAGGGGGCAAGGCTCCCTCCCTAGAAGTCGAGGGCGAAGAAGAACAGCCCCGGCGCCACGCCGCCGATCCCTTCCACCTCGGCGATGTTGGCCAGGATGCCCATCACCAGGGCGAAGGCAGCGAAGCCGGCCAGCGTGGCCAGCAGCGCCTGCCCCGGCTCGGCATCGGAGGCCGCCTCCACCGCCACCAGGGAGAGCAGGACCGTGGCCGCCAGCGGGATGACCGCCAGGGGCACCGCTAGCTGGGCCACCGCCATCAGCACCGTAAGGGCCATGGGCGCGAAGGCCAGCCCCATGGCGCGCACCAGGCCGTAGAACTCCGCCCGCACACCGAAGGCCAGGGTCAGCACCTGGTACGTCACGTAGACCCAGAGGAGCCACACCGGCACCTGCAGCAGTCCACCTACCAGCAGGGTCTTGACGAAGACCTCTCCCGCGGCCTCGCGGGACTGGAACACCCACCACAGCCAGGAGCCGAGGCCGCACAGGAAGCTGGCCGCAGCCACCAGCGCCAGCATGGGCAGGGTGGCCGACGCGTCTCCGGCCACGTCGCGGAAGGCCTCGAGGTCCAGGCGCACGAGCCGCTGCAGCCAGTGGCCCGTGGTGGTTATGGGTCGCCGCTCCCGCATCACATCACCTCCGTCGGCCGAGTTGCGGGGCCTGGGCCTCGTCTAAGCTTACCGCAGCGGGCGCTTGGCGGGTATCCCGGGCCGGCGGGGATATCGCTCCGGGGTGGGGGAGACCTTGCGCACGAGCACCAGGGTGGGCCTTGGGCCCGGGTAAGGGACAGCCAGTGGCTCCACCAGCACTACCTGGCCGCCGCACTCGGCCAGGGCGCGAGCTGCCTCCGCCACCTCGCGCGCTGCCCTCTCGCCCTTGGGCGTCGCCAGGTGGCCCCCGACCCGCAGAAAGGGGAGGGCCAGCTCCGCCAGCACGGGCATGGGCGCCACCGCCCGTGCCAGGGCCAGGTCGTACGCTTCCCGGTGGCCAGGCTGCCGCGCCATCTCCTCGGCGCGGGCCCAGACCACCTGCACGTCGTCCAGCCCCAGGAGCGATATCAGCCGCCGCAAGAACTCCGCCTTGCGGCGTTCTGCCTCCAGGAGCGTCAGCCGGAGCGACGGCCAGACGATGCGCAACGGTACCCCGGGCAGTCCCGCGCCGCTGCCGATGTCGATGGCCCGTGTCTCCCGCCCCCGCTCCAGCAGGCCCAGCGACTCGAGAGCGCGGCCGAGGGCCAGCGACTCCAGGAAGTGCCTCCTCTGGACCTCCCCGGGGTCGCGGATGCTGGTCAGGTCGGCAGCCGGGGAGGCCAGCAACAGCTCTGTCAGGTAGGTGGCGAAGGCGTCCGTCTCCGTCGGCGACAGCGACAGCCCCAGGGCCTCTGCGCCCCGGAGCAGCACGGCCATCTCCGTGTCAGGCCGGTAGTCCACGTTGACCCGCTTCCGCCGTCGTCCCTACAATGGATTTTGCCATGTCGGAGACCACCCTCGGCGAGGCAGCAGAGCGCTACCTCAGCAGTCTCGGCGTCGCCTCGGAGCGGGCGCGGGCCAGCATCGACGCCTTCGTCCGGCGCTGGTTCAAGCCCGAGGCCCCCCTCTCCGACCTGAACCCCAGGGACATCGAGCGCTACGTGGAAAGCCTCGGCAGCAGTGAGGAGGGCCGACGCCAGGCCGAGGAGCTGCGCAACTTCCTCTCCCAGCTCCGTCGGTGGAAGCTCATCGACCAGAACCTGGCCCAGCACGTGCGCGTCCCCCGGTCCCGCCCGGCCAGGCAAGGGCCTGCGCCCGACCTGCCGCCCATCGAGATGACTGCCGAGGGCTATGCCGCCCTGCAGCAAGAGCTGGAGTCCCTGAAGGCCCAGCGTCCCCTCATCGCCGACGAGATACGGCGGGCCGCCCTGGACAAGGACTTCCGCGAGAACGCGCCGCTTCAGGCCGCCCGCGAGAAGCTTTCCCACCTGGAGACGCGCATACGCGAGCTGGAGTCCATGCTGCGGCGGGCCGTCATCATCAGCGACCGAGGCGACGGCCAGCGCGTCCAGCTGGGCAGCACTGTCGAGGTCCGCAACCTGGCCACCGACCAGGTCTTGCGCTACACCATCGTCGGCCCTGCCGAGGCCGACAGCAAGGCGGGCAAGATCTCCAGCGCTTCGCCCGTGGGCCGGGCACTGCTTGACCGGCGGGAAGGCGAAGAGGTGGAGGTAGAGGTGCCAGCCGGCAGGCTCCGCCTGCGGGTCGAACGTATCGAGTGACAGCCGGGGCGTCCCGCCTCCCGCCCCTGCAGCCCGCAACTACTGCTGCTCTGAGCGTCGTGGCCCCCAGAGACGTCGGCCCCGACCAGTCGCCTGTACTGGCGTGCTCGGGCCGGCGGCGGCCCTTCCTGCCAGACCGGGGGTCTGCCCCGACGCCTAGCGCTGGTCGATGGGCACGTATTCCAGGTCGATGGGCCCCGAGTACTGGAGCAGCGGTCGGATGAGGACGTTGTCCTGCATCTGCTCCAGCACGTGGGCGCACCAGCCAGGCATCCGGCCGATGGCGAACATGGGGATGAACAGGTCTTCGGGGATGCCCAGCAGGTAGTAGACAGAGCCGGCGTAGAAGTCCACGTTCAGGGAGATGCCACGGGAGCGCAACGGCGCCGTGAGCTCGGCGATGCGCTCCAGTATCTGGTACCACTTGGGCTGGCCCAGCCGCTCGCCCAGGGCGCGGGCCCGCTCCCGCATGTGCCGGGCGCGGGGGTCTTCCACCCGGTACACGCGGTGGCCCATGCCCATGATGCGACGCCCCTCGGCCAGCATGCGCTGGATGTACTCGTCCACCCGGCTGGGGTCGCCGATCTCCTCCACCATGTGCATGACGGCCTCGGCCGCGCCGCCGTGCAGGGGCCCCTTCAGGGTGCCGATGGCGCTGACGATGGCCGAATGGATGTCGGAGCCGGTGGAGACGGTCACACGGGCGGCGAAGGCCGAAGCGTTGGAGCCGTGCTCGGCGTGAAGGATGAAGTCCATGTCGATGGCGTCCACCGCCTCGGCGTCCGGCTCCCGGCCGTGGAGCATGTAGAGGAAGTTAGCAGCGTGCGAGAGGTCCTCCCTGGGCGGCACCGGCTCCAGACCGCGGCGGATGCGGTCGTGGGCGGCCACCAGGGTCGGCACCTGGGCGATGAGGCGCTCCGCCTTGCGCAGCGTCGCCTCGAGGGAGGTGTCGGCAGTCTCGGGGTCGAAGGCGGCCAGGGCAGAGACGCCCGTGCGCAGCGCGTCCATGGGGTGCGCCTTCTGTACCACCCGCAGCACGTCCAGCACTGGCGCCGGCACGCTGCGGCTCTGGCGCAGGCGGCGGTCCATCTCCTCCAGCTCGTCGCGGCGCGGCAGCCGCCCGTAGAGCAGGAGGTAGGTCACTTCCTCGAAGGTGGAGTACTCGGCCAGGTCGTGGATGCTATAGCCGCGGTAGTACAGCTTCCCTGCTTCGCCATCGATATGGCAGGTGCTGGTAGTGTCGAGGACAACGCCTCGCAGGCCGCGGGCGATCTCCGGCGCGCTGGTGGGCTGGCTCATCGTTCCTCCCTCGCGTCTTGTCCTGTTATCGGCCGGTGGGCGGTGGCGCTTTAAAGCCCGCAGGGTGCTACCCCCTACGGGCCTCTGCCGCCGGCGTATAACCGCACCCTATGGCCTGCATAATTATAGCTGCCGCTAAGGGGCGTTACAATACCTCGGGTCAATCACGTTTGCGCAGGGCCCGCCTCACTCTCCCTTCCAGGGGACGCCCCACCACCTGCTCGGCGAACCAGGAGACCTCTACCAGCGCCTGGAGGTCGACCCCCGTCTCGACGCCCATGGCCTCCAGCATGGCCACCATGTCCTCGGTGGCTACATTGCCCGAGGCGCCCGGAGCGTAAGGGCAGCCACCCAGGCCGCCTATCGAGCCGTCGAACTGGTCGGCCCCGGCCTGCATGGCCGCCAAGACGTTGGCCAGCGCTGCGCCACGAGTGTCATGGAAATGGAGGCGCAGGGGCACCCCCGGCACCTCGGCGAAGAACCGCGAGGCCAGCTCGTACACCTGCCGCGGGTTGGCCACACCGATGGTGTCTCCCAGGGCCACCGCATAGGCGCCCAGGTCGCGCAACTGCCGGGCCAGGGAGAGCACCTTGTCCGGGTCCACGGCCCCCTCGTAGGGGCAGCCGAAGGCCGTCGATATGTAGCCCGCCCAGGGCAGCCCCGCCTCTTCCGCCAGCCGCGCCACCTTGGCGATCTCCTGCAGGGTCTCGGCGATGGCACGGTTCAGGTTGGCCCGGTTGTGCGACTCGGAGGCGGATACCACCACCGCCAGTTCGTCCGCGCCGGCAGCGATGGCGTTCCTGGCCCCTACCTCGTTGGGCACCAGGGCCACATAGGTGACGCCCGGTCGTCGCCGGATGCCGGCCATGACCTCGGCCGCGTTGGCCATCTGGGGTATGGCCCTGGGATGCACGAAGGACGCCGCCTCGACGCGTTTCAGCCCCGTTTCCGACAGACGGTCGATGAGGGCTACCTTGTCCTCCAGGGGTATGATGCGGGCCTCGTTCTGGAGCCCGTCCCTGGGCCCCACCTCGGTGATGACCACGCGCTCGGGAAGCTTCATCCTCTCGCCCCCTCAGGCTCCAGCTCTACCAGTACCTGACCTTCCCTGACCCTGTCGCCCGGCCGACAGTGGAGCTTCTGCACCACAGCGTCGGCAGGGGCGTCCACACTGTGCTCCATCTTCATGGCCTCCAGGACCAGCAGCGTCTGGCGGGCGCGCACTCGCTGCCCCTCCTCTACCGCCACCTTGACCACGATGCCGCTGAGGGGGGCCACCAGCACGTGGCCCTCCGCCCGACCGGCGACGGCCCGCGCCTCCGTGGGCTCGGGGCGGTGCCAGCGGAGATGGAACGACCGGCCTGCCTGCTCCACCAGCAGCCCATCGGGCAGGAGCTGTACCCGCGCGGGCCACGAGCGGCCCCCGCTCTCCACCAGTACGCGCCCATCGGGCCCGGGAGCGAAAACGGCCTCCACCTCCTGTCCCTCTACTGTCAGCTGCCAGCGGCGGGTGCTGCCGGGCTGCCGCCGCCCCGACACTGTCCAGGGCCGCCCCTCGTGTTCCACGATGAAGGCCACCAAACCGCCGGGCCGCCACGGCCCCAGGGCCAGCCACGGGTCGCCATGGCCAAGCGCTCCGCTCACGGCGGCGCCGAAGGCGGACAGGAGGGCCTCGCGTACCGGCGCGGCCACCAGCGCCTCGGGCGTGAAGCGCGTCTCCAGGAAGTCGGTGGTGACCTGCCCTGCCTCCATGACCGGATGGGCCATCACCGCCCGCAGCAGGGGCAGGTTGGTGCGAATGCCCTCGATGCGGTACTGGTCCAGGGCCCGGCGCATGCGGGCGAGGGCCTCGCGCCGGTCGGCACCCCAGGTCAGCAGCTTGGCCACCAGAGGGTCGTAGTATGCGGTCACCTCGTCGCCGGCATAGGTGCCCACGTCGTTGCGGATGCCCTCGCCCTGTGGAGGCTGAAAGACAGCGACGGTGCCCGCGCTGGGCAGGTAGCCCGAGAACGGGTCCTCAGCGTAGATGCGGCACTGGAAGGCGTGGCCGCGCAGGCGCACGTCCTCCTGGCGCAGGGGCAGGGGCTCGCCGCCGGCCACCAGTAGCTGGAGGGCCACCAGGTCCAGGACCGTCACCAGTTCGGTAACTCCGTGCTCCACCTGCAGGCGGGTGTTCATCTCCAGGAAGTAGAAGCTGCCTTCGCTGTCCAGCAGGAACTCCACCGTGCCCGCGTTCACATAGCCGGCAGCGCGGGCCACCGCCAGGGCCGCCTCGCCCAGCCGCTGGCGCAGGGCCTCGTCCACGGCTGGCGAGGGGGCCTCCTCCACCACCTTCTGGTGGCGGCGCTGCAGCGAGCAATCGCGCTCCCCCAGGTGCAGGTAGTTGCCGTGAGTATCGGCCAGCACCTGCACCTCCACGTGGCGCGCCCCCACCACCGCCTTCTCCAGCAGCAGGCGGCCGTCGCCGAAGGCACGCTGGGCCTCGCGGCGGGCGCTCTCCACCGCTTCGAGGAAGTCCTCGTCCCGGTCGATGAGGCGCATGCCCCTCCCCCCGCCACCCGCCGCCGCCTTGACCATCACAGGAAAGCCCAGGCGCCGAGCCTGGGCCAGCAGCGCTTCCGGCTCCTGGCTGTCGCCGTCGTAGCCCGGGACGATGGGCACCCCGTGGGAGGCGGCGAGGCGGCGGGCGGCCGACTTGTCGCCCATGAGGCGGATAGCCTCGGGCGGCGGCCCCACGAACACGAGCCCCGCCTCTCGACAGGCCTCGGCGAAGGCGGCGTTCTCGGACAGAAGCCCATAGCCAGGGTGGACGGCCTCTGCGCCCGTGCGCAGGGCCGCCTCGACGATGGCCGGGATGTTCAGATAGCTCTCCGTCACCGGTGCCGGGCCGATGGGCACCGCCTCGTCGGCCTCCAGCACGTGCAGGGCGCGGCGGTCGGCCTCGGAGTACACGGCCACCGTCGCGATACCCAGGGCGCGGCAGGTGCGGGCCACCCGTACCGCTATCTCTCCCCGGTTGGCAATGAGGACTTTCTTGAACATCAGCCCTCGCCCGCCCAGCCGGGCCGGCGCTTCTCCAGGAAGCTGCGGATGCCCTCTTGCCCCTCGGGGCCTGTGCGCAGGGTGGCAATCAGCTGAGCGGTATACTCGTCTATCTGGGGGCCTCGCTCCCTGGCCACGCGTCGCACCAGCTCCTTGCAGGCCGCCTGGGCGTGGGGGCCGCCGGCCAGGAGCATGCTCACCACCTCCGCCACGGCCGCGTCCAGCTCCTCGGCCGC